>NZ_JABJVY010000029.1:0-68704 GCF_040750475.1 Amorphus sp. 3PC139-8 | reverse complement strand
CATCATCCGCGACGCCGAGACGGCCTGCGCACCGACCACATAGCAGACACGGTTGCTCATTCCCGCGAAAGCGGGAATGAGCGGCGATTGGAAAAAGTAGGAGAAAACCGACTACCGCCCTTCTCGCCCGGAATCCGACAGATCTTAGACCGCCGTGTCCTGCTTCTGTGCGACCGTACCGTCTTCGTTCAGCCGGTAGATGATCGGCACGCCGGTGGCGAGTTCGCGCTTGACGATCTCCTCGCCCGAAAGCCCTTCGATCTCCATGATGAGGGCGCGCAGCGAGTTACCATGGGCGGCGACCAGCACACGCTCGCCGGCCAGCACGCGCGGTTTGATCTCCGCTTCGTAGTAAGGCAGCACCCGAGCCGCAGTGTCCTTCAGGCTCTCGCCGCCGGGAGGCGCTACGTCGAACGAACGACGCCAAATGTGCACCTGCTCCTCGCCAAAGCGCGCGCGCGCGTCATCCTTGTTGAGGCCGGTCAGATCGCCATAGTCGCGCTCGTTGAGCGCCTGATCCTTGATGGTCGGCAGATCGGCCTGGCCAAGCTCGTCCAGGATGATGGTGAGCGTGTCCTGCGCCCGCTTCAGATCGGAGGTGTAGGCAACATCGAAGCTCAGCCCATCCGCCTTCAGGATCTCGCCGGCCTTCTTGGCCTCCGCCTCGCCCTTTTCGGTGAGCCCCACGTCATGCCAGCCGGTGAAGAGATTCTTCAGGTTCCACTCGCTCTGGCCGTGGCGAACGAGGACAAGAAGGCGATCCATAGTCTGCTCCTGAGATTGACGATTGGGGCCGAAAGTCGGGATCGGAAAATGTCCGACGTCCGCTCACCTATTCTAACGGTTTGTTTTCTCGCAATTTCGAACGGAAAACCGGTTCCCACTTTTCCTGGCTTTGGTTTCTTCCGCGCAAAGCCGGACGGAAAACCGGTTCCCACTTTTCCTGGCTTTGGTTTCTTCCGCGCAAAGCCGGACGGAAAACCGGTTCCCACTTTTCCTGGCTTTGGTTTCTTCCGCGCAAAGCCGGACGGAAAACCGGTTCCCACTTTTCCTGGCTTTGGTTTCTTCCGCGCAAAGCCGGACGGAAAACCGGTTCCCACTTTTCCTGGCTTTGGTTTCTTCCGCGCAAAGCCGGACGGAAAACCGGTTCCCACTTTTCCTGGCTTTGCTCAGTCATTGAGACCCAACACGTCCGCCATGGAATAGAGACCCGGCTCGCGCCCGTGTGCCCACAGGGCGGCATGGACGGCGCCGCGCGCGAAGATCGAGCGGTCTTCGGCTACGTGGCCGAGCACCACGCGCTCGCCCTCGCCGGCAAAGATCACCTCGTGCTCGCCGACAACCGTACCGCCGCGCAGGGTGGCGAACCCGATCGCCCCGTCCGGTCGCGCACCGGTGTGGCCCTCGCGGGCATAGACGGCGTGGTCGGCAAGATCCACTTCTCGGCCCTTCGCCGCCGCTTCGCCCAGAAGCAGCGCGGTGCCCGACGGCGCATCGATCTTGCGCCGATGGTGCATCTCCAGGATCTCGATATCGAAAGCCGGCCCGAGCGCGCGGGCGGCCTTTTCCACCAGCCCGGCGACGAGATTGACGCCCAGGCTCATATTGCCGGACTTCACCACCGGGATGGTCTTAGCGGCCTCCGCGATCTGCTCGTCGCCGGAGGCATTCAGACCGGTGGTGCCGATCACGTGGACGATGCCAGCTTTCGCCGCCATCTCAGAAAAAGCGATCGTTGCGCCCGGAATGGTGAAATCGATGACACCGTCGGCGGCGGCAAATGCGGCCTCCGGAGCGTCGGTGACGGCCACTCCGAGGGGGGCCAGACCGGCAAGCGCACCGGCATCCTCGCCGATCTCCGGCGCACCCGGCCGCTCCAATGCGCCAGCAACCACCGCACCCGGCGTTTCGATGATAGCGCGGATGAGCACGCGGCCCATCCGGCCGGCGGCGCCGACGACGACGAGACGCATGGTATCCATCGCTTCCTCACTCGGTGTTTCGAACCGGCATCAAAGATTTGCCGATACAATTGGTTCGCCGCGTTCTATCGCACCGCCGCCGGTTGGGGCAACGTGGATCGCTTATCCCGACAGTCGTTATGCCTCACCGGGCTGCGGCCCGTCATAGCCTTCGATCACGACCAGATCGGTGTCGCCGGCGTCGAGACGAAGCGACCGGGCGTGCTGATATTGCGGCGAATGCCAGCAATCGAGCGCAGCCTGATAGGACGGAAACTCGATCACCACATTGCGCTCGCGCGCCGTCCCTTCCGGCACGTCGAACGACCCGCCGCGGACCAGAAAGCGACCGCCATAGGCGGAAAACGCCTCGGCGTTCGCCTCCACATAGCGCTTGTAGGCCTCCGTGTCGGTGACCGTGACACGGCCGATCCAATAGCCTTTGGGCATCACTGGCCCTCCCCTTTGGCACCGGCAACCGCCTTCAGCCGGTAAAGCGCTTCCAGTGCCTCGCGCGGGCTCATGTCGTCGGGATGGATTTCGGCGAGAGTGTCGCGCACAGGATCATGAGCCGGCTTAGCTTCGACGGTCCGAAGCGAGGCGGAAAACAGCGGCAGGTCGTCGACGAGCTCGCTGCGCTCGGATTTCCGGTCACTCGCCTCCAGCTGGTCGAGCACATCGCGCGCCCGCGCCACCACCGCTTTCGGCAGGCCGGCGAGCTTGGCGACCTGGATGCCGTAGGAGCGATCAGCCGCGCCGGACACCACCTCGTGCAGGAACACCACGTCGCCCTTCCATTCCTTCACCCGCATGGTGACGTTGGCGCAGCGCGCCAGACGGTCGGCAAGTGCCGTCAGTTCGTGATAGTGGGTCGCAAACAGCGCGCGCGAGCGGTTCACCTCGTGCAGGTGCTCGATCGCCGCCCAGGCGATGGATAGCCCGTCATAGGTCGCCGTGCCGCGCCCGATCTCGTCCAGGATGACGAGAGAACGAGGGCCGGCCTGGTTCAGGATCGCTGCGGTTTCCACCATCTCCACCATGAAGGTGGAGCGGCCACGGGCAAGATCGTCGGCGGCCCCCACCCGGCTGAACAGCCGGTCGACCACACCGATCTCCGCCTTTTCCGCCGGCACGAACGAGCCGGCCTGGGCCAGGATCGCGATCAGCGCGTTCTGCCGCAGGAATGTCGATTTACCGCCCATGTTCGGCCCGGTGACGAGCACGATCCGGCCGGCGTCGCCACCCCCGTCCGGAGAGAGATCGCAGTCGTTCGCCACGAACGGATCGGCGGCGGCCGCCGCCAGCGCCTGCTCCACCACGGGGTGTCGACCGCCCACGATCTCAAAGCGCAGCGAGCGATCGACATGCGGACGCAAATAGCGCTGATCGGCTGCGAGTTCTGCGAGGGCCGCCGCCACATCCAAGCGAGCGAGCCCCTGGGCGGCCTTTTTGATCGTCTCCTGGCCGCCGACGGCATCATCCCTTAGCCGGCGAAAAATCTCCGTTTCGATGGCGAGCGCCCTGTCCGCCGCGCTGGCGATCTTGGCTTCCAGCTCGGCGAGCTCGATGGTGGTGAAGCGCATCGCACCCGCCATGGTCTGGCGGTGGCGGAACTTGGAGGTACCGATCTGAACCTCCGCCATGAGTTTTTCGGCGTGAAGCGCAGTCACTTCCACGAACCAGCCGAGCACGGCATTGTGTTTGATCTTGAGCGACTTGATGCCGGTTTCCTCGGCGTAGCTCGCCTGCAGCGAGGCGATCACGCGCCGGCTCTCGTCGCGCAACGTCCGCGCTTCGTCGAGATCCGGGGCAACGCCCTTCTTCACGAACCCGCCATCGCGGCCGGTGACGGGAAGTTCGTCTTCCAGCATGGTTTCCAGATCGCCGAGCAGCGCGTCGGGTATGCCCTTCAGCACCTCCTGGATCGAGGTCAGTTCGGCCGGCAACGGAACCTCCTCGCGGCCAAGGCGGTCTGCCACGAGACGCGCAGTCGCAAGCCCCTCTCGGATCGCTCCCAGATCGCGCGGTCCGCCTCGATCCAACGCCAGACGAGAGAGCGCTCGCGGCATGTCCGGCGCACCGGCGAGCGCACCGCGGATTTCCGCCCGGGCGACATCGTCCTCCACGAAAAAGCCGACGGCATCGAGCCTTTCGGCAATGCGGTCGGGGTCGGTGAGCGGGCTTGCGATTCGCTCCGACAGGAGCCGGCTTCCCGCCCCCGTCACGGTCCGGTCGATCGCGGCGATCAGCGAGCCTTTGCGCTCGCCGGACAGCGTACGCACCAGCTCCAGGTTCGCCCGGGTCGCCGGATCGATCGCCATGGTCGACCCGCCGCCATCGTGCGCCGGCGGATCGAGAGGCGGACGCACGCCGATCTGGGTCTTCTCCACATAGGCAAGGGCGGCCGCAGCGGCGGAGAGCTCCGCGCGGGAGAACGCCCCGAACGCGTCGGTCGAGGCGACCGCGAAATAGCGCGCGATCCGCGTCTCCGCGGTCGCCCCGTCGAACAGCGCCCGCGGGAGCGGCGTCAGGGATGCGTCGACATAGGAGGCGGCAAGCTCGATCTCCGGCTCGTCCATCGCCTGTTCGGCAACCACGATCTCGCGCGGATCGATCCGGGCGATCTCGCCGGCAAGGGAACCACCGACCGTCTCCGCTACCCGGAACGAGCCGGTGGAGATGTCGATCCAGGCGAGCCCATAGGCGGCATCGTCGCCAGCACCTTTCATCCGGGAGACTGCCAGGAGATGGTTCGCCTGACCGGCATCGAGCAACGTCTCCTCAGTCAGCGTGCCCGGCGTGACCAGGCGGATCACGTCTCGCTTCACCACCGACTTGGAGCCGCGCTTCTTGGCTTCGGCCGGATCTTCCGTCTGCTCGCAGACGGCGACGCGATGACCCTGCGCAATCAGCTTCTGAAGATAGTCGTCGGCGGCATGCACCGGCACGCCGCACATCGGGATATCGTCGCCCAGATGCTTGCCGCGCTTGGTGAGCGTGATGCCGAGCGCACGCGAGGCCTCGACCGCATCGTCGAAGAACAGCTCATAGAAGTCGCCCATGCGATAGAACAACAGGCAGTCCGGGTTGGCCGCCTTGATCTCGATATATTGTTCCATCATCGGCGTCGGCTTGCCGCCGCCGGTTGGTGCTTCTGCGTCCATGGCCTCGATCGCGTCCGTTTCGCCAACGGGTTTAGCAAAGTGGCGCGCCGGATTCACCGCCACGCGCATGCTCCTCCAACGCTTTTCACGTTTGCCGGGCCCGACATCGGCAACGCTCTTTGCTTGTGAGCCGGTGGGCGCGGCAGTAAGGTCCCCGCTCGCGCCGGCGCCGGGCCCTCCCGGATCCCCATCGCCGGTATTTTCCGCGCCAGATTTTTTCAAGGAAACGCGATCCGATGACCAGCGACGGCAGCCGAACGCGGCCGGCTTTTACCGACCAGGAAGCGTTGCAGTTCCACCAGCGGGGACGGCCGGGCAAGCTCGAGATCACCCCGACCAAGCCGATGGCAACCCAGCGCGACCTGTCGCTGGCCTATTCGCCGGGCGTCGCCGTCCCGGTGCGGGCGATCGCAGAAAATCCCGACCGCGCCTTCGACTACACCGCGCGCGGCAATCTCGTCGCCGTGATCTCCAACGGCACGGCCATTCTCGGCCTGGGCAATCTCGGCGCGCTGGCTTCCAAGCCGGTGATGGAAGGCAAGTCCGTCCTGTTCAAGCGGTTCGCCGATATCGACGCCATCGACCTGGAGGTCGATACCACCGACGTCGACGCCTTCATCAACTGCGTGCGTTATCTCGGCCCCTCCTTCGGCGGCATCAACCTGGAAGACATCAAGGCGCCCGACTGCTTTCTGATCGAAAGCCAGTTGCGCGAGCTGATGGACATCCCCGTCTTCCATGACGACCAGCACGGCACCGCGATCATCGCAGCCGCCGGATTGATCAACTCCGTCCATCTGACCGGCAAGAACCTCAAAGACCTGAAGATCGTTTGCAACGGCGCCGGTTCGGCGGGCATCGCCTGCATCGAGCTCGTCAAGGCGATGGGCGTGCCCCACACCAACGTCATCCTCTGCGACACCAAAGGCGTGATCTACGAGGGCCGCAGCGAGGGCATGAACCAGTGGAAGTCGGCCCATGCAGTGCCGACCGACGCCCGCACGCTGGCCGACGCCATGGAGGGAGCCGACGTTTTCTTCGGCGTGTCGGTGAAAGGTGCGCTGACGCGGGAGATGGTGCGCTCCATGGCGCCCAACCCGATCATCTTCGCGATGGCCAACCCGGATCCGGAAATCCTGCCGGAGGAAGTGACCGACGTGCGCGAAGACGCCATCATCGCGACCGGCCGCTCCGACTATCCCAACCAGGTCAACAACGTCCTCGGCTTTCCCTACATTTTCCGCGGCGCGCTCGACGTGCGTGCGACCGCCATCAACGAGCCGATGAAGATCGCCGCTGCCGAGGCGCTCGCCAAGCTCGCCCGCGAGGACGTGCCGGACGAGGTTGCCGCCGCATACCAGGGCAACCGGCCCCGCTTCGGCCCGCAATATATCATCCCGGTGCCGTTCGATCCGCGGCTGATCTCCGTGGTGCCGCCGGCCGTTGCCCGCGCGGCGATGGAATCAGGTGTCGCCCGGCATCCGATCGTCGATATGAAGGCCTATGCCGAGGGCCTGTCGGCCCGGCGCGACCCGGTCGCGGGTTCGCTGCAGCGAATCTTTACCAAGGTGCGCCAATCGCCCAAGCGGGTGGTGTTCGCAGAGGGCGAGGAAGAGGCCGTCATTCGGGCTGCCGCGAGCTTCGTCCAGCAGGATCTCGGCACCGCCGTCTTGATCGGCCGCGAGGAGCGGGTCCGCGAGCAGGCGTTCGCCGCCGGCCTCGACATCAAGCCCGGTCTGGAAATCATCAACGCCGCGGTGTCGCGCCGCAACCGCGACTACACCGACTATCTCTACTCCAAGCTGCAGCGCAAAGGCATGCTCTGGCGCGACTGCCAGCGCATGGTGAACCAGGACCGCAACTTCTTCGGTGCCCTGATGGTCGCCCTTGGCGATGCCGATGCCATGGTCACCGGCGTGACCCGGAACTATTCGGTCGCCCTCGACGCGGTGCGCCGGGTGGTCGACCCGAAGCCGGGCCATACCATGATCGGCGTTTCCATGGTGCTCGCTCGCGGTCGCACGGTGCTGGTCGCCGACACGGCCGTCCATGACGACCCGAGCGCCGACGATTTGGCCGATATCGCCGAGGAGGCCGCCCATGTCGCGCGCCGGCTGGGCTACGAACCTCGGGTCGCGCTCCTGACCTATGCGAGCTTCGGCCATCCGCCGGGGGAGCGGGCAAGCCGGGTGCAGGCCGCCGTGCGAATCCTAGATTCCCGCCGGGTCGACTTCGAGTATGACGGCGAAATGGCCGCCGATGTCGCGCTGAACGGCGAAATCATGCGCTCCGCCTATCCGTTCTGCCGGCTGTCCGGTCCGGCGAACGTGCTGGTCATGCCGACTTTCGACGCCGCCTCCATCACCACCAAGACGCTGCAGGAAATGGGCGGCTCGATGGTACTCGGGCCGCTCTTGGTCGGACTCGACAAGCCGGTCCAGATCGTGCCGTTCGGCGCGAAGGACTCCGATATCGTGAACCTGGCGGCCGTGGCCGCCTACGGCATTACCTGAAAGACGGGCTTTCCCGCAGACTGAAGAAGGGGAGCCCGGCGCTCCCCTTCTTTGCGTTCGGTAACCGGATCAGACCCGTTCGAACGTCAGATAGGCCGGCACGCGTCCCGCCTCGATCGCCTTGGCCTCATAGCGGGTACCCGGCCATCCGGGATAAGGCATGCGCCAATCGTCGGCCGTGCGTGCCGTCCAGCGGAACGCCGGATGGGCATGGGCGTGCTGAAGCGTCCATTCGATATAGGAGGGAATGTCGCTCGCGACCCGGAAGAGGCCGCCGGGCACGATCACCCGCGCCAGCCGGTCGAGATTATCCGGCCCAACGAACCGACGCTTCCAATGGCGTTTTTTGGGCCAAGGATCGGGATACAGCAGATCCACCTCGGCGACCGAGTGAGCCGGCAGCCGATCGAGCACCTCCGCCGCGTCGCCGAAATGAAGCCGCACATTGGAAAGCCCGGCCTCGTCGACGGCGGCAAGCGCCTTCGCCATTCCGTTGACGAACGGTTCGCAGCCGATGAAGCCGATCTCGGGATGGGTGCGGGCCTGGTGGACCAGATGCTCGCCGCCGCCGAAGCCGATCTCCACGCGCAAGGCTGCGACCGCGTGGGGAAACAGCCCGGCGGGATCGTCGATACGATCGGCGTTCAGCGGCACGGCAAGGCGCGGAAGCACAGTGTCGAACAACGCCGCGCGGGTCGCCGTTAGCGGGTGCCCCTTGCGACGCCCGAACAGGGTACGCGGTTGACGCTCCGCGGCAGCCCCGCGAAGCGCCGGATCGTCGTCGGTCGTGGGCTCGCGGTCAGCGGACCGCGTCGCGCAGGGCATGGACGAGATCGATATTCTCCCAGGAAAAGCCGCCATCCGGCTCCGCCGGACGCCCGAAATGGCCGTATGCGGCGGTGCGGGCATAGATGGGACGGTTCAGCTTCAGGTGTTCGCGGATGCCGCGCGGGGTGAGGTTCATCACCTCGCGGCAGGCGCGCTCGACGGAC
Organism: Amorphus sp. 3PC139-8; assembly: GCF_040750475.1. Classification (NCBI taxonomy): domain Bacteria; kingdom Pseudomonadati; phylum Pseudomonadota; class Alphaproteobacteria; order Hyphomicrobiales; family Amorphaceae; genus Amorphus; species Amorphus sp. 3PC139-8. The sequence continues at coordinate 60,074 of NZ_JABJVY010000029.1, read as the reverse complement.
GCCTCGGAAACCTTGCCGGTGCCGTGCAGATCGACATAGACGGCGAGCGGCTCCGACACGCCGATGGCATAGGCGAGCTGGATGGTGCACCGGTCGGCGAGATCCGCCGCCACCACGTTCTTCGCCAGATATCGCGCAGCGTAAGCCGCCGAACGGTCGACCTTGGTCGGATCCTTGCCGGAAAAGGCGCCGCCGCCATGGGGCGCGGCACCGCCATAGGTGTCCACGATAATCTTGCGCCCGGTCAAACCGCAGTCGCCATCCGGCCCGCCGATCACGAACTTGCCGGTCGGGTTCACGTGCCAGACGGTATCCTCGTTCACCCAGTCATCCGGCAGCGCGGCCATGATGTAGGGCTCCACGATGCGGCGCACTTCGGAGGAAGAGAGCGCGGGATCGGTATGCTGGGTGGACAGCACCACCTGGGTGCACCGCACCGGCTTGCCCTGCTCGTAGAGGATGGTGACCTGGCTCTTGGCGTCCGGGCCGAGCGCCGGCTCGCGGCCCGATTTGCGCGCATCGGCCAGCAGCTTAAGGATCTTGTGAGAATAGAAGATCGGCGCCGGCATCAGCTCCGGCGTCTCCCGGCAGGCATAGCCGAACATGATGCCCTGGTCGCCGGCGCCTTCGTCCTTGTTGCCGGCGGAATCGACGCCTTGGGCAATGTCGGCCGACTGGGCGTGCAAGTGCACGTCGATATCGGCGGTCCGCCAATGGAAGCCGTCCTGCTCGTAGCCGATGTCGCGGATCGCCAGCCGGGCCAGATGCGCAATGTAGTCGTGCGTGATCGTTTCCGGACCGCGGGTTTCGCCGGCGATCACGACGCGGTTGGTCGTGGCCAGGGTCTCGCAGGCGACGCGCGCCTCCGGCATTTCGGTGAGGAACGCATCGACGACGGTATCGGAAATGCGGTCGCAGACCTTGTCCGGATGGCCTTCGGAGACGGATTCACTTGTAAAGAGATAGGTTTCGTGCGGCACGACCTGATCCTCAAATGGCGCCGGACCCGTTCCGGCGTACAAAGGCCGCTCCGCTTTTCACTAAAAAGCAGGCCGGCACTAACTCATTATTTTGACGCGTTTCCGGACGGCGAACCGGCACCCGCTTTTCCGCGTGAGGCGGGACCGACACGGTGACAGACGCAGGCATACCGCAACGCGCGGGCGGCGGCGGTTTTTTGCAAGCTTCCCTGGGTCGGTCAAGCCGAATTTCACCCGCATTATGGGAAACTGCCCATAAGTCGGAATCAGCACACTATTTGTCGCGATCGGCTTCCTGGGCGGCGATCGCTTCAACAAGGTCGATCACGCGGCGGCGGACCGAGGGGGCGGAAATGCGCACGAAGGCGCGGGTCAGCGCCAGACCTTCCCCCGAGGTCAGAAAATCGGTGACATAGGAGGCCGACGGCGCCTCCGCGAACCCTTCGGCCGGCGTCTCGCTGGGCGCATCCTCGAAGAAATAAGCCACCGGAACCTGCAGCACGCGGGCGATCTGCTGCAACCGGCTGGCGCCGATCCGGTTCGAACCCTTTTCGTATTTCTGCACTTGTTGGAACGTAACGCCGAGCTGTTCGCCGAGCCGTTCCTGGCTCATGGAGAGCATCATCCGGCGCATCCGCACGCGCGAACCCACGTGGATATCGACCGGGTTCGGCGCCTTCTTCACGGCCATGGCGGATCGATCCTGCTCTAGACCACGGCGATTTCGGGCAGAATCGACCCGAGATCAGAAACCATGATCGTTTTTGATGCGTTTGAGCGGGATGCGGATGGAAAAGCCGGAGCCCACTCTTCCTCATCCCGTGCTCGGGCCTCTCGGAGAGGAGGGATAATGTCCGCGTGCGCCCTGCCGCGTCAATCTCGCTTACGTCGACCCCGGTCGCTAAATGCCAGAAACAGCGCCGCAATCGCCAAAGTTGCGAAGAAAGGGATGTCTCCGAAACGCGCATAGACAGGCGGCGCGATCGTCGCGGGCAAGGCCGCGTCGATCACCCCCGTCTCGCCAAGGGCGAGCCGATCCACGATCCGGCCATAAGGATCGACGACCACGGAAATGCCCGTGTTGGCCGCGCGCACCAGCGGCAGCCCCTCCTCCACCGTCCGCACCTGTGCCTGGCGCAGATGCTGGTAGGGACCGGGCGTGTTGCCGAACCAGGCATCGTTGGTCAGGTTCAAAAGCCAGCCCGGACGGGCATCCAACTCAACTATGTTGCCGGGAAAGATCACCTCGTAGCAGATCAAGGCGGAAAAGGCCGGCAGGCGATCGAGCTTGATCGGCGCCACCGAATTGCCAGCGGAGAAGCCGCCTGGAAGCTGGGTCAACTGCGTTAGGCCCATCGCTTCCAGCGCATCCTGGAACGGCAGATATTCCCCGAACGGCACCAGGTGCACTTTGTCGTAGACGAGCCGAAGCGCGCCGGCGGGGTCGATCTCGAAGATGCTGTTGAAAAAATCGGCGTCCGACGAACCCGGCGCCGCCCGCTGATAGCGTACCGCGCCTGTGAAGAGCCGTCCTTCTGGCGGAAGCAGGTCGGCAATGGCGTCGACGGCGGCCGGTGCGTCGGTCAGGAAGAAGGGAATCGCCGATTCCGGCCAGATCGTAACCAATCCGTCCGGCAACGGTCTGCCGTTCGCAGGCGGCGTGCGCGACAATGAAAGATAGCGATCGAAAACCTGGTCGCGGAAATCCGGGTTCCATTTCTGCGCCTGGTCGATCGACGGCTGGACGATGCGCAGCGCAACCGGCGGCTCTGCTACGCGGCTTTCGTTTTGAAGCCGTTCGAGCCCGAAGGCGGTAAGCCCGACAAGCAACGCAACGGCAACGAGCGCATAGGCGACACCCCCTCTCCCGGCAAAACCGCCGTTGCGGATCAAGGCGGCCGGCGCCGCGAAAATAGCCACCGCAAGCAATGTCAGCCCATAGACGCCAACGAGCGCAGCCGTCTGCATCGTCGCCGGATTTGCGGTCAGCGCGTAGCCCAGCGCGTTCCAGGGAAAGCCGGTCAGCACATGACCCCGCAGCCATTCCGCCGCGCCGAAGCCGACGGCGAGCGCCACGATCCGGGCCGGGCCGGCCCTCCAAAACAGCGCAGCGAGCGCCGTGGCCCCGGCGTAGAAGAGGGCAAGCCCCGCCGGCAAACCCGCCACGGCGAACGGCAACATCCAGCCGAAAACATCGGCTTCCACCAGAAAGGCGGATCCAATCCACCACAGCCCGGCGAGGAAGTATCCAAAACCGAACCACCACCCGACCGCGGCTGCTGCGCGCACGCGTCGCCGCAGGGCCGGGCGGTCGTCTCGATCGTTCGCCCCATCAAGCAGCAGAACCAACGCCGGCAAGGTGACGACCAGGACCAGCGGCATGTCGAACGGCGGCATCGCCACTGCCGACACCGCACCCGCGACGAAAGCAGCCCCCCAACGCCGCCACCCCTGACACCGCGTCAGCCGGCGGACGGCGCTCACGTGTCGGCCGATTCAGGCACCCGCGTTGCGGCGTCCACCCGCTTGCGAGCGGGACGGGCGTTCGCCCGGCGACGATAGAGCCTCAACCGCCGAATGCGCCGTGGATCGGCGTCCAGAACCTCGAACTCGAAGTCCGGGAGGTCGGGCGACGATATCAACTCGCCGCGCACGGGAATACGGCCGACCAGCGCGAACACCAGCCCGCCGAGCGTATCCACGTCTTCCCCGTGTTCGCCGACCGCGAAGTCCTCCCCGATGGTCTCCTGCGCATCGTCGAGGGCGACGCGGGCATCCGCCACCCACACGTCCTCTCCCACGCGCACGATCATCGGCTCTTCCGATTCGTCATGCTCGTCTTCGATGTCGCCGACCACGGTCTCCACCAGATCTTCCAGCGAGGCCAAGCCGTCGGTTCCGCCATATTCGTCGATGACGAGCGCCATCTGGATGCGGGTCGCCTGCATCTTGGCCATCAGGTCGGCCGCCGGCATCGACGGTGGCACGAACAGAACCGGCCTCACGATGCGCATTTCCGCCAATGGAATGTCGAGATCGACCTGACGCAGATCCAAGGCCGGGCCGTCGGCGGAGATCGTAATGGCATGCTCGGCGATGAAGGCCATCACGTCCTTGATGTGCACGATGCCGATCGGATCGTCGAGGGTCTCGCGATAGACCGGCATGCGGGAATGGCCGGATTCGCGGAAACTCTTCAAAAGCTCGCCAAGCCCGACATGCTCCTCCACGGCGTCAATATCCGCGCGCGGAACCATCACATCGTCGACGCGCACCTCGCGCAGATGGAGGATGTTGTGAAGCAGCCGACGCTCTTCGGGACTGAAGGCGGTCGGATCATCAGTCTCCTCGGCAAGCGCCGACGCGAGATTTTCCCGCAGGGAGCCATTCGTTTTCAGGCCGACCGCCGAGCGCAACCGCTCGAACCAGCCGTCCTGCGACCGTTCCTGCCCCGATCCGGTGTCCTCGCTTTCTTGCTGAAGCGGTTCCGGTTCCTGGTCATCGAGGCGCGGCGCGGTCGCGCCGGTACTCTGAGGCTCGTCGTTCATTCCCGTGTCGCCCGTCACTCCTCTGCCGGCATCCGCCGGCCACTATCGTCAAGTCATACGTCAATCGGATGGCAGCAGCCGATCATGCCACATGCCCCGACCTCACTCCGCCCCGGGCGGCACCCCGCCGGCGCAGCCGTCAACCTTGACAGGATGCGCGAAGTCCAAGGTTGTATGCAACATGCGCGCCATCACGCCAGCGGAGCATCGCCGTATGGATCGGGGATCTCGAGGCGCGCCAGCGCGGCTCGTTCGCACCCTTCCATCTCCTCGGCCATCACCGCATCCTCGTGATCGTATCCAATGACATGCAGGAAGCCATGGACAACCAGATGGGCAAGATGATGGTCAAACGGCTTGTCCTCGTCCTTTGCCTCCGCAGCGACCGTCTCGTACGCCAGCACGATGTCCCCTAGATGGGTCGCCTCGGGCCCGCCGCCATCCATATCGCCCGGAAAAGACAAAACGTTGGTTGATTTGTCCTTGCCGCGAAAACGTGCATTCAGATCGCGGACATGGGCGTCGTCGGCGAACAGCACAGCAAGATCGCTGGATTGCGGCGCCTCGAACCGGATCACTGCGCAGGCGGCGGCCACCGCTGCTTCGGCAAGCCCGCTCAGATCCGTTTCCGACGCCCAACCTTCCGCGGCACGGACCACCTCCACGGTCAGCCCTTGCGGAAGCGCCGGGCCGGCATCTGCGGTCATTCCTCGCCCGGCTCCGCCTCTTGCGCCGGCTTGGGACGGCGGGCCTGCTGGCGCTCGCTGCGCTCGGCGATCTCGTTCCGGCTGGTCTGGTCGTAGGCGCGGACGATGCGCGCCACCAGCTCGTGACGCACCACGTCGGCATCGGTGAAGCGAACGATGGAGATACCCGGCACGTCGGTCAGCACCGAGACGGCTTCCTTCAGACCCGATACCTGGCCCGGTGGCAGGTCGACCTGGCTCGGATCGCCGGTCACCACCATCTTGGAGTTTTCTCCAAGACGGGTGAGGAACATCTTCATCTGCATGGAGGTGGTATTCTGGGCCTCGTCCAGAATCACCGCAGCGTTGGAGAGCGTACGCCCGCGCATGAAGGCGAGCGGCGCCACTTCGATCATCCCGGACTGCAGGCCCCGTTCCACCTTTTCCGGCGGCATCATCTCGTAGAGCGCGTCATAGAGCGGCCGCAGATAGGGGTCGATCTTCTCGCGCATGTCGCCGGGCAGGAAGCCGAGCCGTTCGCCGGCCTCCACCGCCGGCCGCGAGAGGATCAGCCGGGCCACATCGCCGCGCTCCAGGAGCGTTGCCGCGTAGGCAACCGCCAGAAAGGTCTTGCCGGTACCGGCCGGGCCGAGGCCGAACACCAGATCGACCCGGTCCATTGCGCGAATATAGGCGTCTTGTGCCGGCGAGCGGGCGACCACGGTCCGCTTGCGGGTCGACACCTGGGCAAACGCAAGGCGACCGTCGCGCTCCAGCGTGGGCAAGCTCAATTGACCTTCGGACGCCTCCGCCATGCGCAGCGCCCCTTCCACATCGGCGGGATGAATGTCGTGGCCCTTCTTCAGTCGCTGATAGAGCGCTTCCAGGGCGGTGCGCGCCGTTTCGCAGGCATCATGCGAGCCCTTGATGGTCACCTGATTGCCGCGCGCGACCGCGTCGATCCCGAGCCGCTGCTCGATCAAGGCCAGATGCTGATCGAACTGGCCGAACAGCTCGCCAACGAGACGGTTGTCGTCAAAGGCGAGCACGATGTGCGTCGTGTCGGAGGCCGGCACACTCGGACGGTCGCCCTGGGGGCGCTTGCCCGCCGTCAAGCGACGCCTCCGGCAGCCAGTCGCCGATCAGCCGGTTCCCTTTTCCCGATCGGCTCGGCGAACAGGCTATGGCCTGCCACCTCTGTCACCGCCACCTCGACGAGATCGCCGATGGCACCGGCAGCCGCATCCACATGCACTGGCTGGAGATAGGGCGAACGCCCGGTGAGCTGGCCGGGTTTGCGGCCAGCCCGCTCCAGAAGCACGTCGAAGCGCCGGCCGACCATGGAGCGATTGAAGGCATCCGCCTGGGTGTTCAGGAGCGCCTGCAGCCGCTGCAGCCGCTCGCTCTTGACCGCCTCCGGCACCTGGTCGCCGCGACCGGCCGCCGGCGTTCCCGGACGAGTCGAATATTTGAAGGAGTAGGCCGACGCGTAGCCGACCGTCTCGACGAGCCGCATGGTGTCCTCGAAATCCGCGTCGCTCTCTCCCGGAAAGCCGACGATGAAGTCACCCGAAAGCGCGATATCCGGCCGCGCCGCACGGATCCGCTCGATAAGGCGGACGTAGGCGTCGGCCTCGTGGCGCCGGTTCATGGCGGCGAGAATCCGGTCGGACCCGGCCTGCACCGGCAAATGCAGATAGGGCATCAGCGCATCCAGATCCCGGTGCGCGTCGATCAGACTGTCGGTCATATCGAGCGGATGGCTCGTGGTGTAGCGCAGCCGGGCAAGGCCTTCGATCTCCGCCAAGCGATAGAGCAGCCGGGCCAGATCCCAGGTGCGTCCGTCGGGCCCCTCGCCATGATAGGCGTTCACGTTCTGGCCGAGCAGCGTGACCTCACGCACCCCCGCCGCCGCAAGCTCTCGAGCCTCCCGCACGATCGCCTCCACCGGGCGCGAGACCTCCGCGCCACGGGTGTAGGGGACCACGCAGAAGGCACAGAACTTGTCGCAGCCCTCCTGCACCGTGAGGAACGCCGTCGGGCCGCGCGAAATCACCCCCGGCTTGGTGCGGGAGGGCAGCGCGTCGAACTTGTCCTCGGTCGGGAAATCGATATCGACGGCACCCGGGCGGACCGCGGCACGGCGAACCAGATCCGGCAGCCGGTGATAGGCCTGCGGACCGACCACGAAGTCGACCGTCGGCGCACGCCGCACGATCTCCTCGCCTTCCGCCTGGGCGACACAGCCGGCAACGCCCACGGACAGCGAACTGCCCGCCCCGGCCCGCGCGTCCTTGAGCTGGCGAATCCGGCCAAGTTCCGAATAGACCTTTTCCGCCGCCTTCTCACGGATATGGCAGGTGTTCAGGAGGATGAGATCGGCGTCCTCCATCGTGTCGGTCGCCTGATAGCCTTCCGCCGCCAGCGCCTCACCCATGCGCTCGGCGTCGTAGACGTTCATCTGGCATCCGTAGCTCTTAATGAATACGCGCTTGGACCCGGTCATCGCCACTGCTTCTGTTGCTCCCCTCCGCGTGCCGCAGATCTACCCTGAACGCAAGGGCGAAGCGCGCGGACGGAATGAGGTTCCAGCCTTCTCAGAGCAGCAACGAAATGAACGATGTCGCAGAATCCGCTCCAAGTGCTTGTTTTGACGTGTTTCCACGCGAAGTCGAAACCGGTTCGTGCTCCGGAAGCGCCCTAAATAATCGCTCCGCGCGGTCGCTCGCCGGCATCAAGCAGCGCCTGCACCGCAGACGCCGGCACGGGCTCGGAAAATAGGTAGCCTTGGCCGAGATCGCACCCCCGCTCCTTCAGCCAAAGCGCATCCTCCAGGATTTCGATCCCCTCCGCCGTAACTTTCAGACCCAGACTATGGCCGAGCACAATGACGAGATCGACCACCGTCGCCGCCACCGTTCCGCTCCGGCGCTGGCTGACGAAAGAACGGTCGATCTTGATCTTGTCGATCGGAATCTCGTGCAGATGTCGAAGGCTGGAATAACCGGTGCCGAAATCGTCGAGCGCAATAGAGATACCGAGCTCCTTCAGCGAGCCGACGATCTCCAGCGCCAGCGAGAAATCCTGCACCATCGCGTTTTCGGTGATCTCGATCTCCAGCCGCTCCGGCAGAAGGCCGGTGCGCTCCAGGGAATCCAGAATGGTGCTCACCATGGCGCGGGCACCGAACTGAGAGGGCGAGGCATTGACGGCGATGATCACCGGCGGATGCCATTCCATGGCCGCCAGGCTCGCCTCCTCCAGAATGTGCGCGAATACCTTGCCGATCATTCCCGCGTCCTCGGCGACCGGAATGAAGGCCTCGCTGCCGACCAGCCCGTGCCGGGGATGGTGCCAGCGCGCCAGCACCTCGAAGCCGACCACCGCACCGCTGGCCAAGTCCACGAAGGGCTGGAAATAGGGAACGATCTCGTTGCGCTCCAGCGCCTGAGGCAGATCCATCTCCAGCGACATGCGATAGCGCGCTTCGGAATCGATGGCGGAATCGAACGAGGCGTAGGTGTTCCGGCCGCTCGACTTCGCCCTGCCCATCGAGAGGTCCGCGCGCTGCAGAAGCTGCTCGCCGTGGGTGCCGTCGCGCGGTGCACGCGCGATCCCGACGCTGGCGGTGACGGAGACCGGGCGCGCCGCCAACGTTATCGGTCGGCCGACCTCCTTTAGAAGGCGGCGCACCGTGCGCACGAGTTGCTTGTCGTCGACCCCGACCAGCAGGATCGCGAATTCATCCGCCCCCAGCCGCGCGATCCGGTGAGGCGGGCGCACCACCCGCTTTAAGCGTTGGGCGATCTCCTGCAAGACGTGGTCGCCACCGCTATGGCCGTAGAGATCGTTGATCGCCCGAAAGCGATCGAGGTCCAACACGATCAGCGATACCCCCTGTCGGCTGCGTCCGGTCTCCTTAAGTTGTTCGTCGAAGGTCTGCAGAAAGTTACGCCGGTTCGGCAGCCCGGTCAGCGGGTCATAGCTCGCAAGCTGGACCACCTCACCCTCGGCCTCCTGGCGCCGGGCGATTTCGTGCTTCAAGTCGCGCGAATAGACGGCCAGAACCGCAATCAGAGCCAGGGTCGTGACGATGAACAGGTTGACGAAATGGGTGAACGGCCCAAGCGGCGAGCGATGGCTGTAGGTGTAGAGGAATTCGACGACGTCGAGCGCGCTCAAACCCGCAAAGGCGGCGATCGCAACCAGACCGATCGCGACATAGATCCAAAGCCGGCGTCGCCGCCACTTAGCATTCTTGTCGACCGTCCCGGTTTCACGATTCAAGGCCATGCTCGACCGTCCCTGCATTCTCATGGAAATGCAAGGACAAGACGATGCCGCAACCCGCCCACGGCCCTGAGTTTCGAAGGCAGCCGCCGATGACCCTAGCCGGCGGGAAGCGCTGGCCGACGGGCATCGTCGGCGCGCCCGGCAAGCGCCCGGATCGTGGCCTGACGCACGATCTCCTCGGCCTTGCGCGCGATCTCCTTGCGATCGGTCCCAGGCCCGAACGAGACCGCCTCTCCCCAGGTGAGCTCCACGTCGATCGGCCCCTTTTTCAGGACGCGCCAGAGATGTGGCGCCATGTCCATGTCGCCATACCAGGCGACCAGAGGCCGGCGATAGCGGCCGAGCGGCAGACCGTAGAGCCGCGTATAGGCGATCGCGAGCGGCTGCACCCAGATCCGCTCGCCTTCGCCGGCAACAGCGTCCTTGGCTGCCCCTAAAAGCGCGGTGCGAAACGGCAGCACGAAGGTTCCGCTCGAGGAGGTTCCTTCGGCAAACAGCACCATTACGTCGCCATGGCGCAGACGCTCGGCGATCGCCCCGGCCACCTTGCCGGTCGCATGGCGACGGGTGCGATCGACGAAGACCGTCCGCTGCAGCTTGGCAAACAGGCCGAACACCGGCCAGCGCGCCACTTCGGCTTTCGCAATGAAGGAAAGCGGCATCACCGACCCAAGAACGGTGATGTCGAGCCAGGAGACGTGATTGGAGGCGATCAGGAGAGGACGTTCCGTCGTCGGCGTGCCCCGCTGAACCACCTTGATGCCCAAAAGGCGCGTGGTGATGCGATGCCAAAGCTGCGGAATGGTCGCGACCTTTTCGGAGCCGAGCCACATCGCGACATATTGGGCGGGGATCAGAACCAGCGTGACGAGCGTCAATGAGATGATGATCAGGACAGCCCGGATTGCGCCCATGGTTTCTCAGCGCGCCTTCTTGTCCGTCTCGTCGAGCGGAACGCCATAAAGCTCCAGCCGGTGGTCCACCAGGCGGAAGCCGAGCTCACGGGCGATCTTCTCCTGCAGCCGCTCGATATCCTCGTGCCGGAACTCCACCACCCTGCCCGTCCGCAGATCGATCAGATGGTCGTGGTGCTCCTCCGAGACCGTCTCGTAGCGGGCGCGCCCGTCGCGGAAGTCGTGCCGCTCGATGATTCCCGCATCCTCGAACAGCTTCACGGTCCGGTAGACGGTGGAGATCGAGATCCGCGCATCGACTTCGGCGGCGCGCCGATGCAGCTCCTCCACGTCGGGATGGTCGGTCGCCATCTCGATCACGCGCGCGATCACGCGCCGCTGCTCGGTCATGCGCATCCCGTTGGCGACGCATTGCTCCTCGAGGCCCTGGGGGCCACGATTGTCCTCTTCGGCCACCGGCCAGTCTCCCGGTTCCTGCGTCCCGCGACGATCCTGTCGAGCTTCCGCGCCTGATCGCGCGAGAGGCTCGCCAACTACACTCAAACGACGACCTGGCGGGCGCCCCTCTGGGGTCGAGGCTCTGCCTGTCGGGCCGACGCAACTCTCAACTTCGTGTCTTTTCCTGCTGGCGCGATTAGCCAAGATCGCACCGCATGACAAGCGCCAGCCCCTTCCGGCCGTCGGCATGACCGTAATAGGCCGGGCGCTGGCCGACAATCTGAAAGCCGAAGCGACGATAGATTGCCAGTGCGGCTGCGTTCTCCGCATCGACCTCGAGAAAGACACGCGCCGCACGATCGCTGTAGAGACGCCGAAGCGCCGCACCGACCAGATTGGCCCCCACACCGGCGCCGCGATGGGACGGGCTGACGGCGATCGTCAGAATTTCCGCCTCGTCGGCGGCGAGACGATAGATCACGAAACCGACGGGTCGCGTGCTCGTCCACAGACTGCCGCGCCGGGCAACCAAGGCCGCCACGCCGGGCTTGGACAGAAGCGCTGCGAGCTCGTCGACGGTCCACTCCTGAGGAAAGGACCGAGCGTGAATCGCCGCGATCGCGGCCACGTCGTCCGGGCCCGCCTCCTCGATGATTTTCGGTGTCGGCGTAAACAGATAACCGATCATGCCGACTTCACGAGCACGGGTCCGCTCGGACGCGCATCGGGCGCCTTCAGGTAGATCGGACGCGGCGGCGTGGCGGTCGCTTCCGCATTGAGAGCAAGCGCAAGCAGAGCCTCGGGCGCAGCCGCCGGCAGGGCGAGGATTTCTCCAGCCGGTTTTCCTTTGGCGACGAGGTCGGCTGCAATCGGCTCCGCGCCGGATCCGACGATCCTTGCACCAGCCGGGATGTCCCCCACCAGGTCCGCGATCGCCACGTGGCGCGCATCGGCAAGCGGCTCCAGATCGGCCGAGAACATCTGACCGTAGACGGCATCGTGGCGAGCGTCGATCGCCGCGACGATCGGCGCACCTCGCTCCCCCCGGTCCGGCACGCTTGCAGCAAGGCCAAGAAGGCTGGAGAGCCCCACCAGCTCGCACTCCGCCACCAGCGCAATGCCCCTGGCCGCCGCCACCCCCACGCGCAGCCCGGTAAAGCTGCCCGGACCGGCGACCACGGCGATCCGATCGAGATCGGAGTAGCTCCAACCGGCCCGACGCAACACGGCATCGGCGAGCGCGACGATTGCCTCTGCCTGGCCGCGCGCCGGCTCGCGCCGTTCGATCGCGCCCAGGCCGGCGTGGTCGCCCACCACCGCCTGACAGGCATCGAGTGCGGTATCGAGAATCAAAACGCGCATGCGCCAACCGTGAAAAGCCGCCGGCACGGTGCGCCGACGCATATCGTGTGTCGCCCTGATACCCAACCGTCGGGACAGAGGAAAGCCCGTTCGCGACAGGCGCGACAGCGTCCATGCGCCGCTTCGCCCTTCCCGAAAGCGGTTTTCCGCGTGTCCTGAGCTGTCGCACAAAAAAGGCGCCGGCGTTTTACAGCCGGCGCCTCGATCATCGCACGCGGCCGCGTGCCTATTGGGTGAGCGGCACCTTCGGCACCAGGCTGCCCTTCGAGTTCCGCTTCGCCGGCAGGCCGCCGGAGCCGGAGCCACCTGAGCCAGACCCGCCCGAGCCGGAGCCGCCGGATCCCTTGCCCTTCTTGGAGCTGGCGTTCTTCTTCGGCTTGGCCGGCGGCTTCGCCTTGACGGTATCGTCGGCGATCGCCTCCAAGGTCAGGCCGGTCTTGCCATCTTCCTTCTCGGCAACGTCGACCTTCACGGTCCCGCCCTTCATCAGCTTGCCGAACAGCACCTCGTCGGCCAACGGCCGCTTGATGTGCTCCTGAATCACGCGGGACAACGGCCGCGCGCCCATTTGCTCGTCGTAGCCTTCCTTGGCGAGCCACGCGACCGCCGCATCCGACAGCTCGAAGGTGACGTTGCGGTCGGCGAGCTGAGCTTCCAGTTCCAGCACGAACTTGGTCACGACCTGGTTGATCACCTCGGTCGGCAGACCGCGGAACGGGATGATCGCATCGAGACGGTTGCGGAACTCCGGCGTGAACAGCCGGTTGATCGCTTCCGCGTCGTCGCCTTCCCGCTTCTTTTGGCTGAAGCCGATCGGCGGCTTGGCAAGATCGGCCGCGCCCGCATTGGTCGTCATGATCAAGATGACGTTGCGGAAGTCGATCTGCTTGCCGTTGTGGTCGGTCAGCTTGCCGTGATCCATCACCTGCAGAAGGATGTTGAACAGGTCCGGATGCGCCTTCTCGATCTCGTCGAGAAGCAGCACGCAGTGGGGATGCTGATCGACCCCGTCGGTCAACAGACCGCCCTGGTCGAAGCCGACATAGCCCGGAGGCGCACCGATCAGCCGCGAGACGGTGTGGCGCTCCATATACTCCGACATGTCGAAGCGCAGGAGTTCCACGCCGAGGGTGGCGGCGAGCTGACGGGCAACCTCCGTCTTGCCGACGCCGGTCGGACCGGAGAACAGATAGTTGCCGATCGGCTTGTTGGGCTCGCGCAGGCCGGCCCGAGCGAGCTTGATCGCCGACGCCAGCTTGTCGATCGCCTCGTCCTGACCGTAAACGACCCGCTTCAGGTTCTCGTCGAGATTGCGCAGCGTCTCCGCGTCATCCTTGGAGACCGACTTCGGCGGGATCCGCGCCATGGTGGCAATCGTCGCCTCGATCTCCTTCACCCCGACCGTCTTGCGACGGCGGGCCTCCGGCAGAAGCATCTGCGACGCCCCGGTCTCGTCGATCACGTCGATCGCCTTGTCCGGCAGCTTGCGGTCGTTGATATAGCGCGCCGACAGCTCCACCGCCGCCTTGATGGCATCGTTGGTGAAGCGGATCGAGTGATAGTCCTCGAAGTAAGGCTTCAGCCCCTTCAGGATCTCGATCGTGTCCGGCACCGACGGCTCGGAGACGTCGATCTTCTGGAAGCGCCGGACGAGGGCGCGGTCCTTCTCGAAGAACTGACGATACTCCTTATAGGTGGTCGAGCCGATGCAGCGGATCGAGCCGGAGGCCAGCGCCGGCTTCAACAGGTTCGAGGCATCCATCGCGCCGCCGGAGGTGGCGCCGGCACCAATCACGGTGTGGATCTCGTCGATGAACATGATCGCGCCAGGATACTCTTCAATCTCCTTCACGACCTGCTTCAGCCGCTCCTCGAAGTCGCCGCGATAACGAGTACCGGCGAGCAGCGCGCCCATGTCGAGAGCGAAGATGGTCGCGTCCGCCAGAACCGCCGGCACGTCGCCGTCGACGATGCGCTTGGCTAGGCCTTCCGCGATCGCCGTCTTGCCCACGCCGGGATCACCGACCAGCAGCGGATTGTTCTTCTGCCGGCGGCACAGCACCTGAATGGTGCGCCGGATCTCGCTGGCGCGCCCGATCAGGGGGTCGATCTTCCCCTTGCCGGCCTTGTCGTTGAGATTGACGCAGTAGGCTTCCAGCGCGTCGGTCTTGCGCTTGGCCCGTTCGCCACCTTCCACGGTCGCCTGGTCCTCTTCCGATCCGCGCGCGGAGCGTGGCTCGGACATGCCGGCCCGCTTGGCGATGCCATGCGAAATGTAGTTCACCGCATCGTAGCGCGTCATATCCTGTTCCTGCAGGAAAAACGCGGCATGGCTCTCGCGCTCGGCAAAGATCGCCACGAGCACGTTGGCACCGGTGACCTCGTCGCGACCCGACGACTGGACGTGGATGACCGCACGCTGGATCACCCGCTGGAAACCAGCCGTCGGCTTGGAATCCTCGCCGGTGTCGGTCACCAAGTTGTCGAGCTCGGTATCGACATACTCGACCAGGTCCCGCCGCAATTTTTCAAGGTCGACGTTGCACGCCCGCATGACGGCGGCCGCGTCCTGATCGTCGACGAGCGCCAACAGGAGGTGCTCGAGCGTCGCATATTCCTGGTGGCGCTCGTTGGCATAAGCGAGCGCCTGATGCAGCGCCTTTTCGAGGCTACGGGAGAATGATGGCACGAGGGTTCCTCACTTCTTCTCCATGACGCACTGCAAAGGATGCTGGTGCTTTCGCGCGAAGTCCATGACCTGAGTCACTTTCGTCTCCGCGACTTCGTAGGTGTAGACGCCGCACTCGCCCACGCCGTGATGGTGCACATGCAACATGATATGGGTGGCTTCTTCGCGGCTCTTCTGAAAGAACCGTTCCAGCACGTGGACCACGAATTCCATCGGCGTGTAGTCGTCGTTCAACAACAACACCCGGTACAGGCTCGGCCGTTTCGTCTTCGGCCGGGTCCGGGTCACGACCACGGTTCCGGATTGATCGTCGTCGTCGTTCGAGGCGGTCGTCATCACAATCGGTTGAGTCCACATGGCGCTCGATCGGTCGTGACACTGTGAAAAAGGGTCCAGCAAGCTCCGGCCCGTCGGGTTGTGGACCGCTCCCAAGGCGCCTCAGTCACGCGATGGTGGGAACGGCCTTTGGTCTCTCTCATTCGGCGCGCGGTCGGCGCATACATGGCGCCTGGTCGTCCCTTCTGTCCGGCGAAGACCATCTCCAAGCCCTTGCGACCGGCCGCGAACCGCTGCCGCGCTTTTGATCGGCGCGACGTTTGTCGCCACCTGATGTAAGCAGCAGCTTCCCTCATTGTAAGGCGCTCGCGCAATGGCGCAATGCACCCTGTCCCTTTGGGGCCAATCGTCCCCGGAAACAAAAAACCCGGCGCGCTGGCGCCGGGCTTGTCAATGCGTCCCAGAAAATCGGGAAAGACCGGCGTGCCTACTTCGCCACCACGCCGGTGAACGCGGCCTGGGTGCTCTGCTGCATGTCCTTGGCGAGGCCGGCATAAAGCTCGCCGAGCTTGGTCATCTCGCTGACCATGCCCTCATAGGCCGACTTCATATAGCTCATCTGCGCTTCCAAGGCCTTGTCCGGGCTCGGCGCACCGACCACCCGCTCGAACGCAGCCGTACCCTCGTCGAAGCTCTTCTTGGAATAGTCGGCCAGCTCGGTCGCGATCGCCTGGAAGCTCTCCGACGCCGTTCCGAACGACTTCATCGCATGGTCGAGACCCTGCTGATTCATTTTCTGGATCTGGTCGAACCCGTTGGTCATTGTGCCCCCTTAGATATCGCGGGTGAAACAGGTGGTTGGGATGGACGGTGCGCGCAGTGTCACGCACCGCACAATCATCGTCAAGTTGATCGCTGCGTTGCAGCAATCCGACCGACTGTGTGAATTCCGTTTACGCCCCGCTAACCGCTTGCCCCTACCGTTCGCCGATGTGGCGCCGGCACCTTGCACAGAACGAGTGGTCGGCCGAGGCGACAACACGCGTTTCGAGTAAGGGTGTTCCATGAGTAGCGGGCGAAATTCGACGAACGCTGGCTGGGCACGGTCATTGGTCAGGTTCGCGGCGGCGCTCGTCGTCGGCTTTGCATTCCTCGCAACGGCAGCTCCGTCTGCCCAGGCGAACGAGAAATACGCGGCCTTGGTGGTCGATGGCGCAACCGGAAAAACGCTGTTTGCGCGACATGCTGACGCGCAGCGCTATCCGGCGTCTCTCACCAAGATCATGACCCTCTACATCGTCTTCGAGGAGCTGCGCGCCGGTCGCCTCTCCCTCGATACGCCGATTCCGGTCTCATCCCATGCCGCGGCCGAGGCACCGTCCAAGATCGGCTTCAAGGCTGGCCAAACGATTCGGGTACGCGACGCGATCCGGGCGATGGTGACCAAGTCGGCAAACGACGTGGCGACGGCCGTGGCTGAGAAGATCGGCGGCAACGAGGCCGCGTTCGCCAAGCGCATGACGCGCACCGCGCGCCGGCTCGGCATGTCGAACACCACCTACTATAACGCCCACGGCCTGCCACAGAGCCCGAACAACACCACCACGGCGCGCGACCAGGTCCGGCTCGGGATCGCGATCCAGCAGGATTTCCCGGTCTACTACAGCTACTTCTCGACGCGCTCGTTCACCTACCGCGGCCATACCCACCGCAATCACAACAAGTTGTTGGGCAAGGTGAACGGCGTCGACGGCATCAAGACCGGCTACATCCGCGCGTCAGGCTTCAACCTGCTCGCCTCCGTCAAGCGCGACGGCCGCTTCATCGTCGCTGCCGTGTTCGGCGGCCGCACCGGCCGGACCCGCGACGCGCACATGACCGAGCTGATCAACACCTACCTGCCGAAGGCGACCCGCGGCGGCACGCCGGTGCTGATCTCCCGCAACGTGCCCGTGCCGGACCCACGGCCTGCCATGCCGGTCGCGCTCGCGCTGGCCGAGCCTGACAGTGTCCAGGACAGCGACGCCGCCCGCGCCGTGGCGGCCGCGGTTCAGCCGGGCTCGCCGATCGCTCCGCCGAAGCCGGAGCCGCAACAACGGCTGACGCCGGAGCTGATCGCCGCCTACGCCGCATCCGTTCGCACCGCGCACACCACCGCCGCCGGATCCGTCGACAGCCTGGAAGAACCGGAAGAGGAAACCAGCCAGGTCGCCGCCCAGTCGGCCGCCGTCGTCTCCGGCTGGCACGTCCAGATCGCCGCGACCGACAGCGAGAGCAAGGCGCGCACGCTGCTGCTCGATGCCCAGCGCAAGAATCGCAACGTTCTGGGCAACCGCGATCTGTACACCGAGCCCGTCGATGTCGACGGCACCACGCTCTACCGCGCACGCTTCACCGGCTTCAACAGCAAGTCGGAAGCTTGGGCGGCCTGCTCCCAACTCAAGAAGCGGAAAGTCTCGTGTTGGGCGATCGACGCGTCTTCCTGAGCCCCGCCGCACCGCGCGGTGGCGCCTGGACTTCGCAAGCCGATGGACTGTTGCCGGCGCGGGAGAAGCGCCGGCGGAATGACCGAGGGGAATTGGAGGGGATGGAAAGCGTATCAGCTATGCCGGCCGAGAAGCCGATCCTTGGCCGCGTTGATCTTCGACGCAAGGAAAGAGCTGCCGCCCCGGTCCGGGTGAAGCGCCTTCATGAGCCGGCGGTGCGCGGAGCGGATTTCCGCTTCGCTGGCGCCTGGCTCAAGACCAAGGACCTCGTAGGCCTCCTCTTCGCCAACGATGCCCGCGCTCGTCGCGCCGCTCTGCCGCGGACCCGCGTCCTGGTCGACGTGTTCACGCCAACCGGGCGCCCGGCGGTCGAGATAAGCTTCGACTAGAACGACGCTGTCGGGATCGTCGGCGACCTCCGACAACAGGGTCGTCAAATCCTCGTCGGAAAGCTGGTCCAGGTGCAAGCCGGAAAAGCGGCCTTTCAGGACCTGACCGCCGATCTCGCCGCTGTCATGGTCCAGGGTCAGGCTCAGATAGTCGGTTCTGACGGACGACGACTGGCCCTTGGAGCGGCTCGCGGAGCCGCCTCCCAGACCCGGCATCGAGCCATAGCCCAAAAGCGAAAGCGCAAATAGGCCGAGCGGCCCGGCAAGCGGCCACAGCCCGCGCAGCATCAGCCCGACCGCTATGATCAGCAGCACCACCGCGCCGGCAATCCGGATCCGCCGCGCCAGAACCGCCGGATCGGCGTTGGCGAAGCCGCGCGTCGCCAGCACCAGGGCGCCGAGCGCGAGGGTTCCCAACAACAACCACAGCATCTATCCGAGCTTCCCGATCAAGAGACGGGCGCCCTCTTCGCCTCGGGCGCTCATGTCGGCCAACGCCCTGCGGCCGCCCGCGGCATAGACGGCCACCGCCCGCAAAAGCCGACCGAGTTCATCGGCCGCACCGGTGCTGAAGGTCAAATGCGCACCGCCCGACAGGCGCGCGATCTCCGCGAACGCGGTGGAGGCGGCCGAATTGGTGCCTTCCTGGAAGACGAACACCGGCACCTTCAGGAGGCCGAGTTCACCGGCGCGGGCGCACAGTTCGTCGATATTCTCCTCCATGGAGTCCCCCACATAGACCACCGCCTGGACCCGCTCGCGCCGGGTCTCGTCGATCGCCCGCCGCAAGACCTTGCGGATCTGCGTCAGACCGCCGCGGCAGTCGATCCTGGTCATGATATCGCGCAGGCGCGTGGCATCGGAGATCCAGCGCGACGCGCGGCATTCATCGATGCCTCGGAAATAGACAAGCTGAATGTCCAGACCGCCGATGCGGCCGGTCTCCTCGAACATCTCCGCCTGAATCTTGCAGGCCTGATCCCAGGTCGGCTGTCGGCTCATGGTTGCGTCAAGGGCGAACATCAGCCGGCCCCGCGTCTCAGAGGTCGGCGCAAGCGTATGGGCGCGCGTGACAAAAGCATCGATGTCCGCGCGGCTCGAGCGCTTCGCGGGACGCCGGTCCGCCTCCTCGGCGTGGGACGGTCGCGTCATCGGGCGCTGGGTCTGTCGCTCTTTCTCGCTCACGTCCCTTAAATGGCGCATCGATCCACGGAGGCAAAGGGCGAAAACAGCCGTATCTGGAGCAACCGGTGCCCTTTGGACGCAAACGCGTTTTTCCGCGGGGAGAATGGAACCGGTCAGATCAGGCCGAGCTCCGCCAGTTCCCGGCGCATCTCCTCCGGCACGTCGTCGCCGCCGGTTGCCCCCGTGAGATCCGCCGGAGCCTCTTCCGCGGCCAGATAGCGCCAGCCCTGAAACGGCCGCCGTGGGGCAAGTCGGGTCGCGATCAGCTCTGGAGACAAAATGATCGCACAGCGGTTCACCCCATCGGCATCCACCAGTGGATCGAGCCGCAAAATCGGCTGGCGCGCCTGGATGAAGCCGCGGATCACCCAGTAGAGCGAGCCGGTTCCGACGATCTCCGCGCCGCGCTTCGGCGTCATCCGCGTGACGTGGCGCGTCACTTCCTCCGCACCGGCCGCACGACGATCGGCGACACGCTGGGCGATCCAACCGGCCAGGTCGTCGACGCTCTCGGCGCCGACGCACAACTTGATGAGATGCAGCGTCATTGGACCTGAAAAATGGCGCCGAACGCGACCGCCGACAAGCCGATGCGGCTCATGATCTGGGGATAGAGCGCGGGGCGAAAACCGGAGACCGGTTCACGCCTCCGCCGGCTCGATCACCACCACCGGCGCGCCTTGAGCGACCTGATCTCCCTCGCCGGCGGAGAGCGAAACGACCGCACCGGCCTCGGGCGCCACCACCGTGTGCTCCATCTTCATTGCCTCGACGGTGAACAGCCGATCCCCCTTGGCGACCGTATCGCCCTCGACGACATAGACCGCCACCAATTTGCCATGCATCGGCGCAGTGATGCGATCGTCACCGGCGAGATCGGCAAGGGTCGCCTCGAGCGGATCGAAGCGCGCAACCCGCACTGCCCGCCCCCCTTCGAGAGCATAGACCCCGCCGTCCGTCTTCACGGCCGCGCCCTCACGTGCGCCGGTCGACCGAGCGTCCGCGAACGTGACGTCGACCCCTTCGGGGCCCCAGCTCACGTGCACGTCGTAGGGTTCACCGTCGACCAGCACCCGCGCGCCGCGCCCAACCCCGCCGGAAACCGCGAACCCATCGGTCGTCGACCACGGATCCTGCCAGCCATCGACGCGAACCGGCTCGGAGGGCGGAGAAAACAAGAGCGCGACAGCCTCAGCGATCGCCGGATCGGCAACCGCTCCACCGACCAGCGCCGCCGCATTGGTATCCACGAAGCCGGTGTCGTGGCGGCCGGCGCGGACGGTCGCCTGATCGACCAGCGCTCTCAGAAAGGCAAGATTGGTTTTGGGGCCGGCCACGACGGTTTCGGCAAGCGCCTTTGCAAGCCGGTCTAACGCCGCCTCGCGGGTGGGGCCATGGGCGATGATTTTGGCGATCATGGGATCGTAGAAGGCCGTCACGCTGTCGCCTTCGGTGACGCCGCTGTCCACCCGGATCCCGTCGCCTTGCGGGAAGCGAAGCAGATCGAGCCGCCCGACCGAGGGCAGGAAGCCCTGGTCGGGATCTTCCGCATAAAGCCGAACTTCGACCGCATGGCCATCGATCCCGATCTCGTCGGAACCCGCCGGCAACGGCTCTCCCGAGGCAACCCGAAGCTGCCATTCGACCAGATCCTGGCCGGTCACGGCCTCCGTCACCGGATGTTCCACCTGCAGCCGGGTGTTCATTTCCATGAACCAGAAGCGGTCCGCCTGCAATCCTTCGGAGGCATCGGCAATAAACTCCACGGTGCCGGCACCGGTGTAGCCGACGGCCTCCGCCGCGGCGACGGCCGCCTCTCCAAAGGCCGCACGCAGCTCCGGCGTCATGCCGGGGGCGGGCGCCTCCTCCAATACCTTCTGATGCCGGCGCTGGATCGAGCAGTCGCGCTCGTGCAACGACACCGCCCGCCCGTGACTGTCGGCGAACACCTGAACTTCGACATGGCGTGGATTGAGCACATATTTCTCGATCAAGACGCGATCGTCGCCGAAAGCCGCTTGGGCTTCTCGCTTGGCGGCTGCAAGCGCCTCGTCGAATCCGATCGCCTTGTCGACCCGGCGCATGCCCTTGCCGCCGCCGCCAGCGACCGCCTTGATCAGGACCGGATAGCCGATCTCGTAGGCCTTCTGTTTCAAGAAGTCCGGCTCCTGGCGGTCGCCGTGATAGCCCGGCACCACCGGCACGCCGGCCGCCTCCATCAACGCCTTGGCACCATCCTTCAACCCCATTGCCCGGATCGCGGAAGGCGGCGGTCCGACGAAAACGATGCCGGCTGCGGCACAGGCTTCCGCGAAAGCGGCGTTTTCCGACAGGAAGCCGTAGCCTGGATGGATGCAGGCGGCACCGGTCCGACGCGCCGCCGCCAGGATCTTCTCCCCATCGAGATAGGACCCTGCCGCCGGCGCCGGGCCGATGGCGACCGCTTCGTCGGCAAGCTTGACGTGAAAGGCATCGCGATCGGCCTCGGAATAGACCGCAATGGTGCGTAGCCCGAGCCGTTTGGCGGTACAGATGACGCGAACGGCGATTTCACCGCGATTGGCGATCAGGACGGACGACAGCACGCGCGACACTCCTTCCGTTTCCTTCAGGCTTCGAACGGCCCGGTTTCCAACCCCACAAATCCGTCAGCGACTTTGGGCGGCTCGGCGCGGCAGCGCAAGCGCCCGAAACACGCAAAAGGCCGGCGCTCGCGATGAGCACCGGCCTCTCAAAAGAAACAAAATGGGATCGGCCGCCTCAGGCCCCTTCGAACACGCCCTCTTCCTTGAGCGTGGTGTAGACCCTGTCGAACCAGATCCGGAGATCGGCGACACCCGACGTCGCTTCCCAGATATCGATGCCGAATTTCTCGGCCGCTTCGTCCTCGGAGAGGTTCAGCGCCTCTTCCAAGGAGACGAAGTTCAGCTCCATCAGGTGC
This sequence comes from Amorphus sp. 3PC139-8, assembly GCF_040750475.1. NCBI lineage: Bacteria > Pseudomonadati > Pseudomonadota > Alphaproteobacteria > Hyphomicrobiales > Amorphaceae > Amorphus > Amorphus sp. 3PC139-8. Next base: position 37,887 of record NZ_JABJVY010000029.1, on the reverse strand, counting down.
CAGAGTTCGGAGGTGCAGCGCGGCAGCTTGATGTAGTGCAGCGTCCGGTTCTCGGCGATCTTGTTCAGCTCCTGCGAGATCTTCAGCGACGTGAAGCTGCCGCCGGCCTCGTTCAGGACGATGTACATGCGCGAGATCGGCATCACGTCCTGGTCGTTGAAAGTGCGCACCAGGTCGGAGATGTCGTCGATCGCGTGCTTCTCGGCGCGGCAGACGAGCATCACGTCCACCGGCGGCGCCTTGCGCGACTGGAAGATCTGGCTCACGCGGCGCGCCCGCGCCCATTCGATCACCTGGGTGACCACGTTGGCGCCCAGGTCCACGACCATGCCGCCTTCCAGGAGGCTGCGGCCGAGCCGGTCCCAATATTTCAGGGACGCGTTCATGTCGTTGGCCTTCTTGGCGATCGATAGTTCCGCGCCGACACCGAATTCGGTGACGCGCTGCGGATACATCTTGCCAATCTTGGAACGGCCGCTTTCATCCACGAAGTCGGCGGAGGCGAGCTTGTAGTTGGCACCGGAGCGCTGAAGCCCGAGATAGACAAGCTGCGAAAGCGTTGTCTTCCCTTGCCCACCAGCATGCGCCGCGCACAAAATGGATCGCATTCTCATCCCCTCGTGGAAAAAGGCCCGGCAGGCTACGCGGCCTCCGAAGCTCCAATCGAGTTGCCTCATCGGCGCCCATGCGGCCAAGTCCAAGTCGCAGCGGGCGTGCAATTTGGGCTATCACTACGGATGAACCAATGGGAGAGTCAACCGCGCAGCACCCGTGAGATTCCCGGATTTGCCGGGTCTGCGTGAGCTGGGCCAAAGCAAGTTCCACACCATTGTTGCAGTGCGGCAAGGGGTCGCGTTCAACCGCGTCGCTTCTGAGCCGACCTGTCTATATTCAGCCCGTCACACAGTTGAAATCCGAATCGAGTTGATGAGATAAGCTGGAACTGGCGAGCCGGACGCTGCCTCACCGTATCTACGTCAACGGGACCTTAGACGTGGTCGATAGGACGCCCATGCCAGACCCGATCGAGCCTCGACATTATCGCGCCCTGTTCATTTCGGACGTGCATCTTGGCACACGCGGGTGCCAGGCCGCGCTGCTGCTCGATTTCCTGCGCTATCACGATGCCGATGTCATCTATCTGGTCGGCGATATCATCGACGGATGGCGCCTGAAGCGGTCCTGGTACTGGCCGCAGCCCCACAACGACGTGGTGCAGAAGATTCTGCGCAAGGCGCGCAAGGGCGCGCGCGTGATCTACGTTCCCGGCAATCACGACGAGTTCCTACGCGACTATCTCGGCACCCATTTCGGCGGCGTCGAAGTGATGGACAGCTTCGTGCACGAGAGCGCCGACGGCCGACGCTACCTGGTGATTCATGGCGACCAGTTCGACGTCGTGGTGCGCCACGCCAAATGGCTCGCCTTCCTCGGCGACTGGGCCTATGTCACAGCACTCGGAATCAACACCTGGGTGAACATCGTCCGGCGCCGGCTCGGCCTCACCTATTGGTCGCTGTCGGCCTGGGCCAAGCTGAAGGTCAAGAACGCCGTCAACTTCATCGGCAAGTTCGAGACCACGCTTGCCGGAGAGGCGCAGCGCCGCGACGTGGACGGCGTAATCTGCGGCCACATTCACCATGCCGCCATGCACGAGGATTTCGGCGTGCACTACATCAACACCGGTGACTGGGTCGAAAGCTGTACGGCAGTCGCGGAGACGGCGGACGGCGAATTCGAACTCATCCGCTGGACCGAAATCGGCGCCAAGCCGGCCGCCAAGATCGTGGCGGCACCGCAGGCCGCCGCATGAGCAAGCTCCTTCTGGTCACGGATGCCTGGCATCCGCAGGTGAACGGCGTGGTCACCACGCTGCAAATCACAATCGACCGGCTGAAGCGTCTCGGCGTGGAAGTGGAAACGCTGACGCCGGACGGCTTCCGCTCGGTGCCGCTGCCGACCTATAGCGAGATCCGGCTCAGCCTGACCTCGCCATCGACGATCCGCCGCCGAATCGAAGCGTTCGATCCGGAATTCGTCCACATCGCGACCGAGGGACCGCTCGGCATGCTGGCACGGCGCTGGTGTCTGGCCGCCGGCCATCCCTACACCACGAGCTACCACACCCGCTTTCCGGAATATGTCGCGGCCCGCGCGCCGATCCCGCTCGACTGGACCTATTCGTTCGTGCGCCGGTTCCACAACTCCGGAGCCGGCTGCATGATCTCCAATTCGACGCTGGAGCGGACGCTGACGGAGCGCGGCTTCACCAATCTCTACCATTGGCTGCGCGCCGTCGATCACGAGATGTTCCGGCCGGACGTTCCGCCGGCTCTCGATCTCCCGAAGCCGATCTTCATGTATGTCGGGCGGGTTTCGGTCGAAAAGAACATCGAAGCCTTTCTCAAGCTCGACCTGCCGGGAACCAAGGTCGTGGTCGGCGCCGGGCCGGCGCTCAACGAGATGAAGTCGCGCTACACCGACACGATCTTCACCGGACCGAAGTTTGGCGACGAGTTGGTCGCCCACTACACCTCCGCCGACGTGTTCGTGTTCCCGAGCCTGACCGATACCTGGGGTCTGGTGCTGTTGGAGGCGATGGCTGCGGGCGTCCCCGTGGCAGCGTTCCCGATCATGGGCCCGATCGACGTGGTCGGCGATTCCGGTTGCGGCGTGCTCGACAACGATCTGAGAGCGGCCGCGATCGCCGCCCTCGACATTCCCTCGGACCGCTGCCGCGCCTACGCCGAGACCTTCTCCTGGGACGCCAGCGCCCAGCAATTCTACGACAACGTGGTCCAGGCCAATATCTGGGCACGCGAGTCCAAGCCCGCCGACGCGGCCTAGGAGAGGGTGCCGTGACCGGCTCCGCCAAAGGCACGGTCCGGCTGGCACGCGCCAGCATCGTGCTGGCCTGCCTCGTCTTCGCACTGAAATATCTCGCCTATTGGCTCACCGGCAGCGTGGCGCTGCTTTCCGACGCATTGGAGAGCATCGTCAACATTGCCGCGGCCGCCGGCGCCCTGCTCGCGCTTCACATCAGCGCCAAGCCGGCCGACGACAATCACCCGTTCGGTCACAGCAAGGCGGAATATTTCTCCGCCGTGCTCGAAGGCGTTCTGATCGTCGTCGCCGCGCTCGCAATCGTACGGGCCGCCTATGGTGGCCTGATCGATCCCGAGCCGATCGACGCCCCGGTAGAAGGCCTGGCGATCACCGCGCTTGCGAGCCTGATCAATGCCGGCTGGGCGTTCCTTCTGTTCAAGGAGGGGCGAAAGGCACGCTCGCCGGCACTTTTGGCCGATGCCCGCCACCTGATGAGCGATGTGGTGACCTCCGCCGGTGTGTTCGCCGGTGTCGGCCTGGTCGCGCTCACCGGCTGGCTGGTGCTCGATCCGCTTTTGGCCATTGCGGTGGCCATCAACATTCTTTGGTCCGGCTGGCGGTTGATCCGGGAATCCGTCGCCGGACTGATGGACGAGGCGGTGGCGCCGGAACTCCTGGAAGAGATCACCCGGCTCATCACCGACAATGCCGAGGGCGCGATCCAGGCCCACGATGTGCGCACCCGCCATGCCGGACCGAAAACGTTCGTGGTTTTCCATCTGGTGGTCGATGGCGAGATGAGCGTCGCCACCTCTCACGCCATCTGCGACCGCATCGAAGCCGCAATCAAGCGCGGCGTTCCCGGTGCGATCGTGACGATCCACGTGGAGCCGGAAACCAAGATCAAGCAAGACGGCGTTCCTGTCGGCCCGGCCTGACACAGCGCTTGTCGGCCACGATCGGCGCCCCCATCTGCCCAACGACGCGGATTTGAGGATTTCACGCCCGATGGCCCTGTCCACCCTTGCCAAGATGCTTGTTGCCGCCGTTCTGGCGGCGCTGATCGCCGCTCCCGCCGCCGCGGAAGAGCCGGACCGGATCTTCGACAAGTCCACCAAGTGGAACATGCTGACGCCGGACCATAAGCTCGCCGTCTACGGCATCGACGACCCGCTGATCGAGGGCGTCGCCTGTCACTACGCCTTGCCGGAAAAGGGCGGCGTGTCCGGCATGTTCGGCGTGGCTGAGGAAGTCTCCGACATTTCGCTTGCCTGCCGGCAGGTCGGTCCCGTCGTCTTCACGGGCAAATTCGAGCAGGGTGACGAAGTGTTTCGCCAGCGCCGCTCGCTCTTCTTCAAGAAGATGCGCATCGTGCGCGGCTGCGACGCAGAGCGCAATGTGCTGATCTATCTCGTCTATTCCGACAAGCTGATCGAGGGCAGCCCTAAGAACTCCACGTCGACCGTGCCGATCATGCCGTGGGGCGATCAGCCGGCACCCCGCTGCGCGGATTTTCTAGAGGATTAAGCAAATCCCAGGAAAAGTGGGCACCGGTTTTCCGTCCGGGATTTGCTGAGAAGTAAAGTTTTCCGCTCACGCCAGTGTGCTTCGCGCACGGCTCCGCGAGGGCGGCCTATCGGCCGGCGCGCGGTCGCGCGCTGGCTTCGCAAATCCCAGGAAAAGTGGGCACCGGTTTTCCGTCCGGGATTTGCAGAAAGGAATGCTTCTTTCCGCTCACGCCGGCTCGCTTTGCTCGCGGAGGCAGGTTTACTCCACCAGCCGGCCGTCCTCGATCACCGGGACGTCGTCGAGCTTGATGGTCGTGTGCATCATCGGCAGGTCGAAATGGCCGGCGGTGTAGCGGCCGGCGAACTCGTTGGCGCCGGTGGAGAACAGGAAGTTACCGGCGACGGCACGCAGCTCGGTGCCATTGGTATCTCGCCGGTCGTACATCTGCAGCGCATCGTAGCGCGCGCCCTTGTTCAGCCCCCAGCCGACATGGGACACGGCATAGGCCTCCTTGTCGCCCCAGGCGGCGAAGTAGTCGCGCATAAGATCGGCGTCGACGCCTTTTCCCTCGACCGCGACGACGTAGTCATTCTCGATGACGAGCGTGACCGGGCTCTCGTAGTAGCGCTTGAAGGTCAGGTTCATGTCGCCCGGCGCGAGCACCAGCCGGCCGTTGACCGTGCCTTTGGCGGGAAAGCTGACAACGATGCCACCCGGCCAGTGGGCGAGCGTGCCCGGGCGCGTGGTCCAGCCCCAGACGCCGACGGTCGAGGCACCCGTCATGGTCACGGCGAGATCGCTGCCGGCCTCCGACGTCACCGTCATGGTGGTTGCGCCACGGATCTTCTTGACCGCCGCCTTCACTCGGGTTTCAAGCTCCGGATCGATCCGCATGCGCTCCAGCGCTTCCGGGTGCTCGTTGGAAATCACCAGAATACGGGCGCCGCCTTTTAAGATCGCCGGCGTCTCCGGCGAGTGCATCAGGCCCTCCAGCGTGACGTCCACCACCACATCGCAAGCCGCAAGCGCGTCGATCACCGGCTTCATCCCGCCGAGCGCCTGGCTGGCACCGGTCGACCGCGCAATCACGCCCCAGGGGTTGCGCGGCGTCGGAACGACGATGTGGAACGGACGAACGCCGATGCGCTGCAGCGCAAGCTCCGCCAGATGCACATTGAGCTCGCGCGACTGGGTCTCCGACAGGATCGCCACGCTTTCGCCGGCATGGATGGCGGACGCCTCGAACGCCTCCCCGAACGCGTCGATCCACTTTCCTTCAATTCGATCGGCCAGCATGACGGCGATATCCTCACCCGTGCCTGATAAAGGGCGCTTCCCCACAATTGCATGAAAAGTTATGAATCAGGATGAGGAGACACGCAACACCATGCCACCGAAGCGCGCACGCGCCCGCAGGGGCGACGCGGACGGAATGACCGTTCCCTTGCAAGGCCCTCCGGAAGGAGCCTTCGTCGCCGGCTACATGGCCTATCTTCTGGCTCAGGCAAGTCACGTCTACTCCGCCGAGATCCACGCGCGGATCAAGCAGACCGGCTGCGGCATTGCGGAATGGCGGGTGCTCGCCTGCCTGGTGGACGTGGACGGGCTATCGGTTTCCCGTCTTGCGGAGATGGCGCTTTTCAACCAGCCGCGGCTGTCGAAAGTGCTCGACCGGCTGGCAGCGCAAGGCCTGATCGAACGCAGAGGCGACACCGACGACCGTCGCCGCGTGCGCGTCCACATCACACCCGCCGGACGCGCCCACGCTGTCCCGCTGGTCGAGATCGCCAAGGCGCACGAAGCGGAAATGCTGGCGGGCTACCGGCCGGAGGAGATCGAGACGATCAAGGTCATGCTGCGCGACCTGATCCGCCGCTCGCTCGCAAGCAACGAGGTCTCCCCGGAGGAGTAGCAAAGCGCGAGGTGCCTTGCTCCCGCCGCCGGACTCCGTCAAGGATCGCAAAAGTCCACCTCGCTGCCGGGACACAACGATGCCGGCACGCGGATCGGACACGGCAACGCCGAAACCGGGGAGACGCGTATGGCAGTTCTGAAGACGACGATCGATCCGGGCTCGCCGCTCTATCAGGAACAGCACGCTGCCATGCAGGCGCTGATTTCGGACCTCAAGGCCAAGCGGGAGACCGCCGCGAAAGGCGGGCCGGATCGAGCAAGATCCCGCCATATCGCGCGAGGAAAACTCCTGCCGCGCGAGCGCGTGATGCGGCTCATCGATCCCGGCTCGCCCTTTTTGGAACTCTCGCCGCTCGCCGCCCACGGCATGTACGAGGACGCCATCCACGGCGCCGGCCTCATCACCGGCATCGGCCGGGTGGAGGGGCGCGAGTGCGTGATCGTCTGCAACGATGCCACCATCAAAGGCGGCACCTACTACCCGATGACGGTCAAGAAGCACCTGCGCGCCCAAGAAATCGCGGGCCAGAACCGACTCCCCTGCATCTATTTGGTCGATTCCGGCGGGGCGAACCTGCCGAACCAGACGGATGTTTTTCCCGACCGGGAACACTTCGGCCGCATCTTCTACAATCAGGCCAACCTGTCGGCGGCCGGCATTCCCCAGATCGCCGTGGTGATGGGATCGTGCACGGCCGGTGGCGCCTATGTGCCGGCCATGTCCGACGAGACCATCATCGTGCGCAATCAGGGCACCATCTTCCTTGGCGGCCCGCCGCTGGTGAAGGCAGCCACCGGCGAGGTGGTCAGCGCGGAGGATCTCGGCGGCGCGGACGTGCACGCCCGTGTCTCCGGCGTGGCCGACCACTATGCCCTCGATGACGATCAGGCGCTCGCGATGGCGCGCCGGCTGGTGGCCAATCTCAACGGCGACAAGCGGCCGGACGTGACGCTGACGGCCGTGCGAGCCCCCCTGCACGACCCTGCCGAACTGGACGGCGTGGTGCCGACAGATCTGCGCCGTCAGTATGATGCCCGCGAGATTATCGCCCGGCTTGTCGATGGCTCGGAGTTTGACGAGTTCAAGGCGCTCTACGGCACCACGCTCATCGCTGGCTTTGCGCGTCTTCATGGCATGCCTGTGGGCATTCTCGCCAACAATGGCATCCTGTTTTCCGAATCCGCCCAAAAGGGAGCCCATTTCGTGGAGCTGTGCTGCCAACGCAAGATCCCGCTCCTGTTCCTGCAGAACATCACCGGCTTCATGGTGGGCAAGGACTACGAGGCCGGCGGCATCGCGCGGGCCGGCGCCAAGCTGGTGACTGCGGTGGCCTGCGCGGCGGTGCCGAAAGTCACCGTGATCGTCGGCGGCTCCTACGGTGCCGGCAACTATGGCATGTGCGGGCGGGCCTACTCTCCGCGCTTCCTGTTCATGTGGCCGAACGCCCGGATCTCGGTGATGGGCGGCGAGCAGGCGGCCTCGGTGCTGGCCACCGTGCGCCGCGACAACATCGAGGCCGACGGCGGCACCTGGTCGGAGGACGAGGAAGAAGCCTTCAAGACGCCGATCCGCGATCGCTACGAGGCCGAGGGCCATCCCTACTACGCAACCGCACGGCTGTGGGACGATGGCGTCATTGCCCCGTCGGAGACTCGGCGTATCTTGGCGCTTTCCTTCTCCGCCGCCCTGAATGCCCCCATCCCGGAGACCCGGTTCGGCGTCTTCCGCATGTAAGAGAACATTCATGTCGAAAGCACTTGTCGTCGGCGCCGGCGTGACCGGGCTCGCCACCGCCTGGGGACTGATTAGGCGCGGCTTTGCTGTCACCGTCGTGGAAAAGGGGCCGATCCCGAACCCGACGGCCGCCTCCTCAGATCATCATCGGCTGATCCGCTGGCACTATGGCGACCAGGCAGGCTATGCCGCACGGATGGGGGAAGCGTTCGCCGCCTGGGATGCGTTGTGGGTCGATCTCGGCACCCACCATATGATCGAGACCGGTGTGATCGCGGTGTCCAGCGAGGAAGGCGACTGGGCCGATACCGCCTGCCGTACCCTCGACGGTCTCTCAATCGCCCATGAGCGGATGACGGCGGCCGAGGCCGTCGCCCGCTTTCCTCATCTGGATCCGAACCTCGCTGCCCGGTTCGTGAGCTACACTCCGACTGGCGGCGCCTTGATGGCGAACCGGATCCTGGAAGGCCTTCGCGACTGGCTTACCGCCAACGGCGCGGAGATCCGGACCGAGACCGAGGTGACGGCAATCGATCCGGACCAGGTACGCATCACGACAGCTCAAGGAAATGACTTCGCCGCTGATGTGGTGATCGTGGCGGCTGGCATTTCGGCGCCGGGCTTTAACTTTCCCGGTGCACCGAAGCTAGTGCCGACCTCGTCGACCATCGTCTATGTCGAGCCCCCGGCGGACCTGGCAACGGCCTGGCAGGGCGCCCCGTCCTGGGTGGATTTCGGCGGCTTCGACGATCTCTGGGGGATCGCCCCGGTTGATGGGCTACCTTTGAAACTGGGTCTCGGCCGCTTGTCCCTCCCCGGCGATCCGGCCACCGGACGGGTAGCGAGCGAGGAAAAGATCCGGGAGATTGTCACCGCCTATCGCGGTAAGTTCCGCGACATAGAGCGTTTCACCGTCACATCCGCGCAGACCAACTTCTACACGGTCGCGCCGGAGTCCCGCTTCGTATTGCAGCGATCGGGAAAGGCTGTGCTCCTGTCGGCGGATTCCGGCCACGGCTTCAAATTCGGCGCGCTGACCGGCCTCGATGCCGCCGAGGCGATCGCCGAGCCGGGCCGGTTCGATCACGTCGCGCGCCGGATGGCCGGTCGGGATATCTGAGTCAAGACTTCCCGCGCCGGCCCATTTTCCCGCAATCCCGAACGGCGAACCGGTGCCCACTTCGCCTGGGGTTGCTTGTTTCTTCCGCAATCCCGAACGGCGAACCGGTGCCCACTTCGCCTGGGATTGCTTGTTTCTTCCGCAATCCCGAACGGCGAACCGGTGCCCACTTCGCCTGGGATTGCTTGTTTCTTCCGCAATCCCGAACGGCGAACCGGTGCCCACTTCGCCTGGGATTGCTTGTTTCTTCCGCAATCCCGAACGGCGAACCGGTGCCCACTTCGCCTGGGATTGCGGAGCCAGAGCGCGACTGCCGCTCCGGCCGATAGGCCGCGCGCGCAGCCGCGAGCGAAGCGAGCTGGCGTGAGCGAAAAGGACCTTCTTACCCTCTCATCGGGGATGTCGTCCCGCGCTCGCCGCGCTCCAGGCCGAGCTTGCGCTCCCGGTAGATGACATAGAGACCGGCCGCGACCACGACCACCGATCCGACAATCACCGCCGGCTGCGGCGCCTCGCCGAACAGCACCAGGCTCAGGATCACCATCCAAACCATGGACGTATATTCGAACGGCGCCACCGTGGAGGCCTCGGCGAACCGGTAAGCCTGGGTCAGGAAGATCTGACCGATCCCACCCAGGACGCCGAGCGCCAGCAGCAGGCCTGCTTCCTCCGCCGTCGGCATCACCCAGCCGAACGGAGCGGTAAGTAGGGAGAGGAACGCAGCCGTGATAAAGAAGTAAAGCACGATCGTGCCGGTCTGCTCCGTGGCTGTGAGTTCGCGCACGAAGATGGAAACCAGCGCCATCAGCACCGCCGATAGGAGCGCGAACACCACGCCGGCCGACTGCGCACTGCCGGTTGGGTCGAAGCCGGCCGAAAGCTGCGGATAGAGAATGACCAGAACGCCGAGGAAACCGACGCCCACCGCGGACCAGCGATAGATCCGAACCTTCTCGCCAAGAAGCAGCGCGGCAAGCGCCACCATGACCAAGGGCGCGGCATAGGAAATCGCAGTTGCATCGGGGAGCGACAGACGCGTCAGGGCGGCGAACCAAAACCCCATCGACAGGGTGCCGATCACCGCACGCTTCATGTGGCCGAACGGCCGCTTGGTCTTGAGGATGCCGCGCATCGAACCGGTAAAGGCAACCATGATCAGGACCGGGATCAGGCCGAACAGGTTGCGGGCGAACAGGATCTCGCCGATCGGCACGCGCTCGCCGACGACCTTCACCAGTGCCAGCATGCCGCAAAAGGTCATCGCCGACAGCACCTTCATCAGGATGCCGGTCAACGTCTTGAGCTGGGGCGCGGGAAGCCCCGTTTCGCGCACCGATCCCTCTGTCTTTTCGATGGGTTCGGCGACCGGTTCGTCGGGTTCGGGGCTCTCTTCCTTGGCTTCAGGGGCGGCCCCGGCGGCTCCCCCGAATTCGCTCGTTACGCGCACGTCGTCGCCTCGTGGATCGCGCACGTATGCCGAATCCGTCGCCATCGGAGGATCCAAGGCGGCGCGAGCCGGCGACATACGCAGGTAGTCAGGACGTTTCAAATATGAACCCGCCGCCACTCTGCGACAATCGCGCGCATCGGATGGCAGCCATGGCCCCGGCGCAGGGCTACCCGCCCGCGCAACCTCGCATCTCCCTCAGTCACAAATGGAATCTTGAATGAACTCTGGATCGACGTTCTTCATCGTCACCGGCGGCCCCGGATCAGGCAAGACGACGCTGATGCACGCCCTTTCGGCACGCGGCTATCCGGTGACGGAAGAGGCCGGCCGCGCCATCATCCGCGCCCAGACGGCCATCGACGGACCGGCGCTCCCCTGGGCTGATCGCACCGCCTTTGCCGAACTGATGCTGTCCTGGGAAATCCGCTCCCACGAGCAAGCCCTGGTCCATGCCGGCCCGGTGATCTTCGATCGTGGCGTGCCGGATGTCGCCGGCTATCTGACCTTGTGCGGCTTGCCGGTCCCCGACCATGTCGCGCGCGCGGTTGCACACTATCGCTACGCATCGACGGTATTCGTCGCGCCGCCCTGGTCGGAAATTTTCGGTCGGGACAACGAGCGCAAGCAGGATTTCGACGAAGCCGTACGCACCCATGCCGCCATGGTCGCAACCTATGGCGCAGCCGGATACGACCTCGTCGAACTGCCGCGCGCGCCGGTGGAAACGCGCGCCGACTTCGTCATTTCGAGGCTCACCTGACCGGCGACACGGAAAACCGGTTCCCACTTTTCCTGGGAACGCGAAGCCAGCGCGCAACCGCGCGCCGGCCGATAGGCCGCCCACGCGGAGCCGCGAGCAAAGCGAGTTGGCGTGAGCGAAAAAGCCTATTTTTTTGACGCGTTCCCGAACGGAAAACCGGTTCCCACTTTTCCTGGGAACGCGAAGCCAGCGCGCAACCGCGCGCCGGCCGATAGGCCGCCCACGCGGAGCCGCGAGCAAAGCGAGCTGGCGTGAGCGAAAAAGCCTATTTTTTTGACGCGTTCCCGAACGGAAAACCGGTTCCCACTTTTCCTGGGAACGCGAAGCCAGCGCGCAACCGCGCGCCGGCCGATAGGCCGCCCACGCGGAGCCGCGAGCAAAGCGAGCTGGCGTGAGCGAAAAAGCCTATTTTTTTGACGCGTTCCCGAACGGAAAACCGGTTCCCACTTTTCCTGGGAACGCTCTATGCCGCCTTTTTGCTCGTCTCGGCGATGATCGCCCACAGCTTGGCGGGCGTTGCCGGCATGTCCACATGGACGTGCCCGATCGAGCGGGTGAGCGCGTCATCGATGGCGTTCATTACCGCGCTCGCCGCGCCGATGGTACCGGCCTCGCCTGCGCCCTTGATCCCGAGCGCGTTTGAGGTGGTCGGCACGTTGCGGGTCTCGAAGTGGAAGAACGGCACGTTGTCTGCCCGCGGCAGCGCATAATCGAGCAGCGTTGCCGACAGGAGCTGGCCTTCCTCGTCGTAGACGGTGTTTTCCAGCAGCGCCTGGCCAATCCCCTGAACGACGCCACCATAGACCTGGCCCGCCAGCAGGATCGGATTCACCGTCACGCCGAAATCGTCGACGATGGTGTAGCCGAGAACCGCGACGTTGCCGGTGTCCGGATCGATCTCCAGCTCGCAGATATGGGTGCCGTTGGGATAGGTCGGCCGCTCCTGCTCCACCCGGCTTTCCGCGGTAAGCAGCGACTTGTCGCCGGCAGCCGCCGCCACCTCCGTGAGCGACATTGCCCGGTCGGTGCCGACGATACGGACGCTGCCGTCGACCAGCTCCAGATCGGCGGTGCCGACTTCCAGATGGTCGGCGGCGATCGCCTTGATCTTCTCCGCAAGCTCGGTGGAGGCCACATTCACCGACGGCAGGCCGATCGGGATCGACCGCGAGCCGCCCGTACCTCCGCCGGTCTTCACCCGATCGGTATCGCCCTGGATCACGCGGATGCGCTCGAAATCGATACCGAGCTTGTCGGCGATCACCTGTCCGTAGGCGGTGGCATGCCCCTGCCCGTTCGACTGAGTACCGATCAAAAGCGTCACCAGGCCATCATCGCCCAACTCCACCGAGGCCGTCTCCCCACCGGGAAAGGCACAGGCCTCGATATAGGTCGTGAGACCGATTCCCCGCAGCTTGCCGCGCGCCGCACTCTCCTGCACTCGGCCCTCGAAGCCGGCCCAGTCGGCAACCTCCAACGCGCGATCGAGATGGCCCGCGAACTCGCCGCTGTCATAGGTGTGCCCGGTCGGCGTGGTGTAGGGCATCGTCTCCGGCGCGATGAAATTCCGCCGGCGGATCTCGTCGGAGGCAAGCCCCGTTACCCGAGCGGCTTCCTCCACCAGGCGCTCGATCACATAAGCGGCCTCCGGCCGGCCGGCGCCGCGATAGGCGTCGATCGGCACGGTGTTGGTATAGACGCCCTGCACGGTCACGTGCGCGGCGGGAATGTCGTAGACGCCCGGCGACATGGTGGTGCCGATGCGCGGGACGAACGGCCCGAACTGGTGGAGATAGGCCCCCATATTCGCGATCAGATTGACCTTGAGGCCGAGGAAGCGGCCATCGGCGTCGATCGCCACTGCGGCCTTGGTGACGTTGTCGCGGCCCTGGCTGTCGGACAGGAAAGCCTCGCCTCGCGTGGAGATCCACTTCACCGGCTGGCCGAGCTTCTCCGCGGCCACCATCGACAGCGGATATTCCGGGTAGAGGAAAATCTTTGTGCCGAAGCCACCGCCCACATCCGGCGTGACGACATGGATGCGCTCCGGATCGATGCCGAACACGTCACCGGCCAGGATTCGCTTCATGGAGTGACCGCCCTGGCTGACCACGGTCAGGGTGTAGCGCTCGCTGGCGGTGTCATATTCGGCGACGCAGCCGCGGGTCTCCATATAATTGGTGACCAGCCGGTTGTTGACGATTTCCAGCTCGGCCACCTTCTCCGCCTTGGCAAACGCCGCGTCCGTCGCCGCCTGATCGCCATGGCCATAGGTGAAGGCCAGGTTGGAACCGAACTCCGGCCAGACCAGCGGCTTGCCGCCTTCCAGTGTATGAGCCGGATCGGTCGTCGCCGGCTCCGCCTCCCATTCGATCTCCAATAGCTCGGCCGCATCCTCGGCCGCGTCCTGGCTATCGGCAACGATGAAGGCCACCGGATCGCCCACGAACCGCACTCTGTCCTGGCACAGGATCGGGCGCGCGGGAACGCGCGTCTCCGAGCCGTCGACCTGGGCGCCAACGCCCTTGCAAGGCAGCGGGCCGAGATGGGCGATGTCGGCATGGGTCATCACCAGCCGAACGCCGGGTGCGGCACGCACCTCGTCGAGCCCGCCGGTGATGCGGAACGTACCCGCCGCGATCGGCGAGCGGACCACGAAGGCAAACAGCGCCCCTTCCGGCTGATAGTCCGCGATATAGTGGCCATGGCCCGTCACGAAGGCCTTGTCCTCCATCCGTCGGGCCGAAGCGCCGATCCCGAATTTCGGTGCGGACATGTCGTTCATGGGAAGCCTCCAAGAAACGCAGAAAAGAAGAACAAACAGCGTGGACCGGCCTGCGCCATGCACAAAGCATGCAAGCCCCGGGGAGTAGGGGAAGGTTGGTCCATCCGTGGAGCTAGGACAAAGCCGCCATCGCATGGAAATGGTCTACGAGCCCGGCCGTGGACGAGTCGCTTTCATGCATGGGCTCGCCTCGACCGACCGGGCCGAGCAGCACGCTCGCGAGCTCCTTGCCAAGCTCAACGCCATACTGGTCGAAGGAATTGATACCCCAGATGATGCCCTGAACGAAGACCTTGTGTTCGTAAAGCGCGATCAAACGACCGAGCGTTCTGGGATCCAGCTTGCGGTACATCAACGTCATCGACGGTCGATCGCCGGGGAAGGTGCGATGCGGGGCAAGCCGCTCCGCCTCCACCGGCGAAACGCCGGCCGCGATCATCTGGGCACGCGCCTCGTCTTCCGTCCGCCCGCGCATCAACGCCTCCGACTGGGCCAGGCAATTGGCGACCAGCTTGGCATGATGGTCGTCGCACGGTTCATGCGGCTGGCACGCCACCAGGAACTCGCACGGCACGATGTCGGTGCCTTGATGCAGGAGCTGATAGAAGGCGTGCTGGCCATTGGTTCCCGGCTCGCCGAACACCACCGGCCCGGTCGGATACGCCACCGGCTCGCCCTCGCGGGTCACGCGCTTGCCGTTCGATTCCATATCGAGCTGCTGCAGGAAGGCCGGGAAGTGCTCCAGCCGCTGATCGTAGGGCAGCACGGCCAGGCTGCGATAATCCCAGACGTCTCGGTACCACGCGCCGATCAGCCCCATCAGCACCGGAATGTTCTCCGATAGCGGGGCGGAACTGAAATGGGCGTCGATCTCGGCTGCCCCATCCAGGAAGTCGGAGAAATTCTTGAACCCGATCGCCAGCGCAAGCGAAAGACCGATCGCCGACCAGATCGAATAGCGACCTCCCACCCAGTCCCAGAACCCGAAGGCCCGGTCTGTCCGAATGCCGAAGGCGGCCACCTTATCGAGCGCCGTGGATAGGGCCGCGAAATGGTCCGCAACGGCGGCCTCGCCGAGCGCCTCCGCGAGCCAGCTCCGTGCCGAGCCCGCGTTGGTCATGGTTTCCAAGGTCGTGAACGTCTTCGATGCCACCAGGAACAGGGTTCGGGCGGGATCGAGGCCTTCAAGCGTATCGGCGAGATCGGCGCCGTCGACATTGGCCACATAGTGCACCCGCGGCCCGCCCTCTCGATAGGGCGAGAGCGCCCGAGCCGCCATGCGCGGCCCGAGATCGGATCCGCCGATCCCGATATTCACCACGTCGGTGAAGACCTCGCCGGTGGCGCCGCGGATGGTCCCGCCGCGCACGGCGTCGGTGAACGTCTCCATGCGCGCGAGCACGTCGGCGACTTCGGTGGCCACATCCTGCTCGCCGACGCGAAACGAGCGCGGGGTCCGGTCGCGCAGCGCCGTGTGCAGCACCGCCCTGCGTTCGGTGGTGTTGATCGCGACGCCGTTGAGCTTCTTGTCGCGCCAGCCGGGCAAGTCGACCGCTTCCGCCAGCTCAATCAGCACATCGAGGGTTTCGGGATCGACATGGGTCTTGGAGTAGTCGAACAAGAGGTCGTCCAGAACGACATGATAGCGTCCGAAACGACCATGATCTGAGGCGAACTCCGCCCGGAGCGTTCGCCCGCGCCACTGCTCGCGGCGGGTTTTCAAGCGGTCGAACAGCGCATCTGAAGTGTCGCTCATCGGTCCTCGCACCCTTTTAGCGTCTTCTCGCGCAAAAAACGGATCGCCGCAAAGGGATCGCCCCGCCAGCGCTCTTGTCAAGCGCCGACGGGGCGGTTGCGTTCCCAAGGGAACGCGTCAATCGTGGCTGGCTACGCCGGTGCGTGGGCGTACTCGGAGTCGATCTCGGCGTCGAGCTCCTCGAGATTTTTGCCGGCGGTCTCGATCCTGAACTGCCAGGTCACCCAGGCGCCGATCAACGAGGTGATTACGAGGCCGAAGAGCAGCGCCTGCGTTCCCACGTCCACCAGTAGGATCGGGAACAAGAACGCCGTCATCACCGCGCCGATTTTGGCGAAGGAGGCGGCAAAGCCGGCGCCCTTGCCGCGCACCTCGATCGGGAACACCTCACCCGCGATCAGGTAGGTCTGCGCATTCGGGCCCATGTTGGTCATGAAGTTGAATAGCATGAAGCCGATGAAGATGAGGAAGATCGAACTCGGCCCTGTGAAGAAGGTCGACATCGCGGCGATGGCCAGGCCGGCCGCACAACCGATGAAGCCGATGATCTGCAGCTTGATCCGCCCCGCCCGGTCGGCGAGCAGAACGGCGACGATGATGCCGATGATCAGGAGCACGTCGATGGTGGCCGCACCGTGGGCGGCCAGGAGATCGTTGTGCACGATGTCCGCGATCGAGGTGGCGTGGTCCTTCTTGTGACCGACCGCCGCCGCCAGGATCGTCGGGGTGAAGATGCCGATGCCGTAGGTGCCAAGGTCCTGCAGGAACCACGGAACCGAGGCCAGGATCGTCGCCCGCCGGTTTTGCTTGTTAAACAGCACGCCGTAGTGGGTCTCCGGCTTGCGTGTCGGGACGCCCGCCTTCGGCACTTTCTTCTTTTTCAGCTTGATCTTGCTCGGATAGGGCGGATTGCGCCTCAGGAGCCGCGCGGCCTCGGCCTCGGCCTCCTTCACGCGTCCCTTGGCGAACAGCCAGTGCACGCTTTCGGTGATGAAGAAGCGCCCGATCACCACCAGGACCGCCGGCGCGATCGCCGCCGCGTACATCCACCGCCAAGCGTCCAGCTCGGGATGGTTCACCAGGATCAGATAACCGGCGAAGGTGCCGAACAGCGCGCCCACCGCCTGGAAGCCGAAAGCCGACAGCACCAGCCGCCCGCGCGCCCCCGACGGGATCGCTTCGGAGATCACCACGTGCGCCGTCGGATAATCGCACCCGAGCGCGATCCCGAGACCCAAGAGACAGATGACGAACCAGGTGAAATTGGGGCTGACGCACGTCAGCACCAGGAAGATGGTGAACAGCACCATCTCGATGATGAACATACGCTTGCGGCCGAACTGGTCGGAGAGACCGCCGAGCATGGTGGCCCCGATCAGGATGCCGAACAGGCTCGCCGCGGCGACGAGGCCGTGCTCGAAATCGCCGAGGCCCCACTGCTTGGAAAGCAAGGGCAGCGCCACGCCGGTCATGAACACGACCATGCCTTCGAAGAATTTGCCCGCCGCCGCGAGACCCCAGATGAGCCACTGCATCCGGGTCATTGGCGTCATCGCCACGGGAGTTCCGTCCTCCCAGGCCGGCGTCTCGTCGATATATTGCTGGACGGTCTTTCCACCCGGTCCGACGTCATCCACCGTCGCAGGATGTTCGCCCGGTATCGCCTGATCGATCATCTCAGCCCCTTGTCGGTTGCATCGCATATGCCGCGAGTCCCAGAGGCTGTCAGAGGCGTCGTTTCTGAGGACGGTCGACCCGGTCCATTCCCCCAACAGCCACCAGGGATAAAGTCCGGCGAGGCTCAGGGGTCAAATGAACATCCCATGACAGGTCCGGCCCAGTATTCCGCCAAAAAGAAACTGTGCCGGCTTACTTTTTAGATGGTGTCCGTCAGATTTCGGGGGGCGCGAAAAGGTGTCCGAAGCGGTCCGGAAAGTCGGTCATCGCCCTTGGCAGCGACGCCCCGGCGGGCACTCTCTCCGCCTTGCCGAAATTCATCACGAGCCGGCGTCGCTCATTCTCCCAATCGGCGGCGGTCATCCGACTGCGACCGCTGGTCTCATCGAACACGATCGCGGCGTCCTTGGCGGCGAGATAGTCAGCGCTGCCCAGCGAGGAGAAATGCCAACCGGCATTTTCATGGCGGACGCGGGTCAGATAGGTGCCGAATTCGGTAAAGCTGCGATAGACCCAATAGGCCGCTTCGTAGACCGAAGGCGCCTGCGGATAGTTCACCGGCTTCAGCTTGCGCAGCCGGGTCGGATCGATCATGTGGCGCGCGCGCACGGCCCGACTGCCGATCCAGGCCGTGCCGCCGGAATCGCGCACATCTACATAGAAGCGATGGAGCGGTTGGTTGAAGAAGTGGATCGTGCGACGACGCGGATCGGTCGCAACCTCCGCAAGCCGATCGGCGGCGGGGATCTCGTCCACGTCGGAGACCAGCACCAGATCGTCCGGATCGGCGTCGACCAACCCTTTGAGCATCGCGCTTCGCTGATGCGCCTGACGCACCCAGCGACGCTCCGCCTCCGGCGGCTCGTCCATCACCTCGATATGCCGGATCTTGTTGGCAAAGGCGGCAAACCGGTTGCGGTTGGCCTTGAAAACCAGCGGCTTCTCGTTGCCGGCAAAGTCGCGCCGCGCCTCCACGATCACGAACACGTCGACGATCGGCGCAAGCTCGATGAGACGGATCTCCAAGAGATCCAGCTCCCGAAAGAACAGGAAACAATCGTAGATCCGACGCGGACGGCGATCCGCAGCAGTCCGCGTGCGACCCATATCCGCTCAGCCGGACTTGGAATCGGCCAGAACCGCCGCTTCGTCCTCGACGGCGAAGGCGCGTTCCGGATCGAAGCCGAACAGGTTCCACGATTGCTGCATATGGGGCGACAGCGGCGCGGAGACGTCCAGCACGCCGCCGGAGGGATGCGGGATCACCAGTCGATGCGCGTGAAGGTGCAGCTTGTTCTGGACTCCGCCGGGCAGGTCCCAGTTCTGAATGTCGAAATATTTCGGATCGCCGATGATCGGGTGGCCGATATGGGCGGTGTGGGCCCGCAACTGATGGGTGCGGCCGGTGACCGGGCGCAGCACCAGCCAGGCAACCTTCTGGCCGGCCTGCTCGACCACGGCATAGTGGCTGACGGCATGGACGGCGTCGGTATCGCCGTGGCGGGCGATCACCATACGCTCGGCCTCTCGTGGCCCCTCCTTGGCGAGCCAGGTGGAGATCCGGCCTTCGCGCGGCTTCGGCACCCCCTTAACCAGCGCCCAATAGAACTTGCGGGTGGTGCGGGCGCGGAACGCGGTGGCGAGAGAGGCCGCCGCCTTGCGCGTCTTCGCCACCAACAGCACGCCGGACGTGTCACGGTCGAGCCGGTGGACGAGGCGCGGCTTCTGGCCTTTCTTGTCGCGCCAGGCTTCCAGGAGCCCGTCGATATGGCGGGTCAATCCCGGGCCGCCTTGAACGGCGAGGCCGGCGGGCTTGTTGAACACCAGCACGTCGCGGTCCTCGTGGAGCAACATCGGCTCAAGCGCACCGCGCCCCTCGTTCACGCCACCCGACGGAGCCGGTCGCGGCGTTTCGGGAGCGGCGGTCGCCGCCGGCGGCACGCGCACGGCTTGGCCCGTCTCCAGGCGCGTGGAGGTCTTGGCACGCGCGCCATCGACACGCACCTGGCCGGTGCGCACCAACTTCTGAAGCTGACCGAAGGCAAGGCCCGGATAGTGCGCCTTGAACCAACGGTCCAGGCGCATGCCGTCCTCGTCGCTATCGACCGTACGCGTTTCGATCATCGCCACGGCGCCGATATCCTAACGTTGTTCAGGGCGCCACCCATCGCACCAATCCAAGTCCGGCAAACAGGGCAATCAGCCCGAAGACCACCGAGACCACCACATAAATCGCCGCCGTCTGCCCCTGCCCACCCTCGATCAGATTGCCCGCATCCAGCGAGAAGGACGAGAAGGTGGTGAAGCCCCCGAGCAGGCCGACGCCCATGAACAGCCGCACTTCCCGCGCGCCGAACGACGGCGAGAGCTTGGCGAGCGTCGCAACCAGCAGGCCCATCACGAACGAACCCACGATGTTGACCGTGAGGGTGCCCCACGGAAAGCCGGTACCCATCAGGCGGATGGCAGCGATGCCCACCAGATGGCGCAGGGTCGCCCCGACGGCCCCGCCGAAGGCCACAAGAAGAACTTCGCGCATGCCCTGCCCCTGATTTGCCGAAGACGGGAACCAGGTCGGCGCAAGCGGCCGATCCTCGGCGCGCACGATAGCGAAGGAGACCCGGAAAGCAATCAGCCGTTCGTTTAGGTCATGAACTTGTAAATCCGGACGTTCCGATCAAAAACGAAGGCGACGGTTTTCGCGAAGGCAAGCGCAAACGGGAAAGAAAGAGCGCAACAGGCGCTACCGATTGTGCCGGATGCTCTATCCTTGCCCACCGCCCTGACGCTTCCGGCGCAGCATTTCAAGGCGCTCCAGCCGTTTGCCGATCTCCGCTTCCGCCCCATAGCCGGTCGGCCGATAGAAACTCTGCCGGCCCAGCGCTTCGGGGAAATAGTCCTGGCCGGAGAAGGCATCCGGCGCGTCATGATCATACTGATAGCCACCGCCGTAACCCTCCTCCTTCATGAGCCGAGTGGGCGCGTTAAGGATGTGCTTGGGTGGAACCAGCGAACCGCCCTCTTTGGCGACCTTCGCCGCCGCCTTGTAGGCGGTGTAGACGGCATTCGATTTGGGCGCTGCCGCCAAATAGACGGCGGCCTGAGCAAGCGCGAGCTCTCCCTCCGGCGAGCCCAGGAAGTCGTAGGCATCCTTGGCGGCATTGGCGACCACGAGCGCCTGCGGATCGGCCAACCCGATATCCTCCACCGCCATGCGCACGAGACGCCGACCGACGAAAAGCGGATCCTCTCCAGCATCGAGCATCCGGCAGAGATAATAGAGCGTGGCGTCGGGATCGGAACCGCGCACCGACTTGTGCAGCGCGGAGATCAGATTGTAGTGGCCGTCCTGAGACTTGTCGTAGATCGGCGCGCGCCGCTGCAGCACCTGTTGAAGCTGCTCGGCATTCAGCGTCTCGCCTTCGCCGACCGATCGCCACACCTCTTCGGCAAGCGAGAGCGCGGCGCGTCCATCGCCGTCCGCCATGCGCACCAGGCTTGCGCGCGCGCCTTCGTCCAGCGGCAAGCCGCGCTCTTCCGTTGCCTCGGCCGCCGCCAGCAGCGCTGCGACCGCTTCGGCATCGAGCGCATGAAAGGTCAACACCTGGGAGCGCGACAGAAGCGCGGCGTTCAGTTCGAACGATGGGTTCTCCGTGGTCGCCCCCACCAGCGTGATGGTGCCGTCCTCCATCACGGGCAGGAAGGCATCTTGCTGGGCCCGGTTGAAGCGATGGATCTCGTCGACGAACAGGAGCGTTCCCTTGCCCGTCGTCCGTCGCCCGCGCGCGGTCTCGAACACCTTCTTCAGATCCGCCACCCCGGAGAAGATGGCCGAGATCTGCTCGAAATGAAGGTCTGTCGCCCCGGCCAGAAGGCGCGCCACCGTGGTCTTGCCGGTGCCTGGCGGGCCCCAGAAGATCAAGGAGCCGATCCCGCCGGAGCGCAACATGCGGGTGAGCGTCCCCTCCGGCCCGATCAGATGCGATTGGCCGACCACATCCTCAAGCCGCTTCGGCCGCAGCCGATCGGCGAGCGGGCGCGGGGCCGTACGATCGAGGCCGGCCGAAGTGAAAAGGTCATCCGCCATGGAAGCTCTAACTCAGCCGCGGAACGCCATCTGCAGGGTCCGCCCGTCGCGATCGATGGTCAGCCGCCAGACCCGCGGCCGCTCGTCGATCAAGCCATCGAGGGTGCGTGTGCTGTCGATATCCGTGCCGTTGAGGTCGACAATGACGTCGCCCCGACGCAGACCGATCCTCTGCGCCGGCGAGCCGGACTCGATCGCCGCGACCACCACACCGGCGTCGCCGAAATCGAGGCCCACTTCTTCCGCGACCGCCGGGGAAAGGTTCATCACCGTCGCACCGGTTAGCGGCGAGTAGCCGGTTATTTCCCGCGTGTCGCGCGGCGTGGTTTCGGGCGGCGACACCAGCGCGATATCGAGATCCACCCGACGTCCGTTGCGCAGCACCGTCAAATCCGTCGTGCCCCCGACACCCTGGGTCACGAAGCGATAGCCGAACCCGTCGGGATCGTCGATCGCGCGCCCGGCGATCGACAGAATCAGATCGCCGACCTGGACCCCACCCTTATCCGCCGGGCCATCCTCCGTTACCTTGGTAACCAGCGCACCGCGCGGCCGGTCGAGGCCCAACCCGTCGGCAATGTCGCTGGTGACCGCCTGCATGGATGCGCCAAACCAGGGGCGCAGGATCTCGCCGTCTTCCAGCGCGGAGCGAACCACCAGGCGCGCCATGTTCGCCGGAATGGCAAATCCGATTCCCAGCGAGCCGCCCGAGCGCGAATAGATTGCGGAGTTGATGCCCACCAGCCGTCCGCTGGAATCGATCAGCGCGCCACCGGAGTTGCCGGGATTGATCGCGGCATCCGTCTGGATGAAGAAGCGATAGTCGGTGATTCCCACCTGGGTGCGAGCAAGTGCCGACACGATCCCGAACGTCACGGTCTGGCCCACCCCGAACGGATCGCCGATCGCAAGCACCACATCGCCCACTTCCAACTCGTCGGAATCGGCGAACGGCAGGGTCGGAAAGCTCTCTCCGTCGGCGTCGATCTTCAGGACGGCGAGATCCGTGCGCTCGTCCTTCAGTAACACCTCGGCATCGAACTCGCGCTTGTCGGCAAGAGCGATCCGGATCTCGTCGGCATCGCGCACGACGTGATTGTTGGTAATCACCACCCCGTCTTCCGCGACGATCACGCCCGACCCGAGCGACTGCTGCAGTCGCGACGGCGCGCCGTTACCGGGCTGGTTGCCGAAAAAGTGGCGAAACAGCGGATCGTCCAGGAGCGGGGAGCGCGGCCGCTGCACCCGCCGCGAAGCGTAGATATTGACGACCGCCGGGGCGGCATTCTTCACGATCGGCGCGAACGACAGCTGAATCTGTTCCTGCGACGTCGGCACCTGTCGTTCCTGGGCGGCAGCGGGCAAAGCTGCTGCGACCATAGCCATCGCGAGCACAACCGCCCGCAATAGCCCCCGCGCGCCGCGGTTCACAGGAGACGAAAGGTCGAGACAAAAGCAAGCGTGTCGCACCGGTTTACCTTTCCGGACGGGGATCAGGGTAAGACCGCCTCGATTTAGGGCCGAAACGCGGCGTCGGCGTGGCATTCTTCTCAGACTGCCAGCGCCGCGGATATGAAGAAACCCCGCATGCCGAGCATGCGGGGTTCGATGTCTCGCCGCGCAAGCGACGCACCGTCGGGAACACGCTGGCTTACGCCGCAGCCTCTTCCGCCTCACGACGGGCACGATCCGCCGCACCGCGCGCTTCCGGATCGCGATCGACGAATTCAATCACCGCCACCGGCGCATTGTCGCCATAGCGGAAACCCGCGCGCATGATGCGCAGATAGCCGCCCGGACGATCCTTCATACGCGGACCCAGCGTCTCGAACAGCTTCGACACGGCCGCGACGTCGCGAACCTGGCTGATCGCCTGGCGGCGGGCATGCAAATCGCCGCGCTTCGCCAGCGTCACCAGCCGCTCCACCACGGGGCGAAGTTCCTTCGCCTTCGGCAGGGTCGTAACAATCTGCTCGTGCTCGATCAACGACGCGGCCATGTTGGCGAACATCGCCTTGCGGTGGCTGGACGTCCGGTTGAGCTTGCGACCACTCTTGCCATGGCGCATCGGTTCACTCCTCGCACATTTTCTTGGGGCAGACGGCGCGAGCCGCGCCGCCGCTCAAGCCCTCAATAATGGTGATCTTCGTACCGCTTGGCCAACTCTTCGATGTTCTCAGGCGGCCAGTTGGTGACTTCCATGCCCAGGTGCAGACCCATCTGCGCCAGGACTTCCTTGATTTCGTTGAGCGACTTGCGGCCGAAGTTCGGCGTCCGCAGCATCTCGGCTTCCGTCTTCTGGATCAGGTCGCCGATATAGACGATGTTGTCGTTCTTCAGGCAGTTCGCCGAGCGCACGGAAAGCTCCAGCTCGTCGACCTTCTTCAGCAGCGCCGGATTGAAGGCGAGCTCCGGCACGTCCTCGCGGACTTCCGCCTTCTGCGGCTCCTCGAAGTTCACGAAGATCGCAAGCTGGTCCTGCAGGATCCGCGCGGCATAGGCGACCGCGTCCTCCGGCGACAGCGACCCGTCGGTTTCAACCGTCAGCGTCAGCTTGTCGTAGTCGAGGACCTGCCCCTCGCGGGTGTTCTCAACCTTGTAGGAGACCTTCTTGACCGGCGAATAGAGGCTGTCGACCGGGATCAGCCCGATCGGCGCATCTTCCGGACGGTTGCGATCCGCCGCAACGTAGCCCTTGCCGGTGTTGACCGTGAGCTCCATGCGGATGTCGGCGCCCTCGTCGAGGGTGCACAGCACGTGCTCGGGGTTGAGGATCTCGATGTCGCCGACCGTCTGTATGTCGCCAGCCGTCACCACGCCCGGGCCCTGCTTGCGCACGACCATCCGTTTCGGACCCTCGCCCTGCATCTTCAGGGCGACTTCCTTCACGTTGAGCACGATATCGGTGACGTCCTCACGGACGCCCGCGATCGAGGAAAACTCGTGCAGCACGCCGTCGATGTGGACGGACGTGACCGCCGCACCTTGCAGCGACGACAGCAGCACGCGCCGCAGCGCGTTGCCCAAAGTCAGGCCGAACCCGCGCTCGAGCGGCTCGGCTACGAGCGTCGCAGTGCGCGTCGGCTCGTAGCCCGCCTTGACCTCAAGCTTGTTCGGCTTGATGAGCTCCTGCCAATTCTTCTGAATGATCACCGTCGCACCTTTTCGCTGTTCGGGGGCGTCCCGTAACCAGTGGCCGGGACCGCCATCTCCGCCGAACGGAGTGTATCAGGGTCGGGCGCGATTGCGCCCTCGACCCCTGGCGAGGCTCAAACGCGCCGGCGCTTGCGCGGCCGACAGCCGTTGTGCGGGATCGGGGTCACATCGCGGATGGATGTGATGGTAAAGCCCGCCGCCTGCAAGGCACGCAGCGCCGATTCGCGGCCCGAACCCGGGCCCGACACTTCGACTTCGAGGGTACGCATTCCATGCTCGGTGGCCTTGCGCGCCGCATCCTCGGCAGCGACCTGAGCGGCGTACGGGGTCGACTTGCGCGAACCCTTGAAGCCCATCGAGCCGGCCGACGACCAGGAAATCGTATTTCCCTGAGCGTCCGTGATGGTAATCATCGTGTTGTTGAACGATGCATTCACGTGCGCGACGCCAGACGTGATGTTCTTGCGTTCGCGCCGGCGTACCCGCGTCGTGTCCTTCGCCATTCTTATCTTCCTAGTTCGATCTCGACACCGCCGTAACGCCGGCGGCTCCACCGGACGACCACCCGAGCTCGCCCCGTCCTTAACGGACGCGAGCCGGACGGCCGACCCAAATCATCCTACTTCTTCTTGCCTGCGATCGGCTTCGCCGGACCCTTGCGCGTGCGCGCATTGGTGTGGGTCCGCTGGCCGCGCACCGGCAGGCCGCGCCGGTGGCGCAGGCCGCGATAGCAACCCAGATCCATCAGCCGCTTGATGTTCATCGCCGTCTCGCGACGCAGATCACCCTCGACCAGATAGTCGCGGTCGACCACTTCGCGGAGGTGCAGAACCTCGGCATCGGACAGCTCATTGACGCGGCGCTCCATCGGCACGTTAACCTTGCCGATGATCTCGCGCGCCTTGGCCGGGCCGATCCCATGAATGTACTGCAGCGCGATCAGGACGCGCTTGTTCGTCGGAATGTTGACGCCTGCAATGCGGGCCACTCTCGTCTCTCCTTCTTCTCGAGTGTCCGGCTCGAGAGGTCTCGTTCTATCCCGACTTGACGGATCAAGGTCGGATCTCGGCCGCCTAACGACGGGCCGAAAGCAAAAAAACGCCGCTCAGGTCACCTTCCGGTTCCCGGCGCCGATCCCTCGCGGTTATCCGATTGGACGGGCTTACTAGCGGATCCGCAACCCTGCCGTCAAGCGCCACGTGCGCAATCCGCTGCCGTTGTCATCGGCCGGGTGCCGCGAGCACCCCGTCGATCTCCGTGGCGACCTCGTCGATCGGGGCCATCCCGTTGATCTGTTTCAGCAAACCCTTTTGCCGATAGAATTCGGCCAGGGGAGCCGTCTGTTGACGGTAAACGTCAAGCCGCTTCTTCAGCGCCTCGGCATTGTCGTCCGAGCGCACGTTCTCGCCGCTTTCCGCGACTCGCTTCTTGACCCGGTCGAGAAGCGCGTCCTCGTCCACCACCAGTTCAACCACCGCGTCGAGCTGCAGCGACTTGGTCTCAAGAAGCGCTTCCAGCGCCTCCGCCTGCGGCACAGTGCGCGGGAAACCGTCCAGGATGAAACCCTTGGCGCAATCCGGCTCGTCGAGCCGCTCCGACACGATTTCGACCACGACCGAATCCGGGACGAGTTCGCCCCGATCCATGATCGCCTTTGCTTCCAGACCAATCGGCGTTTCCGCCTTCACAGCCGCGCGCAGCATGTCGCCTGTCGAAAGCTGAACGATGCCGTGGCGCTCGACCAGCTTCTGTGCCTGGGTGCCCTTCCCTGCCCCGGGCGGCCCGAGCAGAATCAACCTCATCGCCGTCTCCCCCTCAGTTTGGCTTTCTTGACGAGCCCTTCATATTGGTGCGCGAGCAGGTGGCCCTGGATCTGGGCGACGGTGTCCATCGTCACGCTCACCACAATGAGCAGGGAGGTCCCGCCAAAATAGAAGGGTATCGCGGTCGCCGAAATCAGGAACTCCGGCAAAAGACAAACGATCACCAGATAGACCGCACCGATCACGGTGATACGCGTCAAGACGTAGTCGATATATTCCGCTGTCCGATCGCCGGGCCGAATGCCCGGAATGTAGCCGCCATGCTTCTTCAGATTGTCCGCGGTGTCGGCCGGATTGAACACGATCGCGGTGTAGAAGAACGCGAAGAAGATGATCAGGCCGGCATAGACGACCATAAACAACGGTTGGCCATGGCCCAGGAGGGCCGTCACGGTTTGGATCCAGCCCGGCCCCTGACCGGCCGAGAAACTCGTCAGCGTCGCCGGAACCAGAAGCAGCGACGAGGCAAAGATCGGCGGGATCACGCCGGACGTGTTGAGCTTCAGCGGCAGGTGCGAGGATTCGCCCTGGAACACC
This sequence comes from Amorphus sp. 3PC139-8, assembly GCF_040750475.1. Taxonomy (NCBI): domain Bacteria; kingdom Pseudomonadati; phylum Pseudomonadota; class Alphaproteobacteria; order Hyphomicrobiales; family Amorphaceae; genus Amorphus; species Amorphus sp. 3PC139-8. The sequence continues at coordinate 10,752 of NZ_JABJVY010000029.1, read as the reverse complement.
CGGTTGCCCACTTGTCGCTTTGGATACTGGATCAAAAGCCGACGCTGGGCGCGCTCCATGTAAACGATGAAGGCAATCACCACCACGGCGAGCACGATGACGCCGAGAATGATCGTGGTCGACAGCGCCCCCTGGCGGCCAAGCTCCAGCATGCCGGTGAAGGCTTGCGGAATCCCCGCCACGATGCCGGAGAAGATGATCAACGAGATGCCGTTGCCCACGCCGCGGGCAGTGATCTGCTCGCCAAGCCACATCAGGAACATGGTTCCGCCGACGAGCGTAACCACGGTCGTGAATTTGAAGAACCAGCCCGGATCGGTAACGATGTTGCCGGCGCCTTCAAGCCCCACGGCGATGCCATAAGCCTGGAAGGTCGCCAGCACCACGGTCGCATACCGGGTGTACTGGTTGATCATCTTCCGGCCTTGCTCACCCTCCTTCTTCAGCTGCTCCAGGCGGGGAACCACCGTGGTCAGAAGCTGAATGATAATGGAGGCCGAGATATACGGCATGATGCCGAGGGCGAAGATCGCCATTCGGCCCACGGCGCCGCCCGCGAACATGTTGAACATGCCAAGCAGGCCCGTTTGCGCCTGATTGAAGGCCTGGGCAAGCGCAGCCGGATCGATGCCGGGCAGCGGGACATAGGTCCCAACCCGGTAGACGATCAGCGCGCCGAGGGTAAACCAGATCCGCTTCTTGAGTTCCTCCGCCTTGGCGAAGGCGGAGAAATTAAGATTGGACGCGAGTTGTTCGGCAGCCGAGACCATGGAGCGTTCCAGATGCGGGAGGACGCGGAGGGGGCGTGAACGGCGTCAGCCGTCAGGCCGAGGCCTCTGCCTTCGCCTTTACCTCGACCTTTCCGCCCGCTTTTTCAACCGCCTGAATGGCCGACTGGGAGGCACCGTCCACAACCAGCGTCACCGCGGAGGTGATTTCGCCATTACCGAGAAGGCGCACGCCGTCCTTCGCACGGCGCACGACACCGGCGGCAACCAGCGCGGCCACGTCGATCGGCGCGCCCGCGTCGAGCTTGCCCGCTTCGATCGCGGTCTGCACGCGCCCGACGGAAACCTCGTTCCACTTCTTCCGGAAGATATTAACGAAACCGCGCTTCGGCAGCCGCCGATGCAGCGGCATCTGCCCGCCTTCGAAGCCCTTGATCGCCACGCCGGTGCGCGACTTCTGACCCTTCACGCCGCGCCCGGACGTCTTGCCCTTGCCGGAGCCGATGCCGCGGCCAACGCGCTTGCGGTCCTTCGCCGCTCCGGGATTGTCGCTCAGCTCATTCAGCCTCATGGCCGTCTCCTTGTTGCGCCTCGCCGTCCGTTGTCCGACGGGTGCGCGAACGCACGTTGTCACAGCGGGCCGCGCCTTACGCGCGACGGTTCGCCGCGGCTTCCCAGGTCATGCCTCGAAGAGGCGCCCCGGTTGCGATAGCGAACCGACCTCCCGCGTCTCGATTCAGCCCTGCTCGACCACGCGGACGAGATGGCTAACCTTCGCGATCATGCCGCGCACAGCCGGCGTATCTTCCAGCGTGCGGCGACGATGCATCTTGTTGAGGCCGAGCCCGACCAGCGTCGCCCGCTGCGCGCCAGGACGACGGATCGGGCTGCCGATCTGCTCGACGGTGACCGTCTTACCGGCCGACTTTGCTGCCTTTGCCATTCAACTCTCCAACCGACGAGACGAGGCGGCCTAAGCCGCCTCGACGCCCATTCCTGTAATGATCGTCAGGCTTCGGCCGAGGCGTCGGCGTCGATGTCGCGCCGGCGTGCCTGCAGGGCTGCCACCTTCATGCCGCGGCGAGCGGCGACGGAACGGGGGCTGTCCTCGTTCTTCAGCGCGTCGAACGCAGCCCGCACCATGTTGTACGGATTCGACGAACCGAGCGATTTGGCCACGACGTCCTGCACGCCAAGGGTCTCGAACACGGCGCGCATCGGTCCGCCGGCGATGATGCCTGTACCGGCCGGGGCAGCGCGCATCACGACGCGGCCGGCGCCCCAGCGCCCGTTCACGTCATGATGCAGCGTCCGGCCCTCGCGCAGCGGCACCCGGATCATGCTCCGCTTGGCAGCCTCGGTCGCCTTGCGGATCGCCTCCGGCACTTCGCGCGCCTTGCCGTGGCCGTAGCCGACCCGGCCCTTCTGGTCGCCGACGACGACGAGCGCGGCAAAGCCGAACCGACGGCCGCCCTTCACCACCTTCGCGACACGGTTGATGTGGACGAGCTTGTCGACAAATTCACTGTCGCGCTCGTCCCGGTCCCGATCCCGCTCCCGCGCCATGTTCTCAATCCTTCCGTTCTTTGGTCCGACTTTTCGCGCGGATGTTCTTAGAATTCCAGCCCGCCTTCGCGGGCTGCGTCGGCCAGGGCCTTGACCCGACCGTGATAGATGTAACCGCCGCGGTCGAACACGACCTTGCTGATGCCGGCCGCCTTTGCCCGCTCGGCGATCAGCTTGCCGACCTCGACCGCAGCCGCGGTGTCAGCGCCCGTCTTCAAAGACGCGCGGAGATCCTTTTCCATCGTGGAGGCGGCGGCGAGCGTGCGGCCCGCCTTGTCGTCGATCACCTGCACGTAGATGTTCTTGGACGAGCGGAACACGCTCAGCCGGGGCCGCCCATTGGCGACCGCCCGGATGGAGCGACGGACCCGCATGCGGCGGCGATCGTCCCTGCTAAGACCCTTGGCCATCGTGGCGTCCTTACTTCTTCTTGCCTTCCTTGCGGATGATCTGCTCGCCCGCATACTTCACGCCCTTGCCCTTGTAGGGCTCCGGCGGACGGAACTCGCGGATCTCAGCCGCAACCTGCCCAACGCGCTGCTTCTCGATGCCCCCGACAACAATCTCGGTCGGTTTCGGACACTGAATCTGAATGCCTTCCGGGATCGGATACAGCACCTCGTGCGAGAAGCCGAGCGCGAGCTGCAGGTTTTTGCCCTGAACCTGCGCGCGATAGCCGACGCCGGTGATCTCCAGGCGTCGCTCGAACCCTTCGGTCACGCCATGCACCAGGTTAGCCACCATCGAGCGGGACAGACCCCACATCGACCGCGCCTTCTTGCTTTCGTCGACCGGCGTGACGGTGATGCCGTCCTCGCCCTGGCTCACCGACACCACGTCGGGCACGGTGAACTCCAGCTCACCCTTCGGGCCCTTCACGCTGACGGTCTGCCCATCGATCTTCGCCGTGACGCCGTTCGGCACCTGAACCGGCCTTTTACCTACCCGTGACATCCCAAAACTCCTTGCGCCCCGCGCCGCAGGTCTTCGATCGCCGACAGGCCGATCAGAACACCTGGCAGAGGATCTCGCCGCCGAGATTGCGCTCGCGCGCGACATGATCGCTCATGACGCCCTGCGACGTGGACAGAATGGACACGCCGAGCCCGTTCGCCACCCGCGGCAGCGTCGCCACGGAGGAATAGACCCGCCGACCCGGCTTGGAGATCCGTTCGATCTTCTTGATCGCCGGCTCGCCGTCGAAATATTTCAGCTCGATATCGATCTCCGAACGACCGTTGTCGTGCTCGGTAACCGTATATCCGCGAATGTAGCCTTCGCTCTGAAGCACCTCGAGCACGTTCATGCGCAGGCGCGACCCCGGCGTGGAAAGGCTCGACTTCCGGCGCATTCCCGCATTGCGGATGCGCGTGATCATGTCCCCGAGGGGATCCGTCATCGACATCGCCCGGTCTCCTTACCAGCTCGACTTCACAAGGCCGGGGATCTGACCCTGGCTGCCAAGCTCGCGCAGCGCGACGCGCGACATCTTGAGCTTACGATAGTAGGCGCGCGGGCGGCCGGTCACTTCGCAGCGATTGACGATCCGGGTCGCCGCACCGTTGCGCGGCAACTCCGCAAGCTTCAGCTGCGCTGCGAAACGATCTTCCATCGGCAGCGACTGATCCCGTGCCACCGCCTTCAGACGCTCGCGCCGCTCAGCATACTGCTTGGCCAGGCGCTGGCGCTTCTTGTTGTTCTCGATCTTACCTTTTTTGGCCATGTCTTTCGTCCCTTGCCCCGCCTGTTACTGCCGGAACGGAAAGTTCAGCGCGCGCAGAAGCTCGCGCGCCTCGTCATCCGTCTTCGCCGTGGTGCAGACGATGATGTCCATGCCCCAGATCTGGTCGACCTTGTCGTAGACGATCTCCGGGAACACGATGTGCTCCTTCAGACCCATTGCAAAGTTGCCGCGCCCGTCGAAGCTCTTCGGGTTCAGGCCCCGAAAATCCCGCACCCGCGGCAGCGCGATCGTCACCAGACGGTCGATAAACTCGTACATACGTCCCCGACGCAGGGTAACCTTGCAGCCGATCGGCATGTTCTCGCGGACCTTGAAGCCCGCGATCGAGTTGCGCGCCCGGGTGATGACCGGCTTCTGACCGGTGATCTGCGCCAGGTCGTCGGCCGCCGACTGAACCTTCTTGGAATCAGCGACGGCTTCGCCGATACCCATGTTCACGACCACCTTGTCCAGGCGCGGAAGCTGCATCGGGTTCGTGTAGTTGAACCGCTCCTGCAGCGTGTTGCGCACCGTCTCCCGGTAGATCGCCTTCGTACGCGGCTCGAATTCCGCTTCCATTGCCTCAGCCATCGATCTTGTCTCCGGAGCGCTTGGCGAACCGGACCTTGCTGCCGTCGTCCTCGACCCGGAACCCGACCCGCGTGGCCTTGCCATCGGTGGGATCGGCCATCGCCAGGTTGGAGAGATGGATCGGCATCTCTTTGGTCACGATGCCGCCTTCCTGGGACGGGGTCTGACGCTGGTGACGCTGCACCACGTTCACCCCGCTCACGACGGCGCGATTTTCCTTCGGCAGAACGCGCACGACCTCACCGGTCTTGCCCTTGTCCCGCCCGGCGATCACCACGACGGAATCGCCCTTTTTGATGCGCGCGGCCATCACAACACCTCCGGCGCGAGCGAAATGATCTTCATGTGGTTGCGTGCCCGGAGCTCGCGCGGGACCGGCCCGAAGATACGCGTGCCCACCGGCTCCTTGTTGTTGTTCACCAGGACCGCCGCATTGCGGTCGAAGCGGATGACGCTGCCGTCGGGACGGCGAATGTCCTTGGCGGTGCGAACGACGACCGCCTTCATGACGTCGCCCTTCTTCACGCGTCCGCGCGGGCTCGCCTCCTTCACGGAGACGACGATGATGTCGCCGACCGACGCGTACTTGCGCTTCGAGCCACCGAGCACCTTGATGCACATGACGCGGCGCGCACCGGAGTTGTCCGCCACGTCGAGGTTGGTCTGCATCTGAATCATGCTTCGCCGCCTTCTATCTTTCTTTTCGCCGCACCCCTAGGACGACGCCGCCCGCACCGACCCCGAAGGTCAGCCGGCGACGATCTCGCCCGAAGGCGTCAAAGCGCCGACCACGGTCCATCGTTTCGTCTTCGACATCGGACGGCTCTCTTCGATTACCACCCGGTCGCCAACCTTGAATGTGTTCGCCTCGTCATGCGCGTGGTAGCGCTTGGAGCGACGCACAGTCTTCTTCAGAAGCGGATGGGTGAAGCGCCGCTCCACCCGCACAACGACGGTCTTGTCGTTCTTGTCGCTTACGACGACGCCCCGCAGAGCACGTTTCGGCATCTTCTTCGTCTTTCCCGTCAGCTCGTCTGCGTCCGACGGCGCTCGCCGAGCACCGTCTTAATGCGGGCGATGTCACGGCGCACCTGCCGCACCCGCGCGGTATTTTCGAGCTGGCCCGTCGCCCGCTGGAAGCGCAGGTTGAACTGCTCTTTCTTCAGCTTGGCGAGATCGTCCAGCAATTCGTCGGCGGTCTTCGCCGTCACGTCTGCGGCCTTCATCTGCCCATTCTCCTCGCGCTGTCTCGCCGTTACTCGGCGATGCGCTGAACGAAGCGCGTCTTGATCGGCAGCTTGGCTGCACCGAGACGCAGCGCTTCGCGAGCGATGTCCTCGGCAACCCCGTCGATCTCGAACATAATCCGGCCCGGATGAACCCGCGCCGCCCAATATTCCGGCGAGCCCTTGCCCTTACCCATACGCACTTCGGTCGGCTTCGCCGACACCGGCACGTCCGGGAAGATGCGGATCCACACGCGGCCCTGGCGCTTCATGTGGCGGGTGATCGCGCGGCGCGCCGCCTCGATCTGCCGCGCGGTCACGCGCTCGGGCTCCTGGGCCTTCAGGCCGTAGGCGCCGAAGTTCAGCATCGTGCCGCCCTTCGCCGTGCCATGGATCCGGCCCTTGTGCTGCTTGCGGAATTTGGTTCGTTTCGGTTGCAGCATTTGTCTGCTCTCGTTCTCTCAAAATCCGCCGGCTATCAGGCGTCCGCGCGACGACGCCCGCCGCCACCGCCGCCGCCTTCGGAGGCCTCGGCCAACCGACGCTCAGACGCCATCGGATCGTGCTCGAGGATCTCGCCCTTGAAGATCCACACCTTCACGCCACAGGTGCCATACGCCGTCTTCGCCGTCGCCGTGCCGTAGTCGATGTCCGCGCGCAGGGTGTGCAGCGGAACGCGGCCTTCGCGGTACCATTCCGTCCGAGCGATTTCCGCGCCGCCGAGGCGACCCGCGCAGTTGATCCGGATGCCCTCGGCCCCGAGCCGCATCGCCGACTGCACCGCCCGCTTCATGGCCCGGCGGAACGCAACGCGGCGCTCAAGCTGCTGGGCGATCGACAACGCGACCAGCGTGGCGTCAATTTCCGGCTTGCGCACTTCGACGATGTTGATGTGCACCTCCGAAGAGGTCATCTCGCCGATCTTCTTGCGCAGGCGGTCGATATCGGCGCCCTTCTTGCCGATGACAACCCCCGGACGCGCCGTATGGATCGTAATCCGACACTTCTTGTGCGGGCGCTCAATGACGATCTTCGACACCGCTGCCTGCTTCAACTCCTCCAGGAGGAAGGCACGGATCGCCAGATCCTCATGCAGAAGCCGGCCATAGTCGCCGCGGTCGGCGAACCAACGCGAATCCCAGGTCCGGTTGATGCCGAGACGCAGGCCGATCGGATTGACTTTGTGACCCATCAGGCCGCCTCCTCGACTTCACGGACGACGATGGTCAGGTTCGAGAACACCTTCTCGATCCGCCCCGCCCGGCCGCGGCCACGCGCATGAAACCGCTTCATCACCAGCGCCTTGCCGACATAGGCCTCGGCGACGACCAGCGCGTCGACGTCGAGGTCGTGATTGTTTTCCGCATTCGCGATCGCCGACTCCAGCGCCTTGCGCACGTCCTTGGCGATCCGCTTCCGCGAGAATTCGAGATCGGCGAGCGCAGTCGCGGCCTTCTTGCCGCGGATCAGCTGCGCGACGAGGTTCAGCTTCTGCGGGCTGACCTTGAGCCGTCGCACGACCGCACGCGCTTCGGTGTCGCCGAGCACCCGGTCCCGGGAGGGCTTGCCCATCGTTACTTCCTCTTCGCCTTCTTGTCGGCCCCGTGGCCATAGTAGGTCCGGCTCGGCGCGAACTCGCCGAACTTGTGGCCCACCATGTCCTCGCTGACGAGAACCGGAATGTGCTTCTGGCCGTTGTAGACGCCGAACGTCAGCCCAACGAACTGCGGCAGAATCGTCGACCGCCGCGACCAGATCTTTATCACCTCGTTACGACCCGACGAACGCGACGCCTCTGCCTTCTTTAGAAGGTAGCCGTCGACGAAGGGGCCTTTCCAAACAGAGCGCGCCACGGTTCGGTCCTCTTACTTCTTGCGGGCGTGACGGCTGCGGACGATGTACTTGTCCGTCGCCTTGTTCTGCCGGGTGCGCTTACCCTTGGTCGGCTTGCCCCACGGGGTGACCGGATGCCGGCCACCCGAGGTGCGGCCTTCACCGCCGCCGTGCGGATGATCGAACGGGTTCATCGCCACGCCGCGGGTCTGCGGCCGCCGACCGAGCCAACGCGAGCGGCCCGCCTTCGACAGTTTGATATTCGAATGGTCCGGATTCGACACGGCGCCGATCGACGCCATCGCCTGACCCGGAACCCGGCGCTGTTCGCCGGAAGACAACCTGATGACCGTGTAGCCCTGGTCCCGGCCGACGATCTGGGCATAGGTGCCGGCGGACCGCGCAAGCTGACCACCCTTCTTCGGCTTCAGCTCCACGTTGTGCACGATCGTGCCCACCGGGATCGCCGATATCGGCATCGCGTTGCCCGGCTTCACGTCAACCTGGGCACCGGCGATCACCGTGTCGCCGACAGCGAGACGCTGCGGCGCCAAAATATAGGCCAGTTCCCCGTCGTCGTACCGGATCAGCGCCAGGAAGGCCGAACGGTTCGGGTCGTACTCGAGGCGCTCGACCGTCGCCGGGACGTCAAGCTTTTGACGCTTGAAATCCACCACTCGGTAGGTGCGCTTGTGGCCGCCACCGCGATGGCGCGAGGTCTTGCGGCCGGCATTGTTGCGGCCACCCGACTTCGTCAGACCTTCGGTGAGTCCCTTGACCGGCTTACCCTTCCAAAGTCCAGAGCGCTCGACAATCACGAGCTGGCGCTGGCCGGGGGAAGTCGGACGGTAGGTCTTTAGTGCCATGGCTTTGTTGCCTTTCCGCCTTAGAGTCCGGTCGTGACGTCGATCGACTGGCCTTCGGCCAGCGTGACGATCGCCCGTTTGACGTCGGACTGCCGCCCGACGACGCCGCGGAACCGCTTTTCCTTGCCCTTGCGGACCTGGGTGTTCACACCGGTGACCTTGACCTTGAACAGGGCCTCGACCGCCGCCTTGATCTCCGGCTTGGTCGCCGTGCGCGCGACCTTGAAGACGACCTGGTTATGCTCGGAAAGCATGGTCGACTTTTCGGTGATCACCGGCGACAGGATCACGTCGAAATGCTTCAGGTCCGTCATTTGAACCGCTCCTCGAGGCTTTCGACGGCAGCCTTGGTCAGGACGAGCGTGTCCCGGCGTAGGATGTCGTAAACGTTGATGCCCGCCACCGACAGAAGGTCCAGATTCGGAATGTTGCGCGACGCCTTTGCGAAGCCGACATTCAACTCCGTGCCGTCGACGATCAGCGCATTCGACAGGCCCAGCCCGGCAAGCTTCACCGACAGCGCCTTGGTCTTCGCTTCGTCCGTCGCAGCAGCGGCGAGCACGATCAGCTTGCCATCGCGCGCCTTGGTCGACAGCGCATGCTTCAAGCCCAGCGCCCGGACCTTCTTGGGAAGATCATGAGCATGGCTGCGCACGACCGGGCCGAACGCCTTGCCGCCGCCACGGAACTGCGGCGCAGCCCGATCGGAGTGGCGGGCCCGGCCGGTGCCCTTCTGCTTGTACATCTTCTTGCCCGTGGCATTGATCTCGCCCCGGGTCTTGGTCTTGTGCGTGCCGGCCTGACGCTTGGAAAGCTGCCAGCGAACCACGCGCTGCACCAGATCCTGGCGCGGCTCAAGACCGAAGATGGCGTCGGACACGGTGATCGTTCCGTCCGTCCCGCCGTCGAGCGTTTTGACGTCGAAATCCATCACCCGTTCTCCTTACCCGCGGTGTCTTCCGCACCGGTCTCAGCGGGCTGCGCGTCGATCACTTCCGCCGGCGGAACGTCCGCCTCGGTCGGCGCCGCATCGAGCTCGTCCGGCAGGCGGAAGGCGCCCGGCATCGGAACCTCGTCCGGCAGTTTCTTCTTCACCGCATCGCGCACCAGGATCCAACCGCCCTTGGCGCCAGGAACCGCGCCCTGAATCATGATCAGCCCACGCTCCGGATCGGTGCGCACGACCTTCAGATTCTGGGTAGTGACGCGAACGTCACCCATGTGGCCGGCCATCTTCTTGTTCTTGAAGACGCGACCCGGATCCTGGTTCTGACCGGTCGAACCGTGCGAGCGGTGCGAAATCGACACGCCATGAGTGGCGCGCAGGCCGCCGAAATTGTGCCGCTTCATGGCACCGGCGAACCCCTTACCGATCGACGTTCCGCTGACGTCCACGAACTGGCCCGCGACGAAGTGGTCCGCGGTCAGCTCGGCGCCGACGGCGATCACGTTGTCCGGGGACACCCGGCACTCCACCAAGGTCCGCTTCGGCTCCACCTTCGCTACCGCGAAGTGGCCGCGCATCGCCTTCGGCGTGTTCTTCGCCTTGGCGAAGCCCGCGCCGAGCTGGAGCGCCGTGTAGCCGTCTTTCTCTTCGGTCCGATGCGCCACAACCTGGCACTTCTCGACCCGCAACACGGTTACCGGCACATGCTCGCCAGCTTCCGTGTAAATCCGGGTCATCCCGACCTTCTGTGCAATCACTGCAGAGCGCATAGCCGCGCCTCTCGTCCCTCTGACCCGTCGCTTAGAGCTTGATCTCGACGTCCACGCCGGCGGCGAGGTCGAGCTTCATGAGCGCATCGACCGTCTGCGGCGTGGGATCAATGATGTCCAAGAGCCGCTTATGGGTGCGGATCTCGAACTGCTCCCGGCTCTTCTTGTCGATGTGCGGCGAGCGGTTCACCGTGTACTTCTCGATCCGGGTCGGAAGCGGCACCGGGCCGCGCACCTGGGCGCCCGTTCGTTTCGCGGTGTGAACGATCTCCTTCGTCGAGGAGTCGAGCACCCGATGGTCGAACGCCTTCAAACGGATGCGAATGTTCTGGCCGTTCATTGTCTTTCGCGCCTATTTGCCCGCATCGGGAAATGAAGCGGGCGCGTCCAGATCGACCGGACGCGCCCGGCAGAAACGTCGTAGGGTTATTTGATGATCGACGCGACGACGCCTGCACCGACGGTGCGGCCGCCTTCGCGGATGGCGAAGCGGAGCTGCTCTT
>NZ_JABJVY010000028.1:0-78114 GCF_040750475.1 Amorphus sp. 3PC139-8 | reverse complement strand
CGCGGTCGCGCGCTGGCTGCGCGAAATCCCAGGAAAAGTGGGAACCGGTTTTCCGTCCGGGATTTGCTCTGAAAATAGGCGCTCACGCCAGCGAGCTTCGCTCGCGGCTGCGCAAATCCCAGGAAAAGTGGGAACCGGTTTTCCGTCCGGGATTTGCTCTGAAAATAAGCGCTCACGCCAGCGAGCTTCGCTCGCGGCTGCGCGGGCGCGGCCACGAGCGTTTCCAGGCGAAGTGGACACCGGTTCGCCGTCCGGAAACGCGTGAGATAACGGCCGACGCGCGGTCGCGCGCTGGCTGCGCGAAATCCCAGGAAAAGTGGTCGTTGTCCCGACCACGAACGACCACGCCCATAAAATCGCCGTGCTGTTGCGAAACTCCATCGAGGCGGAACGGGTTACAGGCGTGACGAATGGATCCGGTTCGTTTCACAGGAGCTGACAAATGACGATCAAGCGCACGGCATCGGCCGCCTGGAGCGGTGGACTGAAGGATGGGCGGGGCAAGATCTCCACCCAAAGCGGAGTTCTGAAAGATCAGGTCTACGGCTTCAACACCCGCTTCGAAGGCGAACCGGGCACCAACCCGGAAGAGCTTCTGGGCGCGGCCCACGCCGGCTGTTTCACCATGGCGTTGTCGCTCGCGCTCGGGGAAGCAGGGCTGACCGCCGAATCGCTGGAGACCAAGGCAACCGTATCGCTCGACCAGGTCGACGGCGGTTTTGCCATCACGGCCATTCACCTGGCCTTGACCGGCCGGGTGCCTGGAACGGACGCCGACACGTTCCAGACGCTTGCCACCAAGGCGAAGGAAAATTGCCCCCTCTCCAAGGTCGTGAACGCCCAGATCAGCCTCGAGGCCACGCTGGAAAAGTAGGCGCTCCCAAAGGCGCACAAGCGGCGCCCCACCTCATCTTAGCTGGGGAGGGGCGGCGCTATTTTAGAAAGACTTTGATCTCGCATGTCGACCCCGGCGGCGAGTTGGACTAGACTCGGTCCGCGCGTCACCCGCGAAGGCCGATATGCGACTTTCACAACAAACCAACAATGCGATTCGCATTCTCGTCTGGTGCGGACGCCATCATCCGGACCTGACGCCGATCACCGAGATCGCCCGGTTGGCGGGGATTCCGGAAGCCTATGCCTTCAAGCTGGTCAATCTTCTGACCAAGACGGATCTCGTCAAAACCGTTCGCGGCCGCGCCGGCGGCGTCCGGCTTGCCCACCCGCCCGCCGATATTTCAATCGGGGCCGCCGTGCGGGCGCTCGAATCGTTCGAGACAAGGGACGAATCGGAAGGGATCACCCCGCTGATGGACGGCGCGTGGGAGGCCTTTCTCGCCCACCTGGACAGTCATTTCCTCAGCGACTTCATCGAAGGCACGGACGTGACCGTCGTGCGGCCTCAGGACGCCAGCGAAGACGGCCCGTCCGACACCAAGCGCACCGCCGTCTGAGGCAGGACGAACGGCGTGCGATCCGCAGGCAGCGCGCCGGGCGAAAGCCTGACCTGGAACACGTCGGCCAGCATCGTTTCCGTGACCACCGTCTCCGCCGGCCCATCGGCATAGATTCGGCCGCCGCTGATGGCGACGATTCGATCCGCCCAGGCGACCGCCAGGTTAAGATCGTGCAGAACCGCCACGACAGCACCGCCGCGTTTGGCGTGATCGCGGGCGACGTCGAGAACCGCGAGCTGATGCGCCAGATCCTGGCTCGCCGTGGGTTCGTCGAGGAACAGGAGCGGCATGGCGCCCTCCCCTTCCGCCGCCCAGAGCTGGCACAGCACCCGGGCAAGCTGGGCGCGCTGCTTTTCGCCGCCCGACAATGTGTCGAAGCTGGCATCGGCGAGCGCTGAAAGTTCGACGGTTTGAAGCGCCCGCCCGACCAGGGCCGCCCGCGCCGGGCCGGAAAGCGGGAAGGCCGGCACGGTAATCCCGAGCTCCGCGACTTCCCGCACCGAGAAAGGAAAGGTCAGCGTCGTCGCCTGGGGCAGCACCGCCCGCCGACGCGCGAGGATGGCGCGGGAAAGCCGCGCCACGTCCGATCCGTCGAGTTGGACCTGTCCAGTGTCAGGGTTGAGTTCGCCAGTCAGCACCTTCAACAGCGTCGACTTGCCGGCTCCGTTCGGGCCGATCACGGCGATCGTCTTTCCGGGCTCGGCGGAAAACGCCACGTCCCGGATCAACCAGCGTCCGCCCCGTCGAAGCCCAAGGCCTTCCGCAATCAGCATAAGATCACCCGAGCCCGCCGCGCCGGCGCATCAAGAGCCACAGAAAGAACGGCGCGCCGAACAGCGCCGTCACGATACCGATCGGCAATTCCGCCGGCGCCACGATCACGCGCGCGACCGAATCGGCGGCAAGCAGCAGCGCACCACCCAAGAGCGCACTGCCCGGCAGCACGTAGCGATGGTCCGGCCCGGTGACGAGCCGGACGATATGCGGCACCACGATCCCGACGAAACCGATCACGCCGGACACCGCAACCGCCGCCCCGACCGCCCCGGCGACCCCGACCATGGCGATCCGCTTCGCCGTCTCCGTCTCCACACCCAAATGGCCGGCCTCCGCCTCGCCCAGGAGGAAGCCGTTCAGCACCCGCACCAAATAGGGCATCAGCACCAGCGCCGCGACGAGGAAGGGCAGCGCAGCGCCGATCTTCTGCCAGGAGGCGCCCCCGAGACTACCCAGCGACCAGAAGGTCAGGTCGCGCAGTTCCCGATCGTCGCTGCCGAACACGATGATGCCGGTGATCGCGCCCGCGAGCGCGCCAAGCGCGATGCCGGCCAGCAGCAGGGTCGCGATCGAGGTGTAGCCCGCGCGCGTGGCGAGCTGATAGAGCAGCGCTGTCGCGATCAAGCCACCGACAAAGGCACTGATCGGGACCGCGAACGCCCCCAGCGCATCCACCACCGGGGCCAGCAATCCGTCGCCGAGCGCGATCACCGCCACCGCCGCCAGCGCGGAGCCGCTCGACACGCCGATCAGTCCCGGATCGGCCAGCGGATTGCGGAACAAGCCTTGCATCACCGCACCGGACAGCGCCAGCGCGGAGCCTACCAGAAGCCCCATCGCGGTGCGCGGCAGCCGGATCTCCAGGATCACCAGCCGTTCGCGCACCTCTTCGGTGGTCATGGGTTCGATGCCGCCCAGATAGGAGGCGACGACGCGCGGCACCGCGTCCAGCGTGATGCCGGTCGCCCCGAGGGAGAGAGACAGAACGACGGTCGCAAGCATGACCACGCCCGCCGCCGCCACCATGGCGCCCGCAATCGGCCGGGCGCGGCGGGTAGCCGCCGGAGGCGCGATCCGGCTTTCGGCCCGTGCCGTCACTGGGCGGCCTCTTCCCCGCCAAGCTCCGGATAGAGCATGCGCGCGAGGGTAGACGCGGCATCCGGTGTGCGCGGGCCAAAGCCAAGCAGGAATTGCCCATCCATGGTGATGAGCTCGCCGTCCCGTCCGGCCGGAGTGAGGCGGAAGGCCGGAGTCGACAGGATATCGGAGACCTGGTGGTTGCCGCGGTTCATCATCAGGACCGCGTCGGGTGCCGCGGCAACCACGGCCTCTTCGCTCATCGGCTTGTAGCCGGTTAGACCATCGGCGGCGTTCTTGGCGCCGGCGAGTGCGATGATCGCGTCGGCAGCGGTCTCGCTGCCTGCGACCAACGGCCGCCCGTGCTGCATCGACATGACGAACAGCACCCGCTTCGGCGTCTCGATCTCCGCGCGCAGCGCATCCAGCTCCTGGAAGCCTTCCGCAACCTCTTCTGCGAGCGTTTCGGCCTTCTCCTGCGCGCACATGGCCGCGCCGAGGCTGCGGATCCGCTCAAGCACCCCGTCCGCGCTCGGCTCCTCGCTGATATAGAGCAGCGGCACCGACGATTTTTCCAAAACGTCGAGCACTTCCGGCGGTCCGGAGCCTTCCGACACCAGAAGCAGCGACGGCGACATCGACAGCACCCCTTCCGCCGAGAGCGCGCGCATATAGCCGATGTCCGGCTTGTCCTCCAGCGCCCGCGGCGGGAACTGGCTGGTGGTGTCGACGGCGACGATATCGTCCTCCAGGCCGAGATCGTAGAGGATCTCGGTGATGGTGCCGCCGATCGCAACGATCCGGCTGCGATCTAGCGTGTCGTCGGCACCGCAGGAGGGCAGCGCCATGATTTCCTCCGCCTTTGCCGGTGCCGCAGCGGCCAACAGGCTCACCAGCGCGGCAAGCGCCCAACGGGATGCGAAAGGCGGCCAGGAAGCCGGAAGCGGGCGCTCCGGCGCACGGTCGGGAAGTCCATTCAAAGCGAACGAGAACATTGCAAACCTGCCGATCGTCAGGGCTATCACTTGGTCAATATGAGGCGCCGTCGCGAGGTGATGCGCAACCGATAGACATCGCCATCGAGCACGATTTCGGCCTCGCCGCGCGGACCGCACAAATCTTCCGCCGACCAACGATATGGCTCTTGCTTCTCATCGTGCGACGGGGCCGCGTTGCGACCTTGTGTCATGTCCTTGCCCTTCGGAGGGCATGACGCGTCTCCAGACACCGTGGAACCCTTCTAAGTTGTTGCATCTTCGACACAAATTTTAGCAAGCGCTCATTGTGCGTCGCGACATTGTTGACTCAATTAGTCCATGTTTCTACCGTCCGCAACGTTCCTATTCGGAATGACTTGCAATTGAAAAAGGCAAGCCAGCGACGGCGCTCCCGCTTCAGCCAGCCAGCCGCAAAAAACGATTTCCTCAGTAAGAAGGGCTGGCCCGATGGTATCTGGCATTTCGAGGAGCGTGCTTCTCGCCTCTGCCTCTGCGATCCTCATGACTCAGGCAGCTGCGGCCCAGGACGCGGTCGTCCTGGACACGATCACCGTGTCGACCACGACCGCAACGCGCACCGAAGGTGCTGCCTACGATGCCCTGTCCGGCTCCACCGTGGTGACGCGCGACCAGATGGAGACTCAGTTCGAACCGAGCCGCATCTCCGACGTGCTCGACACGATGCCGGGCGTTTGGACCGACATGAACGCCGACGACCCGGCAACCGCGGTCAACATCCGCGGCCTGCAGGACTTCGGGCGCGTCAACGTCATGATCGACGGCGCACGCCAGAACTTCCAGCGCACCGGCCACAACGCCAACGGCATGTTCTACATCGACCCGGAGATGGTGCGCGCCATCGACGTCACCCGCGGCCCGACCTCGACCATCTACGGTTCGGGCGCGATCGGCGGCGTGGTCGACTTCCGCACGCTGACGGCGGACGATGTCCTGCGCGGCGACGAGACGGTCGCCGGCCGGCTGAAGGGCACCTACGAGACCAACAGCAACGGCGGGAGCATCCATGGCGAGGCGGCCGCGCGTGTCGGCACCGCCTTCGATGTGGTCGGCGCGGCGACCTGGGGCGACTGGGGCACGTATTCCGACGGCGCCGGCAACGACATCCCCAACTCCGGCTACGACCTCAAAAGCGGCCTGATCGCCGCCCGGCTGCGACCCGCCGACGGCCACGAGATCACCGCCTCCGGCATGGTCTACAACTCGACCTACGACCAGGGCACCGCGACGGAGTACGACAGCGATACGACCGCCGAGACCTACCGGGTCAAGTACCGCTACCAGCGTCCGGACGACAACATTTTCGACTTCTCCGGTCAGGTCTATTACACCTCGACCCAGACCGATCAGACCATCACCCAAGTGCCGAATTATTATCCTCGGCCGAGCGTGGGCTCTGAGCGCAAGTTCAAGATTGAGACCACCGGCGCGGACGTCTTCAACACTTCGCGCGTCGCACTCGGTGCCACCGATCACGCGATCACCTACGGCTTCGATGCCTTCCGTGACGAGGTAAAGACCAGCGATCCCGATCCGTTCGGCGCCGCCGACCAGTTCACACCGCCCGGGAAGCGCAACGTCTACGGCGCTTACATCCAGGACCAGATGTCGGTCGGCATTTTCGATTTCGTCGGCGCATTGCGCTACGACGGCTACGATCTCGACGGCCAGACCACAAGCAGCGACGGCGACCACATCTCACCGCGTATCACCGTCGGCGTTACCCCGCTGGAATGGGTCACCCTGTTTGCGACCTATGCGGAAGCCTACCGCGCCCCGTCGCTCACCGAGACGACCTGGACCGGCTCGCATCCGCCGGTAGGCGGCGCCCCGCCGTTCACGTTCCTGCCGAATGCGAACCTGGAGCCGGAAACCGGCCACAACGTCGAAGGCGGCGTGAACGTCCGCTTCGACAACGTGATCGCCGAGGGCGACCGGCTGCGAGGCCGCGTGATGGGCTACTACAACCGCGTCGACAACTATATCGGCTCCGTCGTGGTGCCGTTCTCGTTCCGGCCGGGAGCCGCGTGCTCCAGCCCGCCCTTCTGCTACCAGTACCAGAACATCAGCCAAGCCAACCTTTGGGGCTTCGAAGCCGGCGTCGACTACGATGCGGGCCGCTGGTTCGCCGGGCTGTCGGGTACCATCTCGCGCGGCACCGACGACGAGACCGGCGAGACTCTCGACACCATCCCGCCGGACCGTCTGATCCTCTCCGGTGGCTTCCGCGCCTTCCAGCAGCGCTTGACGGCGGGTGGTCGCCTCAACCTGGTGGCGGCTCAGGACGATGTTTCGCCGGACCTCCAGTCCGACGCCTATGCGGTGCTCGATCTCTTCGCCAGCTATGAAGTCGACGACAGACTTTCCGTTGGCCTCAATATCGACAACGTTTTCGATACGTATTATGAGCCATTCCTGGATGCTGAAGCCGCTCCCGGGTTCAACGCAAAACTGACACTCGACTTGCGGCTCGGCGGAAACCTCAACAAGTCAACCGCTACTTATTAGAAGGATTCTTGAAAGCATGTTCATCGCCATGAACCGCTTCAAGGTTTTGCGCGGCGAAGAGAAAGCCTTCGAGGAGGTTTGGCTCGGCCGCGAGGTCCACATCGACCAGGAACCCGGCTTTGTCGAGTTCCACCTTCTGAAAGGGCCGGAGAAAGAGGATCACACCCTCTATTCGTCCCATACGGTGTGGGAATCCCGTGAAGCGTTCGAAGCCTGGACTCGCTCGGAAGCCTTCCGCGAAGCCCATAAGGGCGCCGGAGAGCGCAAGCCGCTCTATATCGGCCATCCCGAGTTTGAGGGCTTCGAGACGCTGCAGACGGTGAAGCCCAAAGTGGCCGCAGCCGAATAGGAGCATGCGCCTGTGGCCTGGCGCGCCCTCGCGGGCAGCGATCGGGCGAAAACGGAGCGCTGGCACCGGCGGGGATCCTGACCTTCCCGCCGGTGCCGTCTTGTCGAAATCGGCCGGCATCCGCGATGCCGGCTTCACGAGTTTTCCGGACTTCGGGTCCCTTCCGATCGTGTGGATGCACGCGATCGACGAGAAACGGGCCCGGATTCAAAGGCTTGAGCAATTCCCGTTCGGATCCTCCCGACCTGAACGGCGAGCGCTCCAGTAGACGACAGCAAAGAACCGTCATGGACGTGACCCTACTGCCTTTTAGCGCCGACATGCTCCTTCCCGAGGCTGGCGCGAGCCACGATCTGAGCCCGATCGGGATGTTCATGGCCGCCGACATCGTGGTGAAGGCGGTAATGATCGGCCTCGTGATCGCTTTCCTCGTCACCTGGACCGTGTGGCTGTTCAAGACGATCGAACTGGCCGGCGCCCTGTCGCGCACCAAACGGTCGCTGCGGGCGATCGACGCGGCGTCGACCCTCGCGGAGGCACGCAACGCACCAGGCCCGAGCCGTACCGTGGCACGCCTGATCGCAGCCGCGGAGATCGAGATCGAGCAGTCGGCTGGGCTCGCGCCGTCCGGCATCAAGGAACGGGTGGAAAGCCGGCTGGTGCGGCTTGAAGCCGCGACCGCCCGCGGAATCGGCTACGGCACCGGCGTGCTCGCCACCATCGGCGCGACGGCACCGTTCGTCGGCCTGTTCGGCACCGTCTGGGGCATCATGAATGCCTTTATCGGCATTGCGGAAACCGAGACCACGAACCTGGCCGTCGTCGCCCCCGGCATCGCCGAGGCCCTGCTTGCGACCGCGCTCGGCCTGGTCGCCGCGATTCCCGCCGTGGTGATCTACAACCACTTCTCCCGCAAAATTTCCGCCTACCGCGCGCTTTTGGGCGACGCGACCGCAGCGATCCTGCGGCTCGTCGGGCGCGATCTCGACCGGTCTCCCGCCTCCCTGTTCGCGATCGCGGCGGAATAGGAGGCAACTGATGGCGATCCGGCCGACCGACGGCGACGACCTCCAGGAAAATCACGAGATCAACGTCACGCCGTTCATCGACGTGATGCTGGTGCTCTTGATCATCTTCATGGTCGCAGCCCCGCTCTCCACGGTGGATGTCGGGGTGGACCTGCCCTCTTCCACGGCGCAGAAAACCCCGCGACCGGACACGCCGTTGATCGTCACCATCCGTGAGGATCGCTCGCTCTATCTCGGCAACGATCCGATTTCGGCGGCGGGCCTGCGCGCCGCGCTCGACATGGAAACCGAAGGCGATCGCGAGACCCGCGTGTTCCTGCGCGCCGATCGCTCGCTGCGCTACGAGGACGTCGTCACGACGATGAATCAGTTGCGCGACGCCGGATATACCAAGCTGGCACTGGTCGGCCTGGAAGCAGTGCCTTCCCCGGCGGATCAAGCCGAGGCGCCGGCCGGCGAGGCACCGGCGGCCACACCTCCGAGCCAATAGGAGCTGGGCAAAGCCGATGGCGAGCACCCGGTTCATGGAAAAATCAAAGGAAATCGCGGCACGCGGTCGACGCGCGGGCGGTAGCCCGCGCGGCAAGTCCGCTGTCGACCCGATCCACCAAGGCGGTTCCCGCGGCCTGAGAACACTGGGCTGGACGGCGAGCTTCCTCCTGGTCTTGGGCGCCTCCACCGCGCTGGCAACGGCCGTCTTGCTGCGGCCCCAGGACCCGCCGGACGTCGCCGCGCTGGAATCGGCGATCATGGTCGAGCTCCCACCTGTGGAGAGCCAGAGCGAGGCCAGCGAAGACGCCGTCGATTCCACGAGTTCGGCCGGCGCTCCGATGGCCACCCCGGTGGAGACGCCGCCGGAGGAGATCACCGACGTCGGAACGCCGGACGTCAGCGAAGCACCCCCGGAAGACGAGCCGCCGGCCCCGACACCGCCGAACGAGGAGGTTGCGGACACGCCGGAGCCGGCCGAGCCGGAGGAGATTGCCGAGGCGGAGACGGCGCCCGAGCCCGTTGTCGAAGCGGAGCCGGTGGAAGAGCCGATCGAAGAGCCCGCCGAGACCGTTCCTGACCCCGTCCCGCCCGAGCTGACCGAAGCGCTGGAAGAACCCGAACCCGCGCCCGAGCCGGTCGAGACCGTGGAAGAGATCGCCGAGCCGGAGGACGTCACCGAACCGGTCGAAGTCGCAGAGCCGGAGCCGGTGGTCGAGCCTCAGGAGCCGTTCGTCCCGACCTGGGATCCGAACATCGCCGAAGCCCTCGAGGAGCCGACCCCCAAGGTCACCGAGGCGCCGGAGCCAGTCGAGGAGAGTGAGCCGGAGCCGGTCACCGAGGAGTTGGCGGAGCCCGAAAGCGAGGTCGTTTCGGTTCCCCTGCCCCTGCGCAGGCCACCGCCCGAGCCGATCGCCACTCCGGAAGAGATGGCCGAAAAGGCGGAGCGCGCCTTCGAGGTGCCGCAGACCAAACCGGAACCGACACCGGAAATGCGCGCCGTCCTGGAAAAGGAGCGGCAGCGGATCGCGGCGGCGGAGGCGCGCGAGCGTGAGCGCCGGGAGGCGCAGCAGCGGGCGGAAGCGGAGCGTCGGGCGGAAGCCAGACGCCAGGCGGAGGCGCGCCGTGCCGCCGAGCGCGCGGAACGGCGGCAGGCTCAAAAGCAGGCAAGCAGTCGTTCGGCCTCCGCCCAGCGCGGCAACCCGGCTCCGCAAGCTCGCCAGGCCGCTTCGCGCGCGCAGGTCGCCGCGGCGCGCAACCGCTATCATGCGCAAGTGCGTCGCGCGATCGAACGCCAGAAGCGCTATCCGGTTCAGGCGCGCCCGGCGCAGGGCACCGCCAGGGTGAGCTTCACGGTCGTAGGATCCGGTGGCGTGACCGGGGTGCGCCTCGCGGGCGGAACCGGCAACTCCGCCCTCGACGCAGCCGCGCTGTCAGCGGTGCGCAGCGCGCGCATTCCGCCGATCCCGAGCGAACTGGGAACGTCGAGCCTGTCGTTCACGGTGCCGATGAATTTCTCGATTCGGTAATGTAAATCCCGTGAAAAGCGAGGACCGGTTTTGCTTGGTCAGGCATCGCCGCGGCGGCGGCTCTCCAGCTCCGACCACAGGCTGAGCACCATCTCGTCATAGTCGAACCGGGTCGACAGATCGGCGCACGGCCGGATGCCGATCAGATCCAGACCCGCCGTCTCCAGGGCATAGATGCGGTCTAGGCAGGAGGCCGCCGACCCGACGACGAGAAGCCGGTCGAGAACCGAATTGGGCAGAATATCGGTGTCGACCTCCGCTCCCCGCTCCGACAGCCGCGCACGGACGGCGTTGACCGTCTCCGCTTCGATCCCGTGCATGTCGGCCGTTTCGCTATCGAAATTGGCGACCTGGCGCGCGAGATAACGCCGCGTCGAACCGTAGATCGGACCGGTATCGTCGGCGGAAAGCACCAGACTCCAGGCGACCAGGCGCACTGTCGTCGGGTCTCGGCCTACCCGCTTTGCGCCCTCGGCAATCCATCCGCGGATGGTCCGCACCGCCTCCGGCGTCGCGACATTGGCGACCACAACACCGTCGGCGATCTCGCCGGCAAGCCGCACCGCGTCGGCATCCGCCGCCGTCACGTGGACCTCGACCGGCTGCGACGGCAGGAGCTTCAGGCTGGCCCGATCCAGACGGTAGGCTGGGGTCTGGCAGCTCACGGTCTCGCCCGCCCACAGCGCCCTCAGCACGGCCACGGCCGAGCGGAGCTGATCGCGATCGTCTGCAGGCGAAATCCCCATCTGCCGATGCGCCCGCGGGGAGGCAGGCCCTAATCCGACAACGATCCGGTCGTGGCGGAGATCGGACAACACCGCAGCGGCCTGGGCGATATGCATCGGATGGCGCACCCAGGGATCGACGAGTACGGCGCCGAGGCCGATATGCGCAGTCGCGGAGGTCAAGGCTCCGAGCAGAACGAAGGGATCCGCATAGCCGGTGTCGTCGACCACCCACAGATGATCGATGCCGGCACGTTCGGCGCGCTGTGCAGACGAAAGAAATTCCGAAGCGGCTTCTTTCGGGAAGACGGAGAAGGAGAACTGCATGGCCGGCCTTTGGACACTCCCTCCGAGGCACTGCCGAAACCACCATTCCGGATGGATTGGATATCGAAATCCTACCATCGGAGACCAATCTTGCGCGAACCTGACGCTCACGCCTCAAATCCGGAAAATTTGCGTCGCGAATGAGGCAAAGGCGGAAGAGCCCAAATAGATAGTTTGATTCAAAACGAGTTGCCGACGCCCAGTCGATGCCATATAGCTTCGCCTTGGACCAGGATCGCGGGACGCGAAAATTCGGTTGCAGGCCAGATGGATAAGACCGCCAAGCCGAGACAAAGCGCGCATAACGGCCAAGTCGAACCCTCCGACGGGATCAAGCTGGGGCCTTTGGAGCACGCGCTCGGGTTTCACCTTCGGCTTGCGCAAAACGCATCGTTCAAAACATTCAAGCGCCACACCGGCGAGAGCGACCTTCGCCCGGGCTGGTTCGCGGTCTTGAACATCATTCATCACAATCCCGGCATCACGCCGATTTCGCTCAGCCGGGCATGCGGGCGCGACAAGTCGACGATCACGCCGGTTCTGCGCGATCTCCTGCGCGAAGGCATGATCCGCCGCGGCCAGATCCCGACCGACCGGCGCAGCTATGCGCTGTTCCTGACCCAAGACGGCGAGGACAAGCTCGCCCATCTCGCCGCCTGCGCGGCCAAACACGATGAAGAGCTCGACGAGATCGTCGGCGACAAGAAAGACGAGCTGATCCGGCTGTTGCGCCGGATCGTGACCGTTCTCGAATGAGGAAGCGTTTCCAAGCCCATGTACACGACCAGCACGGCTTTCCTCGAAGCCCTGACAGAGGCGGGTATTTCCCACATCTTCGCGAATTTCGGCAGCGACCACCCAGCCTTGCTGGAAGCGATCGCGGAGGCGCGGGCAAGCGGACGGCCGATCCCGACCGTGATGACGGCGCCCAACGAAATGGTCGGCATGTGCGCCGCCCACGGCTTCGCCCAGGTCAGCGGCAAACCGCAACTCGTCCTCGTCCACGTCGAGTGCGGCACCCAGTCGCTCGCCGGCGCGGTCCACAATGCCGCTCGCGCCCGCGTGCCCATGCTGGTGTTCGCCGGTGCGTCGCCCTTTACCCAGGACGGCGAACTGACCGGCAGCCGCAACGAGTTCATTCACTGGCTGCAGGATGTCCACGATCAGCGCGGGATCGTGCGCGGCTACATGAAATATGACGCGGAAATCCGCACCGGCCGGAACGTCAAGCAGATGGTCCATCGGGCGCTGCAGTTCGCCACCTCCGCCCCCAAGGGGCCGACCTATCTGATGGGCGCGCGCGAGGTCATGGAGGAAGAGCTTGCCGCTTCGGTCACGATCGACCCCAAGCAGTGGAAGCCCGTCGATCCGGGGGCTCTGACGGCGAAGGCGATCGCGCGCATTCTGGACGGCATCGACAAGGCCGAGCGGCCTCTGCTGGTGACCTCTTTTGCCGGGCGCAATCCGAATGCCGTTGGCGAGCTGGTCCGCTTCTGCGAGCGGTTGGGCATCGGCGTGCAGGAATCCGCGCCGAGCGCCCTCAACATTCCCCACGACCATCCGCTCTATCTCGGCAACCAGTGGAACGAGCCGCACCAGAACAAGGCGCTGGCCGAAGCCGACTTCGTGCTGGTCGTCGACAGTGACGTGCCGTGGATCCCGACCATCAACCGCCCCGCCGAAGGCGCGCCGATCGTGCACATCGACGTCGACCCGCTGAAGGAGGCGATGCCGCTTTGGTATATCGGCGCGGAGGAATCGGTGCGCGCCGATGCCGAGACGGCGCTGGCCCAGCTCAACGCCGCTCTCGACGCGCGCGCGATCGACGCCAAGAAGGTTGCCGCCCGCACCGCGCACTATTCCGCCCAGAGCAAGGCCCGGCGCGCCGCGCTGGCGGAGAAGGAGACCCGGAGCGAGGGGCTGATCACGCCGGAATTTCTGACCGCCACGGTGCGCAAGCACATCGATCCGGAGGAAACGATCGTGCTCAGCGAAGGCATCACCAACTACACGGTGATCGCCAATCACATGCGGATGACGGCGCCGGGGTCCTACTTCGCCAGCGGCGGCAGCTCGCTCGGCTGGAGCGGTGGCGCCGCGATCGGCTCCAAGCTCGCCGCACCCGAAAAGACGGTCGTCGCGCTCACCGGCGACGGCTCCTACATGTTCTCCATTCCTTCGACAGTGCACTGGATGGCGGCGAAATACGAAACGCCATTCCTGCAGGTCGTCTACAACAACCGCGGCTGGAAGGCGCCGCGCTTCTCCGCTCTTGCCGTTCATCCGGAAGGTTACGCCTCCAAGGCGAACGACCTGGACCTTTCGTTCGAGCCCTCCCCCGCCTATGCCGATATCGCTGCGGCAGCCGGCGGCGCGTTCGCCCGCAAGGTGGACCGACCGGAAGACCTCGATGCGGCGGTCAAGGAAGCGCTCCACGTGGTGCAAACCGAGAAGCGCTGCGCCGTGCTGGACGTTTGGCTCTCGCCTGTCTGATCCCCTCGCGCCTTTGAGCAATGCAAAGCCAATCCATTCGGCTTGGGCGCGACGACGGAAAACGTGTCCGGACCACCGGACCATCACGAGAAGGAAGCACGCCATGGACATTTCGATGCTGATTGCCGGTGCGGACGAAGCCGCGGCTGACGCCGGCACCTTCGAACGCAAGAACCCGGTCTCGGGCGAAACCGCGACCCGCGCCCCGGCGGCGAAACCGGCCGATGTGGACAAGGCCGTGGAAGCCGCCGCAGCGGCCTTCCCCGATTGGTCCGCAATGGGGCCGAACGCCCGCCGCGCGGTCCTCAACAAGGCGGCGGATGCGCTGGACGCGGCCACGGGCGAGTTCGTCCAGCTCGGCATGGCCGAGACCGGCGCGACCGGCCCCTGGATCGGCTTCAACGTCATGCTGGCCACCAATATGCTGCGGGAAGCGGCGGCCATGACCACCCAGATCTCCGGCGAGATCATCCCGTCCGACAAGCCGGGGACCATCTCCATGGCGATGCGCGAGCCGGTCGGCGTTCTGGTCGGCATGGCGCCGTGGAATGCGCCGGTCATCCTGGCAGTGCGCGCCCTGGCCCTTCCGATCGCCTGCGGCAACACGGTGGTTCTGAAGGCCTCTGAGATGTGCCCGGCAACGCACCGGCTGATCGGCAAGGTTTTGACCGACGCCGGCCTGCCCAAGGGCGTCGTCAACGTCGTCACCCATTCCGCCGAGGACGCGCCGGCGGTGGTCTCCGCCCTGATCGCGCACCCGAAGGTCAAGCGCATCAACTTCACCGGCTCCACCCGAGTCGGCCGCATCATCGCCGAACAGGCCGGCAAGCACTTGAAGCCCGTGCTTCTGGAGCTCGGCGGCAAGGCGCCGCTGGTGATCCTCGACGACGCCGACATGGAGGGCGCGGTGAATGCCGCCGCCTTTGGCGCCTTCATGAACCAGGGCCAGATCTGCATGTCGACGGAGAAGATAGTGGTCGACGAGAAGGTCGCCGACGAATTCGTCCGCAGGTTCGCCGAAAAGGCCGCCTCGCTGCCCTATGGCGATCCGAGCGGACACGTTGTGTTGGGTTCCGTGGTCGACCGGGCCACGGTGGAGAAGGTCGATGCGCTGATCAAGG
Source organism: Amorphus sp. 3PC139-8 (assembly GCF_040750475.1). Lineage (NCBI taxonomy): Bacteria > Pseudomonadati > Pseudomonadota > Alphaproteobacteria > Hyphomicrobiales > Amorphaceae > Amorphus > Amorphus sp. 3PC139-8. The sequence continues at coordinate 63,218 of NZ_JABJVY010000028.1, read as the reverse complement.
ACGCCGTGGAAAAAGGCGCGGACGTCGTGACCGGCGGCGCAACCGACTCCACCATCATGCCGGCGACCGTGGTCGACAAGGTAACGCCGGACATGCGGCTCTATGGCGAGGAATCATTCGGGCCGGTCGTCTGCGTGGTGCGGGCCAAGAACACCGACGACGCCGTTCGCATCGCCAACGACACCGAATACGGCCTGTCAGCCTCCGTCTTCGGCAAGGACGTCCAGCGCGCGCTCTCCGTCGCCAAGCGCATCGAGTCCGGCATTTGCCACGTCAACGGGCCGACCGTTCATGACGAGGCGCAAATGCCGTTCGGCGGCGTGAAAGCCAGCGGCTACGGCCGGTTCGGCGGCAAGGCCGGCATCGAAGCCTTCACCGAGCTGCGCTGGATCACCATCGAAGACGCCGGCCAGCACTATCCGTTCTGAACCCGGAACGACAAGAACGGAGGTCGTCGCTTCGTCGTCGACCTCCGCTATCCTTCCCTCGATCGCAACCGAAGGATAGTTGGCACCAAAACCAGCCTGGACAGATCAGGTCTTTCCGGAGACAGTGCGAGAGAGGATACTGACGGCAACCGGTGCGCGCAGAAGCGCCGGACCGACCGCCCGACAAAGCGGCGGCGACAAGAGGGAGCAACGCGATATGAGAAGACGTGATTTTCTGCTGGCTTCGGCCGGCGTCCTGGCTGCGCCGATGATCCTGCGCGGCAAGGCGTTCGCGGCGGATCCGGAATACACTTTGAAGCTGCACCACTTTCTCGGGCCGAAGTCACCCGCCCAGACCCAGATGCTGGAGCCTTGGGCGAAAGCGATCGAGGATGGCACCGGCGGCAAGGTGAAGATCGAGATCTACCCCTCCATGTCGCTCGGCGGCGCGCCACCCCAGCTGTTCCGGCAGGTGGCCGATGGGGTGGTCGACATCGTGTGGACCGTGAACGGCTACACGCCGGGGCTGTTCCCGCGCTCCGAAGCCTTCGAGCTTCCGACGATCTTCACCAACGACATCGCGGCGACGAACCTCGCGATGCGCGACATGTACGACGACTATCTCGCGCCGGAGTATGACGCCGTTCATCTGCTCTTCAATCATGTGCATGCCGGCCAGGCCATCCACATGGCGAAGGATCCCGTCCACACCATCGAGGATACCCAGGGCAAGAAGCTCCGCGTTCCCGGCCCGACCGGCAATGCCGTCGTCAAGGCCATGGGCGCCACGCCGGTGACCATGCCGGTGCCCGACCTGCCGCAGGCGCTTTCCACCAGCGCCGTCGATGGCGCGCTCATCCCCTGGGAGATCATTCCTGCGCTGAAGCTGCAGGACGTCACGAAGTATCAGATCGAAGGGCCGGACAAGACCCGCTTCGGGACCACCACCTTCCAGGTGTCCATGAACAAGGACCGCTGGGAATCCTTGCCGCCGGAGATCCAGGAGGTCTTCACCAAGGAATCGGGCGACGCCTGGCTGAAGCGGGTTGCGGAGATCTGGCGCACCTCGGACGACAAAGGCATCCAGATCGCCATTGATGCGGGCAACGAACACATCGTGCTGACCGACGAGCAGATGGCGGGGTTCAACGACGCGCTTTCGCCAGTCGTCGATCAGTGGGCGGCGGAGCACACCGACTTTGATTCCAAGGCGCTCGTGGACGCCGCCAAGGCCGCGATCGACAAGAACAAGTCTTGAGCACCGAGAAAGCCGATCCGGGCGTGGCCACCGCGCCGCGCCCGGACACTCCCCTTGCCAAGGTGATCGCGGGGCTGTCCCGCGTGATCGTGTTCTGGGCGCTTCTGGGCGGCCTGGGCGCCTGTGCGCTCGCGCTCATGACCACCTATAGCGCGGTCTCCAACCTCCTGTTCGCCGCGCCGTTTTCCGCCGACTACGAGCTGATGAAGCACGTCATCGCGGTCGTGATCTTCATGTTCCTGCCCTATTGCCAGCTCGTGGGCGCCAACGTCACCGTCGACATATTCACCGAGGGCATGAGCGAGGCGAAAAAGGCGGCGATGGGGGTGTTTTCCTCCCTGTTCGCAATCGCGTTCTCGCTCTTGCTGCTCAGGCAGATGTGGCTCGGCATGTGGAGCTATGTGCGCTACCCGGAGGTCACTCCGGTGCTCCAGTTGCCGCTTTGGACGGCGTTTCCACCGATCCTGGTCTCGCTCGGGCTGCTCCTGATCGCGAGCCTGATCACCTTGATCGACGGCATCCGCGCCGCGCGCGGCCGCGCGCCCTTCACCCATCACACCCCGTTCCAGACCGCCGAATAGGGCCCCATGGACAGTCTCGCGCTCGGCCTCGTCGGACTGGTCGTTCTCCTCGGCCTGATCGCGATCCGCGTTCCGATCGCCTACACCATGATCCTGGTCGGGATCGGCGGCACCTGGATTCAGTCCGGGCCGTTGATCCTCTTGAACCAGCTCAAGGATCTCGCCTACGCCCAGTTCTCCAACTACGATCTGTCCGTCCTGCCGATGTTCATCCTGATGGGTGGGCTCGCGTCCCAGACTGGACTGTCGCGGGATCTGTTTCGCGGAGCCAATGCTTGGCTCGGCCGGTTTCGCGGCGGCGTCGCCATGGCCGCGATCGCCGCCTGCGCGGGCTTCGGAGCCTTGTCCGGCTCCTCCACGGCTACCGCCTCCACGATGGGGTCCGTCGCCCTGCCGGAGCTCCGGCGCTACAGGTACGCGCCTTCGCTGGCGACAGGCACCATCGCCGCCGGTGGCACGCTCGGCATCCTGATCCCGCCATCGGTGGTGCTGATCGTCTACGCGATCATCGTGGAAACCAACATCGTCACGATGTTCGCCGCCGCCTTGATCCCCGGCATCCTTGCCGCGCTCATGTTCCTGATCACGATCGCGATCTATGTGCGCGCGGTTCCCGCCTCCGGGCCGGAAGGCCAGAAAGTTCCCGGCAGCGAGCTCTGGAGCGCGACCCTCGGGCTGGTCCCGGTCATCGTGATCTTCGGGATCGTCATCGGCGGCATCTACGCCGGCATCTACAACCCGACACCGGCCGCGGCGATCGGCGTGTTCCTGGTCGCCGTCTACGGCATCGTACGCGGCAAGCTCTCCTGGAGCGGCTTCAAATCCGCGCTGCTCGACACCGCCCGCATGAGCGGCATGATCTTTCTGATCCTGCTGGGCGCGGAGCTTCTAAAGATCTTCATGGCGCGCGCCGGCGTGCCACAGGCGGCCGCCGACTTTCTCCAGACCAGCGGGCTCGGAGCCTTCGAGATCCTGGCTTTGGTGATCGTGGTTTTCCTGATCTTCGGCTGCCTGATGGATTCGCTGTCCATGGTGATCCTGGCGATCCCGTTCTTCTGGCCGGTCATTGCCGGGCTCGATTTCGGGCTGTCGCCGGAGGAAACCAAGATCTGGTTCGGCGTGGTGATCCTGGTGACGGTCGAGCTGGGCCTGATCACACCACCGGTCGGCCTCAACGTCTTCATTATCAACTCGCTCGCCAAGGATGTGCCGATGCGGCAGACGTTCAAGGGTGTGATGCCCTTTTTCGCGTCGGAGATCGTGCGGATCATCCTGCTCGCCGCCTTTCCGGCGATCACTCTGGCCGTGCCACGCCTGCTTCAATAGTCGCCGCGCTGTCGGCGATCGGAGCGGCCGTCAGCAGCTCGATCAAGGCGCGCTGCGCCTTGGTCTGATGCCGATCGGGATGGCGAACCGCCGCGAATTCGCGCTCCGGCAGATCCACCGGAAGCGCCTTCAGCCGCCCGGCAGCAAGCTCGCGCGCCACCACATGCTCGGAAATGACGGTTGCCCCGGCGCCCGCCTCCACCGCCTCGCGCACCGCCTCGTTGGAGGGCAGCACCAGAAACACCCGCAGGCGCTCCATGTCCGCGCCCTCCGCCTTCACGAACGCCTCAAACGAGTCCCGCGTGCCCGATCCCGCCTCGCGGATCACCCAGGAGATCCGCTCCAGATCGAGCCGGCCTCCGTCGCGCTCCGGCGGGGCCGGATGGTCGGACGCCACCACCAGCACCAGTCGATCGACACCGACCGGCTGACGGATCAGCGCGCGGTGCCGGGTCGGCCCTTCCACAAGGCCGAGATCCGCCGCCCCTTCCGCGACCGCCGTTTCCACCTGACTGGTGTTGGCGATCGTCACATCCAGACGGACACCCGGATAGCGGGCGTGAAAATCGGCAAGTCGACGCGGCAGCCAGTAGGTCGCAATCGTCTGACTCGCGGCGATCGACAGCGCACCGACGGTCAGCCCCGACAGATCCTCCAGCACAGAACGGGCCGTCGCCGCCCGCTCCAAAACCGCGCGCGCCTCCGGCAGAAAGCGCCGGCCGGCCTCCGTCAGCTCGATTCGGCGGCCGAGCCGGTCGAACAATGCCGTGCCGTAGCGCTTCTCAAGCGCCCCAATCGCGGCCGACACCGCCGACTGGGTCATGCTGAGGCTTTCGGCCGCGCGGGTAACATGGCCCCGCTCGGCAACGGCAACGAAGATCTTGAGCTGGTCGAGCGTCATACCCCTTTAGAAACAAAATCGATCAAAACGACAATGATTATTCGTTGGATCGATTGATCCATCTTGGAGATCCTCCAAGCTTGAGTCGATTGCGGAAGCAGGGAGACGGATTTCCCGCCCGCGTCCCGCTCCAACAAGGGAAGCGCCCCGGATGACGGCCGAGCCGAAAATTGCCCTGTCGCCGAAGGTGTCCGATGAGATCCGCCGGACCACCTGCTACATGTGCGCCTGCCGCTGCGGCATCAACGTGCACATGCGCGACGGCAAGGTCCGCTATATCGAGGGCAATCGCGACCATCCGGTGAACCGGGGCGTGCTGTGCGCCAAGGGCTCGGCCGGCATCATGCAGCACTATTCGCCCGCCCGGCTGCGTGCCCCGATGATCCGCACCGGTCCGCGCGGCTCAGGCGAGTTCAAGGAGATCTCCTGGGAAGAAGCGCTCTCCACCGCGGTGGAGTGGCTGGAGCCGATCCGAAAGAACGATCCCAAGAAGCTTGCCTTCTTCACGGGCCGCGACCAGAGCCAGTCGCTTACCTCCTGGTGGGCGCAGCAATTCGGCACGCCCAACTATGCCGCCCATGGCGGTTTCTGCTCCGTCAACATGGCAGCCGGCGGGATCTACACGCTGGGGGGCGCGTTCTGGGAGTTCGGCGCACCGGACTGGGAGCGCTCGCGCTATTTCATGATCTTCGGTGTCGCCGAGGACCACGATTCCAACCCGATCAAGCTCGGCCTTTCCAAGCTGAAGAAGAACGGCGCCAAGGTGGTCGGCGTTAACCCGGTCCGCACCGGCTACAACGCGATCGCCGACGAATGGGTGGGCATCACGCCGGGCACCGACGGGCTGTTCATTCTGGCCCTCGCCCACGAGCTGGTGCGCACCGGCAATGTCGATATCGATTACCTGATCCGCTACACCAACGCGCCTTGGCTGGTGATCGCCGACGAAGGCGCAAGCGAGGGCCTGATCGCCCGCGATGACAACGGCGATCCGCTGATCCTCGATCGCAAGACCGGCGCGATCCGGCCCTCCGGCGACACGGATGCCGCGCCGGCGCTGAAAGGAACGGTCACGCTGGCCGACGGCAGGCGCGCTCGGCCGGTGTTCGAGCTTCTGGCGGAAAAGGTGCTCGCGCCGGAGCACGCCCCGGACAAAGTCGCGGAGACCTGCGGGATCTCCGCCGCCACCATCCGCCGGATTGCCGCCGAGATCGCCCACGCGGCCTTCCAGGAGGAGGTTGTGATCGATCAGCCGTGGACCGATATGCGCGGCGTCCGCCACGAGAAGATGATCGGCCGGCCGGTCTCCTTCCATGCCATGCGCGGCATCTCCGCCCATTCCAACGGTTTCCAGACCTGCCGGACACTGCATGTGCTGCAGCTTTTGATCGGCTCGGTGGAGACGCCCGGCGGCTTCCGCTTCAAGCCGCCCTACCCCAAGCCTGTCGACAGCCATCCGAAGCCGCATTGCGGCGTAACGCCGGGCAAGCCGCTCGACGGCCCGCATCTCGGCTATCCGATGGGGCCGGAGCATCTCTGCCTCGACGACGACGGGAACGCGGCGCGCATCGACAAGGCCTTCACCTGGGAGGCGCCGCTTTCCGCCCATGGCATGATGCACATGGTGATCGCCAACGCCCATGCGCGCGATCCCTACGGCATCGACGTCCTGTTCATGTACATGGCCAATATGGCCTGGAACTCGTCGATGAACACGCGCGGCACCATGGAGATGCTGTCGGCGACGAACGACGACGGTTCCTATGTCATCCCGAAGATCATCTATTCCGACGCCTATTCCTCGGAGATGGTCGCCTATGCCGACCTGATCCTGCCCGACACGACCTATCTGGAGCGCCACGACTGCATATCGCTACTCGACCGGCCGATCTCGGAGCCGGATGCGGCCGCCGACGCGATCCGCTGGCCGGTGGTGGAGCCGGACCGCGACGTGCGCGGCTTCCAGTCGGCGCTGATCGATCTCGGCGCCCGGCTCAAGCTGCCCGGCTTCGTGACGGAGGACGGCGCGCCGGCCTACCGCGACTACGCCGACTATATCGTGAACCACGAGCGCCGGCCCGGCATCGGCCCGCTTGCCGGCTGGCGCAACGACGACGACCGTCCCGGCCGGGGGGCGCCGAACCCCGACCAGCTTCAGCGCTATATCGAGAATGGCGGCTTCTACACCGCCCACATCCCCGACGAGGCGCAGTTCTTCAAGCCGTTCAACGCCGCCTATCAAGAGTGGGCGGTGGGCATGGGCCTGTTCGATAAGCCGCAGACCACCGTCTTCAACCTCTATTGCGAACCGCTGGCGAAATTCCGGCTTGCCGCCAAGGGCTATGGCGACCGGCAACCGCCCGACCATCTGCGCACGCGTATTCTGGAGACGTTCGACCCCCTGCCCGCCTGGTATCCGCCGTTCGAGGGCGAAATGGTCGATGGTTTCCCGATCCACGCGATTACCCAGCGCCCGGCGGCGATGTACCATTCCTGGGGCTCGCAAAATGCCTGGTTGCGCCAGATCCACGGTACCAACCCGCTCTACGTACCGGGCGCGATCTGCGATGCCCACGGTCTTCAGGACGGCGACTGGGCTCGGCTCACCTCCCATCACGGCACCATCAAGGTGCCGATCAAGCGGATGGACGCGGTCAATGCCCACACGGTCTGGACCTGGAATGCGATCGGCAAACGCTCCGGGGCCTGGGCGCTCGACAAAAACGCGCCCGAGACGACCAAGGGCTTCCTGCTCAACCACCTGATCCACGAGCTCCTGCCGCCGAAGGGCGACGGCCAACGCTGGTCGAACTCCGATCCGATCACCGGCCAGGCCGCCTGGTATGATTTGCGCGTGAAGATCGAAAAGGCGGAGCCCGGCCCCTTCAGCGAACCGCACCTGCCGGCGCAGGCCTCGCCCGTCGGCGTCGGCCCCGACGATCTCGCCTACGGGGAGGAATGGACATGACCACGCTTCCCGAAACCACGGAGAAGAAGCTCGGACTCGTTATCGACCTGGATACCTGCGTGGGCTGCCATGCCTGCGTGATCGCCTGCAAGGAGTGGAACACCGGCGGCTACGGCGCGCCGCTCTCCGATCAGGATCCGTATGGCGACGCTCCGTCCGGCTCGTTCCTCAACCGCATCCACACCTTCGAGGTGGCGCCCGCCGAAAGCCGCTGCGGCGGCGCGGCCTCGAGCGCCCAGATCGTTCATTTTCCGAAATCGTGCCTGCATTGCGACGACGCACCGTGCGTCACGGTTTGTCCGACCGGGGCAAGCTACAAGCGCTCCGCCGACGGCATCGTGCTGGTCAACGAGGACTGGTGCATCGGCTGCGGGCTGTGCGCCTGGGCCTGTCCCTATGGCGCCCGCGAAATGGACGCGGACGCCGGCGTCATGAAGAAATGCACGCTCTGCGTCGACCGAATCTACAACGAGAACATTCCGGAGGTGGACCGGGTGCCCTCCTGCGTGCGCACCTGCCCCGCGAACGCCCGCCATTTCGGCGACCTTGCCGACCCGGAGTCCGAGGTCTCCAAGCTGGTGGCGGAGCGCGGCGGCGTGGAGCTGATGCCGGAACAAGGCACCAAGCCCGTCAACCGCTACCTGCCGCCCCGGCCCAAGGCGGACATCGACGCGCCGGATAAGATCGACCTCGCCGCGCTCTGCGAACCGGAGGCGACCGGTTTTCTCGGCTGGCTCGACCGAGCGCTGGAGAAGCTCGGATGAGGAGCCATTTTGATGAGAAACGACAGCCCGAAACTCCGCGCATTCCCGCGAAGGCCACAGAGGCTTGCTCTTGGCAAACACCTTTTACTCCGCTCATTCCCGCGAAAGCGGGAATCCATAGGGCGGCAGAGCCGATCTCTGCGGGACTGACCGCGTGGGCTTTGGTAGCATTCAGGATCAGAAACGGCTCCGCTGCTCCGGTTCGTCGAAAGTCAGCATGGATTCCCGCTTTCGCGGGAATGAGCGGAGGATGGGGGACCGGTGCGGGTCGAGCGAAACGCCGTGACAGCGGGATGTTTCTCATCAAACGGGAGACCATCTGATGCATCCGGCCCCCTCCATCATCGTCTTCACGACGCTGTCCGGCATCGGGTTCGGGCTGATGGTCTGGCTCGGGCTGGGGCTCGGGCCGGACGGGATCGTCTTTGCCCTGCTGGCCTCCGGGCTTGCGCTGGCGTTCGCCTCCATCGGCCTGCTGGCCTCGCTCGGCCATCTGGGCAATCCTCAGCGCGCCTGGCGTGCCCTCTCCCAGTGGCGGACGTCCTGGCTCTCGCGCGAAGGCGTGGTCTCGATCGCGACCCTCATCCTGTTCGGCCTCTACGCGCTCGCCTGGGTGGTTTACGGACAGCGCACGCTCTGGCTCGGGCTGCCGGCCGCTGCCGGTGCGGTCGTCACCATCTATTGCACCTCCATGATCTACGGCTCGCTAAAGGCCGTGCCGCGCTGGTCTAAGCCGCCGACCTCGCTCCTGTTCCAAGCGATCGCGCTCGCCGGCGGGGCGCTGACCCTCTCCGCGCTCGCCCCCGTCTCCGGCGCGCCGGAACCGACGCTCCTGACACTGGCCGAATTGATCATGATCGCCGCCGCGGCAACCTGGCTGTTTTGGAGCGCGCGGGCGGCCGATGTCCGCCTCGACGCAGACGGCTCCAGCCCGGAGACGGCGATCGGGCTTCCCGGGATCGGGCGGGTGCGGCTGCTGGAAGCGCCTCACACCTCGCCGAACTATCTCATGAAGGAGATGGTGTTTCGGATCGGCCGACAACGAGCGGCGGCGCTGCGCCGCGTCGCCCTCGTGCTCGGCTTCGTGCTGCCGTTCTTCGCAATCGCGCTGGTGCTTGCCGTCCCCGCGCTATGGCCGGTCCTGCTGGTCGCAATCCCGGTCCATCTCGCCGGCATTGCCGCCTCACGTTGGCTGTTCTTCGCCGAGGCCCAGCACGTCGTTTCGCTCTATTACGGCCACCGCGCCTGAAAATCCCGAAGCCAGCGCGCGACCGCGCGCCGGGCTTTGTCGCGACGCGTTTCCGGACGGTGAACCGGTTCCCACTTCGCCTGAAAACGCTCCGAGGCCGCCCTCGCGCGAGCCGCGAGCGAGGCGAGCTGGCGTGAGCGGCAAAAACCTACAAAAACCCGTGCCCACTTTTCCTGGATTTGGCCTTTCCCGCGCAAATCCGGACGGAAAACCGGTGCCCACTTTTCCTGGATTTGCGTTCAATGCTGATCGTGGCCGCGGATCATGATCGCCCCGCCGGATATCGCGAACAACGCAAGCGCGGCCGATACGATGGTCGGGCCGGTGGGCGTGTCGAAATGGAACGATGCCCAGAGGCCGAGCAAGGCCGATGCCGCCCCGATGAGCGTGGCCAGCACCGCCATGGTTTCCGGCGTCCGCGAGAACGGTCGGGCCGCGGCCGCCGGAATGATCAGCATCGCCGTGATGAGAAGCGCGCCCACCACCTTGATCGCGACCGCCACCAGCACCGCCAGCGCCAGCGTCAGGATGATCTGCTCGCGCTTGGGATCGAGACCGCTGGCGGCCGCGAGATCACGGTCGAGCGTGGCGGTCAGAAGCGCGGACCAGCGCCAGCCAAGCAGTGCGAGCACGGCCAGTGCGCCGCCCCAGATCACCGCCAAGTCGGACCGGCTGACGGCCAGGATCTCGCCGAACAGATAGGCTTCGATATCGAGCCCGGCGCGCGCCGTGAGCGCAAACGCCACCAGGCCGACGGCCAGGGCGCCATGGGCGGCAACGCCCAACAGCGTGTCCATCTGAAAGGTGCGCCCGGCGAGCGAGGAGACGGCCAGCGCCATGGCGATCGCCACCCCGAGCACGCCGACGAAGATCGACGCTTCGAACGCAAACGAGAGCGCGACCCCCAGGATCGCCGCGTGGGCCGTGGCGTCACCGAAATAGGCCATCCGCCGCCACACCACGAAGCACCCGATCGGTCCCGCAGCCACTGCGAGCCCAACGCCGGCAAGGGCCGCGCGGACGAGAAAATCGTCAAGCATCGGAGGCCGTCCCCTCGCTCTCGGGATGGTGGTGGTCGTGTTTGTGCTGGTAGAGCGCGAACGCGCCCTGGGTGCCGGAGCCGAACAACGCGCGATATTCCGGCGCGGCCGAAACCACCGTCGGCGTGCCCTCGCAGCAGATGTGGCCGTTGATGCACAACACCCTGTCGGAGGCGCTCATGACAACGTGCAGATCGTGGCTCACCATCAGCACCGCACAGCCGAGTTCCCGGCGCACCGTCTCTATCAGCCGATAGAACGCCGCCGTGCCGGGCTGGTCGAGGCTCTGGGTTGGCTCGTCCAGCACCAGAAGATCGGGCTTGGACAAGAGCGCCCGCGCCAAAAGCACGCGCTGGAACTGGCCGCCAGAGAGCGCGCTCATCTGCCGCCGGCCGAGCCCGGCAACGCCGACATGTTCGAGCATCGCCGCCACGTCCGCCGCCGGGCGCCGCTTCGGCAGGCCGAGAAAGCGCGCCACGGTCAGCGGCATGGTGGCGTCCAGCGACAGCCGCTGGGGCACATAGCCGACCACCAAGCCCGGCGCACGGCTCACCTGACCTCGCGACGGCCGGATCGCCCCCACCAGAACGCGGATGAAGGTCGACTTCCCGGACCCGTTCGGCCCGACGACGGTGACGATCTCGCCGCGCTCGATCGCAACGTCGATGTCGCGCAGGATCGTGCGTCCCCCAAGCTCGACGCTGACCCCGCGCCCCGTTATCAGGCTCATTCGTTCTCCAATCCTCGCCGACGCCACAAAATGCTAGACGCCGTCGGTCGCGCCCTCTCCGATCTCACGGCTGGTGCACTGTGTCACGCGGCTTGCTCACTTTCTTGGCTGAGACGGCTGGACAAGCCAGTTGCTTCCGGTGCAAAAGAGTAATGTTATAATATTACGTAAATTCGGATCATGGCCACCCGCCATGGCCCGCTTGAAGGAGTACTCATGAGACAGATCGGATTGGCCCTTGTCGGCGCTGCGCTGCTGGGGACCACGGCCGCCCGGGCCGAGCCGCCGGCCGTCGCCACCGACATTCCGCCGGTCCACTCGCTGGTCGCCCGGGTGATGCAGGGTGTCGGCGAGCCGAGCCGGATCCTGCCGCCGAACGCCTCGCCTCATGGCTACGCGATGCGGCCCTCCGAAGCCGCCCTCCTGGATAGGGCTGAGGTGGTGTTCTGGGTCGGGCCGGAGCTGACCCCCTGGCTGGAGCGGGCGATCGGCACGCTTGGAAGCGATGCGACCTCCGTTGCCCTGATCGACGCGCCCGGCACCATGCGGCTGGATTTCCGCGAGGGCGCGACCTTCGAGGCCCACCATCACGACGACGAGGACGGCCATGATCATGACGAGGATCATGAGGCGCACGACCACGACGATGGGGAGGCACATGATCATGCGGACGAGCATGATCACGCGCATGAGCACCATGGCATCGACCCGCATGCCTGGCTGGACCCGGAAAACGCCAAGGTCTGGTTGGACCGGATCGCCGAAACCTTAGCCCAGGCCGACCCGGACGACGCGGCGACCTATCGCAAGAACGCCGAGGCCGGCAAGGCGGAGATCGATATCGCGGCGGCCGAAGTCACCGCCGAACTCGCCCCCGTCCGCGACAAGCCGTTCATCGTTTTCCACGACGCCTACCACTATTTCGAAAATCGGTTCGGCCTGGAGGCTGCGGGCGCCGTCTCGCTCAGCGATGCCTCAAAGCCGGGGCCGGCGCGGGTGCAGGAAATCCGCGACACGATCCGGTCGCTCGACGCCACCTGCGTGTTCGTCGAACCGCAGTTCAATACGAGCCTGATCGCCATCTTGATCGAGGGAACCGATGCGCGCCAGGGCACTCTGGACCCGCTCGGCGTCGACCTCACACCCGGTCCGGCGCTTTATCCGAACCTGCTTCAAGAGTTGGCGGGCGACATGGTCGCGTGCCTGAAGTAAAGCGTTTTCGGGCGAAGCGGATACCGATTCTCCGCCGAAAAACGCGTTAAAACAATTATGTGGGCTCTTAGGTGCGGCACGCTCGACAACAGCGTGTCGCCTCTTTGCAAGCCAAAAGCGCCGTCAGAGCGGCTTGCCCGACAACCAATCCGCACCGCGCGCGTAAAGACCCTCGACTACCTCGCCGAACAATCCCGGCATGTCGGGCTTCACGGTGAAGCCGAGCTTGGTTTGCAGATAGGCCAGATGGCGATAGCCGACCGGAAAGCGCGCCAGCAGTTCGGGATCGAGCTCCATTTTCGCCGCAGGATCGACCGGGTCCATGCGGTCCTTCTCGTAGATCGGCTGGCGTAGCACCAGGAGCCAGGCTCCGTCGCGCTTCTCCAAAAAATCGTAGAAGCGGCCGGTGCAGACCACGTCGACGAGTACCCCGGCGACCTCGGCGCGCTGGTTGATCGTCATCTTGGTCTGGGCGATGGCGCGGTTGCCGGCGAGATCGATCGACGTCCCGCCCAGAAAGTGCAGGATGTTGACGCCATTCTCGAAACCGCGCTTGCTCACCGCGATGAATTCGTCCCCCGTTCCCTGGAACCAGGTCGCCATCATGCGGCCTTCCGGCGCCCAGACCGTGCGAAACCGCTCCCAATCGCCGGCGTCCCGCCAGACCGCCCAGTTTTCCACCAGGTCGCGGATCGCCAGGCGATCGATCAGCTCTTCGGTCATGATTTTCTCCCCGCTCGATGGCCGCGTTGCCCGCACATTCATGGCAACGGGCACGCCTCTCGCCGCCTTCTACACGCGGCACGGAGTCGGTCCAATGCGACCTTGTGAGCGAATGAGCGAAACAATCATGGCGCCCCTCGTCAGGCCGCATGAGCCGGCGACGCCATGCCGTTGAGCCTCGCCGTCTCGATCGTCGTCTTCCTCCTGATCGCCGTGCGCGAATGGCTCCCAGCCGGGCTCAAGATCTGGCACGTCATGCTCGGCGGCGCCGTGGTGCTCCTTGTCGCCGGCGAGATCGGTCCCGCCGACGCGCTCAACGCGATCAACTGGACGGTGATCTTTTACCTGTTCGCCGTGTTCTCGATCGGGGCAGCGCTGCATTGCTCCGGCGCCTCCGATGCCCTGGCGACCCATTTGGCGCGGAAACGCTCCCCCCACCTGCTGGTCGGTGGATTGGTGTTCACGTTCGCACTGGTCGCCGCGCTCCTGACCAACGATGCCGCCGCCATCATCGGCACGCCCGTTGCCATCCGGCTTGCCACGCGGGCCGGGCTCGACCCACGCCGGTTGCTGGTCGCGCTTTGCGTCGCGGTTACCGTCGGCTCCATGGCGACACCGATCGGCAATCCGCAGAATCTCCTGATCGCGAGCGCCGGCCAGTTGGAGCATCCGTTTCGCGTCTTTCTCGTTTGGCTGATCGTGCCGACATTCGCTTTACTCGCCCTCACGGCCTGGTGGTACGGCCGGGCCATCCCGCCCGCACCCGAGGTCGCGCACGCGTTTGCGCACCCGAAGGCTTTGCGCGAACGCACCTGGCCGGCGCTCGTCTCGGCGGGACTGCTCGCCATCGTCGTGATCGGAACCGGGCTTACGGGAAGCGTGAGCGAAACCGGTCCCCTCTCGCTCGGAGCGCTCGCTCTGCTCGCCTGCGCTCCCACCTATCTGTTTGCGCGCCATCGTTGCGCACTTCTGCGCGCAGCGGACTGGCCGACGCTGGTGTTCTTTCTCGCCATGTTCGTGGTGACGGAAGCGCTGATTGAGTCCGGCTCGCTTCAGCTTTTGCTCGGAGACCTGCGGACCCGTCTCGGCGAGCCGCTTGTGGCTGCCATCGTCGCCTTCGTCGGAAGCCAGCTCTTTTCCAACGTGCCGTTGGTCGACATGTATCTGAAGCTCGCGCCGAGCCTGACCACGCCGACGCTGATGGCCCTTGCCGCAGTCTCCACACTCGCCGGCAATGTTTTCATCATTTCCGCGGCAAGCAACGTGATCGTGGTTCAACAGGCCGAGCGGCTGGGCGTTCGACCTTTCACCTTCACAGCCTTCACCCGCACTGTCCTGCCGTTCGGACTGGTGTCGACGGCCGTGACCACTGGCTGGGTTCTGGCAGTCCGCACCCTCACTGAGTGATGGCAGCTCCACCGATTTTCGACACCAGCCGGCGCAGTTTTCTGAGCTTTCGGGCCGTCCACAGGCCGAACCGCAGCTCCGCCGTCGCGCCGTCCAGCCGGTAGCGCGTCCGCAGACGCGTCAGCGTCGCCGTATCCTCGCGGACGCCGCCGAGCTGCGCCTTAACCGGCTCCAGGAGCGCCGACAGGCTTGCGCTATCCGGTTCGCCCGCGCCGGCCCCGGTCTGACTGAGACGGCTGGTGGCGGTATCGAGCGCCGTCTCCAGCGCGATCAAATCGGCATGCATCGCGGCGACCACCGCATCGAATTGGCGGAAGCCGTCGAGCACGCTGACGGGACGATCGAACGCGGCCGCCAGTTCGCGGCTTTCCTGCCGCACATAGTACATGTTGAGGCCGTCGAAGAAGACCCGCTCATATCCGGCCTCGAGCAGGATCGGTTCCCACGTCTGATGGCTCGGCGTCGACGACGTCGGAACAGTGGCCTCCACCACGATGAGCCACGGCCGGTGACGCGTCCAGTCGGCGGAGCGCACGACGTCGGCTTCCGAGCCTTCCACGTCGATCTTCAGGAAATGAATGTCCTGGCCGCCAGCATGCAGGTCGAGAATGTCTCGCAAGCGCATGGCCAACCGCCGTCGGCGTGCGGTCGGCCAGGAGAGCACGGCATTTGCCCCACGCCCGGCAACGTAGGAGAGCCCTTCGCCACCGTTCAAGACCTCGTGGAAATCGACCTCGCCGACCGTCTCACCGACCACGACCTGAAGATTGGTGTCGCGCGGCCGGGCGGCCGCGAGCCTGGCGTAGCTGGAGCCGGGCTCGACGTTCACGCCACTCCAACCGCGATCGTAGAACAGCTTGGTGACGGAATCGAACGCCGGATCCAGCGCCCCGACATCGACATAAAAGCCGCGTTCGACGTCGCTGAGCGCGCGCCAGAGATACACATCTTCCCAGTTTTGGGCGAAACTGAAATTCTCCCGGACCACCTCTGAGGGGTCCGGATAGGAAGCGAAGCGGCGCGGACGCACCGGGTTCGCGAGCGCGACCGGAACCGGCCGCCGCCAGGGGCCATAGGCTCCCGGACGCGCGGACTTCTCCGGCCACTTTCCGGGCATGACCCCGGATGGCCGATCGACCACATCGTTCCAAGCCAACTTGGCGCTTCCCCCCAAGATACGCAGGTACAAAAAACTCGAGGCGGGAGCATCCTGCGGCATGACTAATGCCGTCAAGATGCACTATGGTAGTCTAGAGTCGCTCTATCTTAATGCTTAAGATAAGCGCTTCGCGACAACCCACTGAGACTCAAGGGGCATCGCGCAAATGCAGTCACGCTTCAGGCGCGAATCATTCTCCGCATTTTTTTGAGCTAACAGAAAACTCGGGCGCGTGGCCTTAACACGGCCTTAAGCGGCGGCCGCATAGATCCGCTCAGCGACCTCGCGGGCCACATAGCGCCCCTTCCACGACCGCTCGGGCGCGAACAGCCAGCCGAGCGCACTTTGGGACAGCCATGGGAAGAAGTCGCGGGTGATCTCGGCTATGAACAGCCGATCGCCGGAATGGACGCTGCCTTTCAGGGCTCCGTAGATCGCATCCGCCTCGCGCCCGGTGTCGATCAGCCATAGCTCGTTGCTGACGCGGTAGGTCTCGCCGAAACGCTCGCTCAGCGTCTTGTCGAAGTCACTCGAGCGGGTGGCGCTCGCACCGTAATAGACCGTATAGACTGCCATATTGCCCTCCTCACCCTCTGATCTTCGGGCGGTTCGGATCCCGTCCCGATGCAACCGAGGATCAAGGTCGCTCCGAATTGGTTAACACCGGCTTAACCTTCCTGTCCGCGACGCTGTGGCAGGGCACGCACCGGTCCGGTTTCATCGCGCCGCGATCGGGCTTATCTGTCGAGCGATCGCACAACTGATTGGGACCGCCGCACGCTTATGGCTCAACCACCGATCCTGATGCTGCAGGACATCCGCCTGACCTTTGGCGGAACCACCCTTCTCGATGGCGCCGAACTCGCGCTCGGGCCTCAGGAGCGCCTTTGTCTGGTCGGTCGCAACGGATCGGGCAAATCGACGCTCCTGAAGATTGTGGCCGGGCTGATCGAAGCCGATTCCGGCCGCCGCTTCCTGCAGCCGGGCGCAACCATCCGCTATCTCGGCCAGGAGCCGGACCTTTCGGGTTTCGCCACCGTACGGGACTATGTCGACGACGGTCTCGCGCCGGGCGATGCCGACCATTCCGGCCAGATCCTGATCGAGGCGCTGGGACTGACCGGCGAAGAGGATCCGGCGCGCCTTTCCGGCGGCGAGGCTCGCAGGGCCGCGCTTGCGCGCGCCCTCGCGCCGGAACCGGACATTCTGCTTCTGGACGAACCGACCAACCACCTCGACCTGCCGGCGATCGAATGGCTGGAAGCCACGCTGAAGGCGCGACGCGGCGCCCTCATTCTCATTAGCCATGACCGGCGCTTTCTGGAGGCCCTGTCAAACGCGACGGTTTGGCTGGATCGCGGCACCACCCGCCGGCTCGATCGGGGCTTTGCCCATTTCGAAGACTGGCGCGACGAGGTGCTGGCGGCGGAGGAGAAGGAGCGGTCCCGGCTCGATCAGCGCATTGCGCATGAGACCGAGTGGCTGCGCTACGGCGTCACCGCGCGGCGCAAGCGCAATATGGGCCGGCTGCGCGCACTTCAAAACATGCGCGACGAGCGCCGCAACCTGCGCCGCTCGGCCGGCACCGTTTCCATGGCGGCGACCGAGGCCAGCGCGTCCGGCAAACGCGTGATCGCGGCGGAGAACGTGTCCAAGTCGTTCGAGGGCCGTCCGATCGTCCGCGACCTCTCCATCGAGATCAACCGGGGCGATCGGCTTGGCATCGTCGGCCCGAACGGAGCCGGCAAGACCACGCTGATCAATCTCCTGACCGGCAATCTCGCCCCGGACGAAGGCAAGGTTCGGCTCGGCACCCAGCTCGAGATGGTCTCCCTCGACCAGCGCCGCGCGGCGCTCGACCCCAACGAGACCCTATGGCGCACTCTGACCGGCGGTTCCGGCGACACCGTAATGGTCGGCGGAACCCCGCGCCACGTGGCCGGCTACCTGAAAGACTTCCTGTTCCTGCCCGAGCAGGCCCGCTCGCCGGTTTCCGCGCTTTCCGGCGGGGAGCGAGGCCGGCTGATGCTGGCGCGCGCCTTCGCCCGCCCTTCCAACCTGCTGGTGCTGGACGAGCCGACCAACGACCTCGATCTGGAAACCCTGGACCTGCTTGCGGAGCTGGTGGCCGACTATTCCGGCACCGTGCTCCTGGTCAGCCACGACCGCGACTTCCTCGACCGCACCGTGACCTCGGTTCTGGTGGCCGAGGGCGACGGGCACTGGATCGAATATGCCGGTGGCTATACCGACATGCTCGCCCAGCGCGGCGCACGCCCCGGCGCCTCGGAGCCGAAAGAGGAAGCCAAGCGCACCGCCTCCCCCGACAAAGGCAAGGACAAGCCGGCGCGTGCGGAGACGCGCCGCAAGCTTTCTTTCCGCGAAAAGCACGATCTGGAGACACTGCCCGGCAAGATCGAAACGCTGGAAAGCGAGATCGCGAAACTCCAGGAGAGGCTTGCCGACCCGGCCCTCTTCACCAAGGACCCCGACGGCTTCCACACCGCCACCAAGGCGCTGGAGACGAAGGCCGCCGAGCGCGATGCGGCGGAGGAGCGCTGGCTGGAATTGGAGATGCTCCGCGAGGAGCTTGAGAGCGCACGCTGATGGCGGATGCGGCCGGCCCCGCCTTTTTCTCCATCGACGACCCGGACGATCCGCGCATCGAGGCCTATCGCGATGTCCGCGAGCGCGATCTCGTCGGCCGCCAAAACAGCTTCATCGCCGAAGGCGTCGTCGTGCTCCGGGTGCTGTTGACGCGGTCCCGCTTCAAGCCGGTATCGCTTTTGGTCGCGGAAAACCGCGTGGATGCCGTGCGCGCGCTCGTCGAGGAGACCGGCTCGACTTGCCCCGTCTATGTGGCGAGCCGCCCGGTGATGGACCGGATCGCCGGCTTTCCCATTCATCGTGGGCTCCTGGGCCACGGCGTCCGCGACCCGTTGCCCGACTGGCGCGATCTGCTGCCGCCGCGAGACGAGTCCGCGCTGGTGGTGGTCGCGATCGGACTGGCCAACCACGACAATGTCGGCGGCATCTTCCGCAATGCCGCCGCCTTCGGCGCGGATGCGGTGCTTCTGGACGCAACTTCCTGCGATCCGCTCTACCGCAAGGCGATCCGGGTCTCCGTCGGCGGCAGCTTGCTCGTACCGTTCGCCCGGTTCGACGACGCGGAGGCTCTCTCGGCGGGTCTTGAAGCGGCCGAACTGACGTGCCTCGGCCTCGCCACCGACGGAACCACAACGCTCGCCGCCCGGCCCCGGCTTCGCCGGGTGGCGGTATTTCTCGGCGCGGAGGGCCCCGGTCTCCCCGCCTCGGTTCTGGAGCGGTTGCAGACGGTCCGGATCCCGATTGCGGCCGGATTCGATTCCCTCAACGTGGCGACCACCTCGGGAATCGTTCTGCATCATTTCTCGAAGGAGGAATAAGCGCCACGGCCGCTCGCTTGCATAAAAAACGAAGGATTAGTCCCCGGCGAACGACACCAGGGTGTGCACCACAACGCTCTTCTCGCGCAGCTTCTGCGAGCCGCCAAGGTCCGGCAGATCGACCACGAACGCCGCCCCGACCACACTCGCGCCCGACCGGCGCAAAAGCTCGGTTGCCGCGATTGCGGTTCCGCCGGTCGCGATCAGGTCGTCGATCACGAGGACACGCTGGCCCGGCGCGATCGCGTCGGCGTGGATCTCGATCGTGTCGACACCATATTCCAGGGTGTAGTCCTGGCCGATGGTCTTGCCGGGAAGCTTGCCCTTCTTGCGGATCGGAACGAAGCCGCGGCCAAGCTCGTGGGCGACCGCGCCACCCAGGATGAAGCCACGCGCCTCGATGCCCACGACCACATCCACCGGCTCGCGCAGATAGGGCCACAACAGCCCGTCGACCGCCGTCCTCAACCCGACCGGGTCGGCAATCAAGGTCGTGACGTCGCGGAACTGGATTCCGGCCTTGGGATAGTCGGGGATGGTCCGGATGAGGTCGGCAAGCGCGGGTTTGCCAAAGTCGGACATGTCGGCCATCGCCCCTTCCATCGTCGCATTCGTCGATCGGCCCGCCCGGCGGGGGACCCGTCATTACCTCGCCCGCTTAAGATGCTTTCCCGGATATGGCAAGGCAGACGGGCGGCAGCCCATCCTTCCGTCCGGGTTAGTAATCGACGCGCGTCAGATAGAGCCCGTCGGGCGGGGCGACCGGGCCGCAGCGGGCACGGTCGGCGGCATCGAGCGCGGCCTTGAGGTCCATGGGGCGCCACTTGCCGAGCCCGACCTGAACCAGCGAGCCGACCATCGAGCGCACCTGATTGTGGAGGAACGACCGGGCCGAGGCCTGCACGCTGATCTCGTCGGCGGCCCGCATCACGTCGAGCCGGTCAAGTGTCTTGTCCGGGCTCGCCGCCTGGCACTGTGCGGACCGAAAGGTCGTGAAGTCATGACGACCGAGAAGCGTCTGGGCGGCGGCATGCATCGCTTCGGCGTCGAGCGGCGCCGCCACCTGCCAGGCGTGCCCGGCGTCGAGGCAGAGCGGCGCGCGCCGGTTGACGATCCTGTAGAGATAGTGGCGCGCGCGGGCGGAAAAGCGCGCGTCGAAATCGTCCCCGACTTGGTCCGCAGCCACCACCGCGATCCTGTCGGGACGGAGGTGGGCGTTGGTGGCGTCGCGCACCGTATCGCTGGGCCAATCGCGGGGAAGGTCGACATGAGCCACCTGGCCAAGTGCGTGCACGCCGGCGTCGGTGCGCCCCGCCCCGCCGACGGTGACCGTTTCGCCCGCAAATGCCGCAATCGCCTGTTCTAGACGGCCCTGGACGGACTTTCCCTCCGCCTGGCGCTGCCAGCCAACGGTGCCGGCCCCGTCATATTCGATGATCAGTTTGTAGCGGGGCATGGAGGGACTGCCTGGAAGTCTGTCCGGTTGGTCCGGGAGCTGCCCCACCCTCCGCTCACTCCGGCGAAAGCCGGAGTCCTGTGAAGGTTTCGCAAGCACCCGTCGGATCGCCCTGGCTTCCGGCCTTCGCCGGAGTGAGCGCAAGATGGAACAGGCTGGGCTTTACAGCAGCTTCGCGCCCGGCTCCAGTCGGAGCCCGCGCAGGACGTCCTCCGCGGTCATCGGCGCCTTTCCGGCTCGCTGCACCTGGATCAGACGGAGGGCCCTGTCCCCGCAGGCAATCGTGCCCTCGCCGTCCAGAAGCGTACCCGGCACTCCCGATCCCTCGACCTTGCGAGTGCGCAGGATCTTCATGCGCTCGGCCTTGTCGCCCACCGGCACCTCGCACCAGGCACCGGGAAAAGGCGACAGCCCTCGGATTTGGTCGTGAACGGCGGCCGCCGGCTTCGACCAGTCGATCCGTGCCTCCGCCTTGTCGATCTTGTCGGCATAGGTGACGCCATCATCCGGCTGCGGCACGGCGTCGAGCGAGCCGCGCTCCAGCGCACCGAGGGCACGGACCATCAAATCGGCGCCGAGCCGAGCCAAGACGTCGTGCAGATCGCCGGCGGTCATGTCCTCGCCGATCGCCACGCGCTCCACCATGCACACCGGCCCGGTGTCGAGGCCCGCCTCCATCCGCATGATGGCGACGCCGGTCTCCTGATCGCCGGCCATGATCGCACGCTGGATCGGCGCCGCCCCGCGCCAGCGCGGCAACAGCGAGGCGTGGACGTTGAAGCAGCCGGCTTCCGGCACATCCAGTATCGTGCGCGGCAGGATCATTCCGTAGGCGATGACGATGGCGGCATCCGCCCCGTGGGCGGCAAAACCGGCGGCGGCCTCCTCGCCCTTTAGGCTCGACGGCGTCAGCACCGGCAGCCCGAAGCGCTCCGCCGCCTGATGGACCGGCGACTTGCGCGCCTCCATCCCCCGGCCGGCGCGGGCAGGCGCACGCGTATAGACGGCAGCCACATCATGGCCCTGGCCGACGATCTCCGTCAGCGTCGGCACGGCGAAGTCGGGCGTGCCCATGAAGACGAGCCTGAGCGGCATCCTCTCCCGTCTCCCTCAACTGCGATTTCCGGGAACGGGATCCGGGCGAAAACCGGGTCCCACGTAACCTGATCAGGCCAGGATCTTGGACTTGGAGTCGGCGTAGCGCGCCTGCTTGGCGAACTTTTTGGTGATACGGTCGCGCTTCAGCCGCGAGAGATAGTCGATGAACAAAACACCGTTCAGATGGTCGATCTCGTGCTGCAGACAGGTCGCCAAAATGCCGTCGGCATCGATCACCTGCGTCCGGCCCTCCCGGTCGAGATAGCGGATCGAAACCTGGGCGGGGCGCTCGACCTCCTCATAATATTCCGGGATCGACAGGCAGCCCTCGTTGTGGACGCTCATCTCTTCCGATTGCCAGGTGATCTCGGGATTCACCAGCGCCAGCGGCCGCTTCTCCTCGTCGTTGTGGGAGACGTCGCAGACCAGCACCCGCTCAAGCGCGCCGACCTGCGGAGCCGCAAGGCCGATCCCCGGCGCGGCGTACATGGTCTCCAGCATATCGTCGATCAGGGTGCGCACGCGGTCATCGACGGAGTCGACCGGGTCGGCCACCTTGCGCAGGACGGGATCGGGAAGGACGAGAATAGGGCGTTTCGACATAGCCTGGATTTATGGACTCAGAGGCTTTCGGTCAACGACAGCCGCGCCGGAAACGGCGATTCCGGCGCACGATATGCCGCATTTTTCACCTTGAACGAAAACGAGCGCAACCGTTGGCCGCGCCAACCGGAACAAAGCGCGAATCAGCTATAGTTCCTCCATGTCGGATCCGATTCTCGTTCTGTTCGGTCATGCGGTCACGCCGGCCGAGGCGCTGATTGTCGTCTCGGTGCTTGCGCTCGTGGCCCTTATCGTCGTCGTGCTGGCGCTTCTGCGTGCCAACCGCGCCCGGGCAGAAATCGAGCATCAAGCCCAAGAAAAAACCCGGGAATTGGAAACCCAGATCGCTGAAGTGATCCGCATGCAGGCGGAAACCTCCGGCCGGCTGCAGACGGTCGCCGAGGTGTTCGGCAGCCGCCAGTCGGAAATGACCCGCGCGCTGTCGGAACGCCTCGACGGCATGGGCAGCCGGATCGGCTCTTCCATGTCGGAAGCCTCCAACACCACTCACGACACCCTGCGCCAACTGCACGAGCGGCTTGCCGTCATCGACAGCGCCCAGAAAACCATGTCGGGCCTCTCCGACCAGGTCTCCCAGCTCGGCCGCATCTTTGCCGACAAGCAGAGCCGAGGCGCGTTCGGCCAGGGCCGGATGGAGGCGATCGTTCGCGACGGCCTGCCGGAAGACGCCTTCAGCTTCCAGCCGACGCTTTCCAACAACGCCCGGCCCGACTGCGCCATCCATCTGCCCAACGGTGCGCCGGACCTCTGCATCGACGCCAAATTTCCGCTGGAGTCCTTCGCCCGGATCGAGCAGGCGGAAACCGATCACGATCTGAAGGAGGCCCAGCAGGCCGCGCGTCGCGACCTGATCAAGCACATCGACGACGTGCGGAAGAAATATCTGATCCCCGGCGAGACCCAGGATCTCGCCTTCGTGTTCGTGCCGTCGGAATCGCTGTTCGCCCAGATCCACGAGCGGTTTCCGGAGGTGGTCCAGCGCGCCTATCGGGCGCGGGTGGTGGTGCTGTCGCCGACGCTGCTGCATCTGGCGATCCAGGTGGTGGTGACCGTCATTCGCGACGCGCGCATGCGCGAGGAAGCCCATGTCATTCGCGCCGAAGTCGGCCATCTGATGGACGACGTGAACCGGCTATTCGAGCGCGTGATGAAGCTGCAGCAGCATTTCGGCCAGGCCCAGCGCGACGTGGAGCAGATCGTGATCTCGGCGGAGAAGGTCTCCAAGCGCGGGACCCGGATCGAATCCCTCGAGCTCGATGACGACGAAGGCGACAAGGAAAGCCGGACCAAGCCGATGAAGGCCGCCAGCGGGGGCTGATCGCGCTTTCGGCTTGACGCCCTGTCTGCGAGACGGCACCTCGGCCCCATGAGCATCCTGTTTGCATCCCAAGGGTTCGGCGCCAACGCATGGCAGCCCGCCATCGAAGCCGCCGCCGGCGACCGTCCGATCGCCGTCGACGGCATCGACGCCTACGATCCGGAAACGATCCGCTACGCCCTGGTTTGGCAGCCGCCGCGCGAACGCCTCGCCGCCTTGCCGAACCTGGAGGCGATCTTCAATCTCGGCGCCGGCGTCGATGCGCTGCTTGCCGACCCGACGCTGCCCGACGTGCCGATCGTCCGCATCGTCGATCCGAACATGACCATGCGAATGACGGAATGGGTGGTGCTGCAGGTGCTGATGCATCACCGCCACGCGCTCGGCTATCTGCACCAGCAACAGCAAAGAGACTGGCGCGACCTGCCGCAGCCGCCGGCCGCCGTCGTGCGCGTGGGGATCATGGGGCTCGGCGCGCTCGGGGCCGATGCCGCTTCCGCGCTTGCCCGGCTCGGTTTCCAGGTCGCCGGCTGGAGTCGCACGGCGAAATCGGACCTTGAGATCGAAACCTTCGTCGGAGCCGGCGCGCTCGACGCCTTTCTCGGCCGGACCGACATCCTGGTCGTGCTGTTGCCGCTCACGCGGGACACCCACGGCCTCCTGAACCGGGAACTGTTTGCCAAGCTTGCCCAGGACGGCGCTCTGGGCGGCCCGTTCCTGATCAACGCCGGGCGCGGCCGGCTTCAGGTGGAAGCCGATATCGTGGCTGCCCTCGACAACGGTACCCTCAAGGGCGTCTCGCTCGATGTGTTCGAGACCGAGCCATTGCCGGCCGCCAGCCCGCTCTGGACCCGTCCGGACGTGATCGTCACGCCCCACGTCGCCGCCGACAGCTCACCGGATGCCATCTGCCGCAACATCTTCCAGCAGATTGCGGCCTACGAGCGCGGCGAAGGACTAAAGAACGTCGTGGATCGGGGGCTGGGATATTAGAATTTGCCCGTGACCGATTCTGGACGGGCAGACATTTCCAGCAGTGAATCGGCTGATAGCGACTGGCCACCCGTTTTTCTCCGCTCATTCCCGCGAAAGCGGGAATCCATAGGGTGCTGGAGAGGAACGAATAGTCGGACCACCGGCACAAAACTCGACCAAGACAGGCGGAACGCTTTCCGACCTCCCTCAGTCTATTCGCCATTTCACTATGGATTCCCGCTTTCGCGGGAATAAGCGGAGTCTGGGGTTTCCTCAGAAACCCACAGAAAGCCCGAAGCCAAAGGCAAGCTTGTCACCCAACCTTCCCCCCTCGCTCCGTCGTTCCTTCGGACTTGAGCGTGGCGTGCCGTCGGCTCCTACTCGTAACCGTCTCCGGTCCAGGTCGCGGAATTCACCTCAGGTCCGATTTTCTGAGGAGACACGGGCTCAGCCGTCTCACCCCAGCCGCCGCACCGTGCGGACGGGACCGACGACCTCGGCAATCCGCGCGATCGCCTCTGCCACCGGCTCGATCGCCGTCATCATATGAAAGGCGTTGGCGTGGAGCAGACGGTCCGCGTCCAGCATGATGCCGACATGGCCGGGCCAGAACAGCAGGTCGCCCCGGCGCGGTTTCCCCTCAGACACCTGCTCCCCCAATGCCTGTTCCTGCATGTCGGAATCGCGCAGCGCTGCGATCCCGGCCATCCGGCAGGCGATCTGAACCAGGCCGGAGCAGTCGATCCCGAACCGGGTCGTACCGCCCCAGAGATAGGGGGTGCCGACGAAGCTTTCCGCGACGCTCACCCAGTCGGACACCTTTGCGGAGATCGGCGCCAAGTGTTTGGCGACCACATACCCGCCGGTCTCCAAGCGGGCGAAACGAACACCGTTGCGCTCCTCTTCTCCCGTTACCGCCAGCGAGGCGCCCATCGGCACGCTGCCGAGCGGTGGCAGCTTGATGTCCGCCCCCGGAAACAGGAAGGTCGCCGCGACGAAGACACGATGCGACGCGGCCGGATCGGCTGCCCCCAGATCGTCCGCAGAGAGATAGCCGACATAGCCATCCTCCTCTCGCTGCACCCAGGCCCAGCCTTCCGGCGACACCTCGAACACGCGCACGAGATCGCCGGCAAGCGCCTCGGTATCGAGCGGCGCATCGGGCCGTGGCGCCCGACGCATCGGCCCGATTGCCGCCCGCACCCGGCGCGGCTCTCCCTCGGCGAACCGATCCGCCGTCACCGTTCCCTCAAGCCGTACGTCTGCCAGATCCGGCCGGATCGCGTTCAGGCGCGGGTCGAGCGCTTGCCCGTCACTCATGACGTGTAGCGCGCCTTCAAGAGCGCGTAGAGCGCCCGTATCGTCTGCGCGTCGCCGCCTTTCGGATGACCCGGCCGGTCGCTCGACGACCAGGCGTAGACGTCGAGATGGACCCAGGCGGCCGCCTTCTCCACGAAACGCTGCAGGAACAAGGCCGCCGTGATCGCACCGGCGAGCGGCTGCGAGGAGATATGGTTCACGTCGGCGATGTCCGAGCGCAGCCAGGATTTGTAGCCCGGCCAAAGCGGCAGCCGCCACAGGGGATCGTGCATCTTCTCCGCATGGGCGGCGATGTCGGCGGCAAGCGCATCGTCACCCGTGAACAGCGCCGGCAACTCCGGTCCCAGCCCGACCCGGGCCGCACCGGTCAAGGTGGCGAAATCGATCAGAAGTTCCGGCGCCTCCTCGTCGGCGAGCGCCAGCGCATCGGCCAGGATCAGCCGGCCCTCGGCATCGGTGTTGCCGATTTCCACCGTCAGCCCCTTACGGCTCTGCAGCACGTCGCCCGGCCGGAAAGCCGCGCCGGAAATGGCGTTCTCCGCCGACGGGATGAGCACGCGCAGCCGCACCGGCAGCTTGGCGTCCATGATGAGCTGGGCCAGACCGAGCGCGTGGGCCGCGCCACCCATATCCTTCTTCATAAGGAGCATGGAGCTCGGCGGCTTGATGTCGAGACCGCCCGTGTCGAACACCACACCCTTGCCCACCAGCGTCACCTTGGGCGCGTCCGGCGCGCCCCATTGCAGATCGATCAGAAGCGGAGCGCGCGGGCTCGCCTTGCCGACGGCATGCACCATCGGAAAGCCCTCTTCCAAGGCCTGCCCCTCGACCACCGACACGGACGCATCATAGCGCTCCGCCAGGCGCTGGGCGGCATCGGCGATCTCGGCGGGCCCGAGATCGTTCGCCGGCGTATTGACGAGATCGCGCACCAACCGGACCGCCTCGATCTCACGCGCCAGGTCCGGGCGAGCGATGTCGCTCGGCATGACGAGCTGGACGGCTGCCGGCTTTTCGGAGCGGTAGCGCTCGAAGCGGTATCCGGACAGGGCGAAGGCGAGCACGCTCATCGCCAGATCGTCGAAGCCCTGATGGAGCTTGTAGGTCCCGCGCGGCAGCTTGTGGAGCGCGCCGGCCGCGAACGGATCCTCAGAACCGGGGGCGCCCAGACCGAGCAGCGCCACCACGATCTGCCCGCTTGCGTCCGGACAGGCCAGAACGCTGCCGGCCTTGCCCTCGAACCCGTTGGCCTGCGCCCACTGGGACATCGGCTGCGGCAGGCTCGCGATCGTCTCCTCCACCGTCGCGGTGGTGGCGGCATAGACGGGAACGGCACCAGGTTCGGCCGCGGCGTCGACGAGGCAAGCGTCCAAGGTCTCTACTCCCTGTCATCAACAAAAAGGGTGCGCCGAACATCCGCAATCGGAGCTCGACGCACCCTTGTCTTTTAACAGGTTGACGGCGGACAGGAAGACGCGGAAGCGCCGCCCCGTCATCCGTGCCTGTGGGTCGGCTCGTCCGGAGCGCCCCGAATTTTTAAATCGCGGTCGCGCTTCGGATCGTTACCTGTCTGCAGTTTCGAGAAAGCCGGTTTCCCGCCCTTCCGAACCTGCGTCAGATACCAAAGCCGAAAATCCAGCCCACGAGATTGACGATCGGACCGCCCACGGCGACCAGGGCCACGGCGATGGCCGACGCCAGCAATGCTGCCACCAGCCCCAGTTCGCCAGCCTGTCCGTCGCGTTCGATCCGATCCATTTGTTTGACGCGGGTCCGCATGACCCACCTCCCGCTTGTCCGTTTGCTTCGCGTCACGCCGATCTTCTTTTGGCTCACTCGTGACGACGGCCTCATGGACGGGACCATGGCGAGCGGCCCCTTGCCCAAGCGTTAATTGCAGCCGGTCGCGACCTGCTGGCGGGGGCGAATCGAAGGGCAGGGTTAATTTCTTCTGAGCGAAATGACGCCAATTGCGCCGCTTTCGAGCCGGGCAGGAGATGCGCACGGCGTGCGCATAGGCGCCGATCCGGCGTCTGTGGCGACACCGCGCCGGCTCATCAGGAGTGTTTCTATCGAAAATTATCGTTTAATAACAATAAATTAGACCAAAATCCCGAAACACAGGTCGGCGAAAGCGAACGCACATAGTGCTGTTCATCGCACCATCGCATCGAGATTATGCGCACCCATTGCACTTTTTCTCTTGCAATATGAGCGCACCATGTGCATATTCAGCTCACGACAGAGATACGAGAACCTCGAAAGGAGGCTGCCATGCTTAATGAACTCGTCCTGGGTCGTGCCCTGTATTGCCGCCCTCGTTCCGAAGAGGTTCGGCAGCCTAAGTCTCGCCTTGGCCATACGTCCCGTTTGGCGTGGCAGTGGCTGATGGCACGATCCTAACCGAGCACGAAAACGAAGCGCGGGCCCAACGGCCCGCGCTTTTTTGTATCGCGGCACCCTCCGCCTCGCCGAAGATCCGGCGCCCTCGTTTCGCGGGAGTTCGCGAAACGAGGGTATCCGACACAGATCCGTCCCCAGAAAAACCGGTGCTCGCTCTCGTCCGATTTGCTCAAAAGCCTTGACGAACCGCCCTTTCGTTGAAGAGCGTACGGACGGGATTGGGGTTGGGAGAAGCAGATGGCGAGAGCGGACGCGTTCAAATCGGCGGGACAGGACCGCGGCGATCCGGCCGCAGCTCCGCTCTATTTCGAGGACCTTGTCGAAGGCGCGCGACTTCCGGCGTTGAAGGTGACGTTTACCGAAGACGACATCATCGCCTTCGGCCGCAGCTTCGATCCCCAGCCGTTCCATATCGATCCCGACGCCGCCAAGACATCCATGTTCGGCGAGCTGGTGGCATCGGGCATCCACACCCTCGCCGCCTGCACCAAACTCGTGGTGGAGGGGCAAAATGGGCTCGTGGTGCTGTCGGGCCTCGGGATCGATTCCGTCGCCTTCACGAACCCTGTGAAAACCGGCGACACACTGACCGTCGAAGCCTGGTGGAGCGACCTGAAGCGCTCCGCCTCCAAACCCGACCGGGGCTTTGCGCGTCTCAATTGCCGGGTGCGCAACCAGGAGGGCACGATCGTCGCGGACTATGCCTACCGCTATTTGATCGCAAGCCGGCCTTAGAGCCCCCACCGCTCAGATTTAAATATCCGGCCGACAAGAAATGGCTCCGGGTTCAATCGCCTGAGCACGCCCTTTCCGTTCAAATCGCGTCGACTTGAACGGGACAGTAGGCTCAGCCGGCCTCGAACCCGGTCAACACGGCCGCGCAGTTCTCCCCCAACGCATCCACCGCATAGCCGCCCTCCAGCACGAACAGGACCGGAAGGCCGAGCTTGGACAACCGGGTGCCAAGGCGGGAAAAATCGTAGGTCTTCAGCTTAAAGCGCGAAATCGGATCGCCTTCGAACGGATCAAGCCCGAGCGAGACGACCAGCGCATCCGGACCGGCGCGCTCGATGGTCGCGAGCGCAAGTTCCAAAGCGTGCGACCAGGTCTCCCAGTCGGCTCCAACGGCGAGCGGAAGGTTGAAGGTCGCGCCCTCTCCGTGGCCGGCGCCGATTTCGTCGGCGTGGCCGAGGAAATAAGGATACTCCTCCGCTGGATCGGCATGGATGGAGACGAACAGCACGTCGCCGCGCTCCCAGAAGATTTCCTGGGTACCGTTGCCGTGGTGATAGTCGAGGTCGAGGATCGCCACCCGGCGCCCGTCGGCGACCAATCGTTCCGCGGCGAGCGCGGCGTTGTTGAAGAAGCAGTAGCCGCCATAGCGCGCCCGCATGGCGTGGTGGCCGGGCGGACGGCAGAGCGCGAAGGCCGCCCGCTCGCCGGCCGACAGAAGCGCGGCTCCCGACACCGCAGTCGAGGCGCTCGACAACGCTGCGTCGAACGTCCCCGCCGTCAGCGGCGTGCCGGCATCGAAGGAATAGAATCCGAGCCGTCCGTCCAGATGGATCGGCGCCCGGTCCGACCTCAGCCCCGGCGTCGGCCAGACGAACGGGAACGCCTCTTCCTCGGCGCGGCCAAGTGCCCGGTGCTGCGCCCACATCGTCTCCAGAAAGGCGACATAGGCCGGGTCGTGCACCGTCTCCAGGAAGGCCCGCTCGATCGGATCCGGTGCCACGATCGGGCCGAGCCCGGCTGCCTGCACCGCCGACAGCACGATCTCCGCGCGCTGCGGGGTCTCGACGGCGGGCTTCAGCGTGCCATCGGAGATCTCATGGCGGGGCGCATGGGCGGCATGGGCCGGCGAATAGACGGTTTTCATGTTCTAAACCCTATCCGCGCGTTCGCGCGGCAAGACATCAATCTCCGCTCACTCTCGCGCCAAATGGGCTCGGAATTCCGAGCCCCCAAGCACCGCCCTATGGATTCCCGCTTGCGCGGGAATGAGCGGAGATCGGGGCCCCACCAGCGCGCGACCGCGCAGCGGCGAGCGGAGCGAGCTCGCGCGAGCGATAAAACTAGATGCTCTGGTTGTAGGCGCCGACTTCCGGGTTTTCCCGGAGCACGCCGTCGACGGCCTTGAACATCTCGCGCATGCGCTCTTCCGACACCGGGCTCTCGATCACGACCACCAGCTCCGGCTTGTTGGAGGAGGCGCGCACCAGGCCCCAGGTGCCGTCGTCGGCCGTCACGCGCACGCCGTTTACGGTGACGAGCTCGTCGATCTTATGGCCGGCAACCGGCTCGCCGTTGGCCTGCATGTCCTGGAAGCGCTTCACCACCTTATCGACGACGCCGTATTTCTTCTCGTCGTCGCAGTGAGGCGACATGGTCGGGGTCTGCCAGGTCTTCTGCAGTTCGCCGCGCAGGTCCGACATGGATTTTTCCGGATTGCGGTCGAGCATCTCCATGATCGCGATCGCGGAGACTAGCCCGTCGTCGTAGCCGCGTCCCACCGGCGGATTGAAGAAAAAGTGGCCAGACTTCTCAAAGCCCGCCACCGCGTTCAACTCCGTCACCCGACGCTTGATGTGGGAATGGCCGGTCTTCCAGTAGTCGATGTGGGCGTTGTTTTCCTTTAGCACCGGATCGGTCTGATAGAGCCCGGTGGACTTCACGTCGGCGACGAAGGTGGCGTTCGGATGCAGCTTGGAAAGGTCGCGGGCGAGCATGACGCCGATCACGTCGGCGTAGATCTCCTGGCCCTTCTCGTCGATCACGCCGCAGCGGTCGCCGTCGCCGTCGAAGCCGAACCCGACGTCCGCGCCATGCTCCAGAACCGCGTCGCGGATGGCGTGGAGCATCTCCAGGTCTTCCGGGTTCGGATTGTATTTCGGGAAGGAATGGTCGAGCTCGGTGTCGAGCGGCACCACCTCGACACCCAGGCGCTCCAGCACTTGCGGAGCGAACGCCCCGGCGGTGCCATTGCCGCAGGCCGCAACTACCTTTAGAGGCCGCTTGATACCGCGGTTCTTGACCAGGTCGTCCATGTAGCGTTGGGGGAAATTCTCCACGAACACGTAGGAGCCGCCGCCGGACAGGTCGAAAGCGGCCTCCAACACGATCTCTTTCAGCCGTCCCATCTCGTCGGGGCCGAAGGTGCGCGGACGGTCGGCACCCATCTTCACGCCGGTCCAACCGTTCTCGTTATGCGAGGCGGTGACCATAGCCACCGCCGGCACGTCGAGCTCGAACTGCGCGAAATAGGCCATCGGCGTCAGCGCCAGACCAATATCGTGCACCTTGCACCCCGCCGCCATCAGGCCGGAAACCAGCGCCATCTTGATCGACGACGAATAGGAGCGGAAATCGTGGCCGGTCACGATCTCCTGAGGCTTGCCCATCTCCTTCAGAAGCGTGCCCAGCCCCATGCCGAGGGCCTGGATGCCCATCATGTTGATCTCCTGACCGAAGATCCAGCGGGCGTCGTACTCGCGAAAGCCCGTCGCCTTCACCATCGGCTCGGACTCGTAGGCGTAGGTGTTCGGCGTCAGCTTCGCTTTCGGCTTGGGAAACATGGGGCAGATCCTTGGGTCGGGTCCGTCTTCGTTGACGAACGTTCTCGTAGCGCAGGCGAACCGGCTTGGAAACGCCGTTTGCGCCGAAGCGGGGATGTCGTGCCACAACGCGTCAACCGCGCCGCGCGTTCACTTCGTGCCAAACAGCCGGTCGCCGGCATCGCCCAGACCGGGCACGATATAGGCGTGCTCGTTCAGCCGCTCGTCGATCGCCGCCGTCAGGATCGGCACGTCGGGATGGTGGCTGCGGAGATTGGAGACCCCTTCCGGCGATGCGAGGAGGCAGACGAAGCGGATCTCGCCCGCCCCGCGCTCCTTCAGCCGGTCGATCGCCGCGATCGCCGAATGGCCGGTCGCCAGCATCGGGTCGACCACGATGGTCAGCCGCTCATCCAGCCCTTCCGGCGCCTTGAAGTAATATTCGACCGCCTGCAGCGTATCGGGATCGCGGTAGAGGCCGATATGGGCGACACGGGCGGACGGCACCATGTCGAGCATGCCGTCCAGAAGCCCGGTGCCGGCGCGGAGAATGGAGGCGAACACCAGCTTTTTGCCGGCAAGCACCGGCGAGCGCATAGGCGCGATCGGGGTCTCGATCTCGATATCTTCCAGCGGAAGATCGCGGGTCACCTCGTAGCAGAGCAGCATCGCCACCTCGCGCACGAGGCGCCGAAAGCCGGCGGTCGAGGTCTCCTTGCAGCGGATGAGCGTCAACTTGTGCCGCACCAACGGATGATCGACCACCGTCACGTCCTGCATAGGTGCTCCCTTTTCTCGCTCACGCCAGCTCGTTTACGCTCGCGGCTGCGCGGGCCGGCGCGCGGTCGCGCGCTGCTGGTGAAAGGCCGAATCTCTATTTTTTCGTCCCACGCGATCAGAATACCGTGCCGTCGCTTGCGATGCGAAGCGGCGGAGATCCGTCGGCACGACGCTCATAGGCGATGGCCCGGCCGGCCGCCCAGCTACCGCCTTCCAGCACGCAAGCAAGCGGAAAGATGTCCGCATCGAGTTCGAGCCGACGGCGTACCGCCTCTGCCAACCGATCCAGCAAAACCACCGTCAGCGCCCGCCAACCCACCACCAACGGGCTGTCGACGGCATGCACGCGCTCGGCATCGGCGGGATCCGCCAGGGCGATCACGCCGCCGTCCAGAAACAGGCCGCCGTTGCGATATTCCGCCAACCCCGGCAGGCCATCGAGATCGGTCACCGCGATGCCGGCAAGGTCGAGCGGCTCGATCAGCGACATCGCGAGCCAGGTGGAGAGCTTGTGGAAGGGAACCAGGTCGGCGCCGGGTCCCGCGCCGTCCAGCAACGGATGATGCCAAGTGTCGCCGAGCGGCAGACCTCCAAGCTCGATCCGGCCGGGAAAGACGGGCGTCAACGCGTCGAGCACGGTATCGAGGATCGCCGCCGCCGGCAGCTCTCCCTCTTCCGCCTTCAGGATCAGCGCATCGATCAGCCCGCCGGGGCGCGGGTCGTCCTCCAGTGCGAACACGTCGCGCCGGTTCTCCATAACATGGGCGAGACGGGCGAGAAGCTGCACCCGGCCGGAAAGCCCGACCAGCGGATTGGCCGGCCCGGCCTGAAAGCCGGCGGCGAGCTCCTCCTCCGACAGGGCCGCAAGCGCGATGGCATCGGCGCGCAGAGGATCGGCCGGAACGCCGGAAAACAGCCCGCCGGCAAACATCGCCAGCGAGGCGATCGCAAGCCCTTCGGATCGGGCATGGGTCTCGCCGGTCAACGCCTCGTGGTAGCGCCAGTCGGCGCCCGCGCCGGCGTCCAGAAGCACGCTGACGACAGCGAGATCGCCCGCCGCGCGCGCCGCCTGGCGAGCATCGTCGAAACCGCGCGCGGCGGCGAGCATGCCCCAGCGATCGAGCCCGCCAGCCTCAAAATGGCGCCAGCGCGCATGCAGCGGCACCGACAGGTCCGGAAAGCGGGCCGTCGTCACCGCGACCACACGGGCCGCGACTTCGTCGAGCCGATCGAGATGGAGGCTGAGGCCCGGAAGCCGCCCTTCTTCGGCAAGCGCGAACAGCCGGTGAGCCCCGGCGCGGACCGCATCCGCCGTCATCAGGGCGCGCGCCGCTTCAATCTGAGACGTCATCGATCCCCCGTCCACGAACATCGCCAAGCATCGCCCCATCCGCCGGCGTGGGCGCGTAGTAGCCGGCCGCCTTCTTGGCTTCGATTTCCACGTGCGCGTCGGCCGGCACCAGATCGTCGGGAATCGCAACCCGTTCGCCGATCGCCACGCCCGCGTTGATCAACGCCTCATACTTCATGTTCGACATCGACACGAAGCGATCGATCCGCGTCACGCCGAGCCAGTGAAAGACATCGGGCATCAGCTCCTGAAAGCGGGCGTCTTGGACACCGGCGACGCATTCGGTCCGCTCGAAATAGGCATCTGCCGTGTCGCCGGCAGCAGCGCGCTTGCGGGCGTTGTAGACCAGGAACTTGGTGACCTCACCGAGCGCCCGGCCTTCCTTGCGGTTGTAGACCACGAGCCCGACGGACCCGGTCTGGGCGTCGCGGATGCACTCCTCGATCCCGTGGATGAGATAGGGTCGGCAGGTACAGATATCGGAGCCGAACACATCCGATCCGTTGCATTCGTCGTGCACCCGACAGGTGACGCGGCCGGCGGGATCGGCGAGCCTCGCCGGATCGCCGAAAATATAGACCGTCGCGCCCCCGATGGGTGGCAGAAAGACCGCCAGATCCGGGCGCGTGACGAGCTCGGGATAGATGCCGCCGGTCTGCTCGAACAGCACCCGCCGCAAGGTCGGCTCCGCCACCTGGAAGCGACGCGCAATCCCCGGCAGATGCCAGACCGGATCGATCGCAATCTTGGTCACGGAGACGGCGCCGCCGGGATGCAGGATTGCGCCATCGGGCACGAGCCGGCCCTTATCGATCGCCTGGGCGACCTCCGCCATGGTGAGCTGGGCACGCGTGACGGCGATGGTGGGGCGGATGTCGACGCCCTCGCCGATCTCGTCGGCGAACGCCTCGCCCACCAGATGTCCCCACGGATCCAGGGCGACGATCGCCGCCGGGTCGCGCCAGGCCGGGTTTGCGGGGATATCCACCACCGGCGCGGTATCGGTCAGGTCCGGTCGCTGGATCGGGTTGAGCGCGCCGGCCGCGACCGCAAGCGCCCGGTAGAGCGCGTAAGCGCCACCATAGGCCCCGATGACGTTACGATCGGATGGACGGGTCACGCTGCCGATCACCGGCCCGCGCTCGCGCGCGGTGGGCGCGCCCCATGAAATCGGAAACCGGACAGGCGCACCGGCGCCGGGATGAGAGGTCAGCCGGATGTGGCTCGCCCGGTTGAGGGGTGTGGTCATAAGGAACTCGGTATCACTGTCGAACCGTTGTCATCGATCCTCTCATATTGGGGCCGTAATTGCGTCACGCCAGCGACGGTCGTAGCCGCCGCCCATTCCGAAACCGCGCTTCACGGCCCGCAAGTGCGTTGACCCGCCCGCCCCGTCGCGGCCAAATGAGAGGCACTGCCGGGGCTCTGGCCCCATATCTTCCCCGATGCGGACCGCAGGCGCCCGAACGGCGTTGGCGGTTGCGCGTTGTCCACGTTTGATCTTTCCGGAGACGAGGAGAGCCGATGGCGCGGCCCCACGCAGACAACGATCCGCTCGCGTTCCCGGTCCTGATCGCGGATATCGGCGGGACCAACGCCCGGTTCGCGATCATTTCGGACGCCTATGGCGAACTGAAGCATTTCCCCACCGTCTCGACGTCCGACTACGCCTCCCCCACCGTCGCGATCGAACAAGGCGTCCTTGCCCGCACTTCGATGCTGCCGAAATCGATCGTGATGGCGATCGCCGGGCCGGTCGATCTCGCGCCGCTGAAGCTCACCAACGCCGATTGGACCATCGACCCGGAGGAGCTGCTACACACCTTCGGCCTGTCGGACGTGGTCGTCGTGAACGATTTCGAAGCCCTCGCCCTGGCGCTACCTTCGCTGGACGAAAGCAATCTCGTGCAGCTTGGCGGCGGGACCACGCGCGCTCATGCGCCCCGGCTGGTGATCGGGCCGGGGACCGGCCTCGGGGTTGCGGCCCTGATCAGCGCGGCCGGCCAGCTCACGCCGATCCCCGGCGAAGGCGGCCACATGTCGCTCGGGCCGGAGACCGACGACGACTTCGCGCTCTGGCCGCACCTGGAACACTTCCACGGCCGCATCACGGGCGAAACGCTTCTGTCCGGTCCGGGGCTGGTGCGGATCTACCGTGGCGTCTGCGCGCTGGAAGGCGTGACGCCGGCTCACGACACCGGCGAGGAGATCAGCGACCACGCGACCGCCGGCGATCAGACCGCGAAAACCGCGCTGCGGTTGTTCTGCACCTATCTCGGCCGCTATGCCGGCGATCTCGCCCTGGTTTTCCTGGCTCACGGCGGTGTCTTCGTCGCCGGCGGCATCGCACCCAAGGTGCGCGGCTTCCTGGCCGACGGCCATTTCCGGCGGGCTTTCGAAGCGAAGGCGCCACACGAGGCGATCATGCGCACGATCCCGACCGCCGTGGTCGCCCACGACCGTCCGGCGCTGGAAGGCCTCGCCGCCTTTGCCCGCACCCCGAGCCGATTTTCCATCTCGCTGCATGGCCGCCGGTTTCGCCAGAGCGAAACCTGAAACGAGACGGCAAAAGGAAGGGCGGCGATCCCGCCGCCCCTTCCAAGATTAGAACGCGTAGGAGAAGCTGCCCTTCAGGCCCTGATCGCTGGCGCCGTCGGCGATCTGACCGGCGTAGCTGAGCGCCAACAGGGCGCCCGGCGCGACCTGCAGCTCCAGACCGGCATCGAGCACCAGCGCATCTTCGGCGATCGGCTGGCCGGTGATCTGATAGCTCTGGCCACCGCTTGCGAAAGCCAGCGGCGCGCCGGGATCGACATCCCCGAACGCATGCCGCCATCCGACCGTCCCCGACAAACGTACCGGCAGATAGGCCAGGTTGAGGTCCGCAGCCGCATTCAGTCCCAGCGTGGTGAAGGTCGTGTCCTGGGTCCAGCCGGGGCTCATCAGGGCAGCCGCACCCCCCGTCTCGGTGAAGCTGTCGGTGTCGAGATGGACATAGGCGATCCCCGCGAACGGCTCCAGCCGGCCGGGGCCGACGTCGACGCCGTAGGCCGCTTCGGCGAAGAGCTGCGTGCTGTGGGCATCATAGGTCGCGCTGAGCTGATCGCTGAAGCCGGGGAAGGCAACCGAGCGGTCGCTGTCGGTCGAATGCCAGGCGTACGCACCGCCGCCGCTCAGCGACAGGCCGCCCAACTGGGCCGCCGCGTAGGCGCCCAGCGAGGTCGTCTCCACATCAGCGGACGAATGGCGCGCATCGACATCGACGCTCGACTGAGCATAGCCTGCGAGCACGCCAAGTCGCGCGGCGGATCCGACCGCCCGATCGAGACCGACGGCGAAGCCGCCGATGGAGCGATCGACCGACGCAACGCCGCCGGAGCCATCCCAGTTGCCCCAGGAGCCGTAACCCTGGCCCCAGGCGGCGAAGGCAGGCGCGTCCGCCGAGGTCTCGCCGGTTGCCCCGGTCTCACCGTAGGCCAGCACATTCATCGACGGATCCGCGATCCGCTCGAACGCGCCACGGATGCGCGCACGAGCTGCGTCGCGCACGAAGCGGCTGTCCTCCACCATCGTGATTGCGGTCGAGGCATAGACCTCGCCGGAAAGCTGATCCAAGGCGTCCGGCGTCGTCGACGCGTTCAGCGCGGCGACCTCTTCCACGATCGGCGCATCCGGAGACAGGGAATCCAGCGCGCCGGCGACGGCCGCCTGGTTCGGCGTGGTCGCATAAGTTTCGAAGTCGACGTTGCTGCGCACCGTCTCGATGCGAACGGTCCCTCCGGAATAGACGACGGTTGCGTCCAGGAACGGATATTCCTCGGCGAAGGGATCGGAAACGGTGTCGAAGGTTCCGCCGATCCCGCCGTCGGCGATGAGGAAGGTCATGGTGTCGAAGCCGTAGGCAAGCCCTGGCTCGGCGACGAGCTGAAGCGTGCCGCCCTGAATGGTGATTGCGCCGCTTGCCGTCAAAAGGTCGCTCGAACCGCCTGGCGCCATCTCCACCTGGTAGGTCGATCCCGGCTGGAACGTCACCGATCCGTTGACCATGATCGTGCCGATCGAATTACCCGGCGCGATGGTGCCGGCATTGGTCAAAACGCCGTCGATCGTGCCGTTGCCCGACAGGAGGCCACTGTTGACCACGTCGCTCGCGATGGTGCCGTCGTTGGTCAGCGTACCGGCGTTGGAAACCGTCGTGCCGGTGAGCGCCGTTATGGTGCCGGCATTGTAGAGGGTGGCGCCGGAGGCGACGGCGACGGCGCCGACGATCGAGCCGGAGATCCCCAAGGTACCGCCGGAGACGGTCGTTCCGCCGGAATAGGTGCTGTCGCCGGCGAACACGAGGGTACCGGTGCCGTTCAGCGTGAACCCGCCCGAGCCCGTGATGTCGTTGGCCCAGACATCGAAGGCGTTGTAGCCGCCCTTCGAGGCGTCCATGACGATGGATGTGTCGGTTCGAAAGGCCCCGAAGCCGTCGGCGGCGGCATAGAGGTTGACCATGTCCCAGCCGGACCCGTTGTCGAGCGGTCCTCCGCCCGGCAACGCCGTAGTCGCGATCACGTCCCTGAGATGCTGCGCGTTGAGATAAGGGAACCGGGTGGCAAGGAGCGGAGCGACCGCCGCCACGGTATTTTCCGGGATCTCCGCCGTCGGATTGGCGTTCGGCGTGAAGCCATAGCCCCCGTCGCCGTTCGGGATGTCGCTGTAGGTGGCGAGATTCACGTATTGTTGGCGCAGGTCTCGAAAGGTCTGTGCCGTGGGGATGGCGCCCGACGCGATGCAGGCAGCAAGACCATTGGTCGAGCAGACGTCGGCATAGGGCGATTCGTTCAGCGCCGCAGCCTCGCTCCCGAACAAATGCTGGGCCAGCTCCGCGTTCGCTTGGCTGAACGTCGTCGGCAAAAGACCGAAGCCTTTTGCGTCGGTTCCGGAGTCCGAGGCGCCGTTTTGATTGACGTAGTAGCCGATGTCGTAGAGGCCGATCATACGGCCGCCGATCACGTCCAGCGGATAGTGCACGCCGAAGATGTTGCGGCTGCGGCCAAACTCCGCGGCCGCCATGACGAAGTCCTTGTAGAAGCGCGGCGCAACCATCGCGGTCCCCACGCCCTTCACCGTGCCGGAAGTGCTGTGGCCGCTCGGGAAGGCCTGGCTCTTCACATAGTCGCCCCAGTACTGCGCGTTATTCGGCCCAGACTGCAGCTTTCCTTGGACACCCGTCGGGTATTCATCCGACTGGATCGAGACCGCGTAAGCAGCAGGCAGATCCGAAAGCGTCGACCAAGGGCTGGAATTGATGCTGTGTGAGGTCATGAACGGTCGCGGGTTTGCGACACCGTACCCGTCTGGATAGTCTTTCGGGTTCGAAAAATTTCCATAAGAATCGTACTGAGAAAAATCGTCTTTCGCGGTAGTCGCCGAAATCCCGCCGCTGCCCAAGTCATCAATCAGCGCGAAATATTTCGACGTGTTGTTCCCGCTGCCAATGCCCGGCGCATTCTGGCCGGGGTTAATCAGGTCGCCGACATCGAACTTTTTGCGGTAGGTGGTGCCACCGGGATAGTTGGCGATGGTGAAGTCGGCCATCCGCCAGATGTTGAACACCTCGACATAGGGATAGTTCGGAAGGTTGCCGGGCGCGGTGCTCGGATCCGCCGCCCCCGATTGAAGTTGGGAATTGAGCGCAGCGAGCTCGCGATAGTCGTTGGCGGTGAGCGCCGGATTCACCTCGCCGAAGCTCGGATTGAAATAGACGCCCTCGATAATCTTCTCGGTTTCGTAGAGAACCGTGCCGGGATCCGGCGTCTGCTGCGCGTAATTCTCGAATGCGGACAAAAGGTCGAGATCCGTGCAGCTAAAATCGGCCGCGCAGGTCGTCGCGTTCGTTTGCGCCAGAGCGCTGGACATCGCGAGAAAAGAGACACTTCCAGCAAGCAGAGCCGCTTGAACAAATGCTCGGGGCCGCATGCGCTTTTCTCCGGCCTCAACGATCGGCGAAGCAGCTTCGCATTGCAGAAGACATTTGGACAGAGCCAAAGCTTTCTTCCTTTTTCTCGGATCAGGTGC
Source organism: Amorphus sp. 3PC139-8 (assembly GCF_040750475.1). Taxonomy (NCBI): domain Bacteria; kingdom Pseudomonadati; phylum Pseudomonadota; class Alphaproteobacteria; order Hyphomicrobiales; family Amorphaceae; genus Amorphus; species Amorphus sp. 3PC139-8. Next base: position 23,102 of record NZ_JABJVY010000028.1, on the reverse strand, counting down.
AGACCGGAAACCGGCTCGACTGCGCTCAGGTCCGCAGTCGAGCCGGCACGCCCCCAACGCCCCCCGGCGTCGACGTCATCCTTTCCCTATCCGGTCAGGTGGACCTGATCCGATAGGCGAAAGGGCTCCGATCTCACCCCAGAACAACTCAGAATCGAACACCCGATGCGCGGCCGCCTCGGGTATGCGAGACTATTCAACGTCTGTTCCTAGCCAGTCAATACGATGGATTGATGAAAAGACAAGCTTTTCAAGCAAGAGAAACTTGTATCCGAAAATTGAAAGATATCTTTCAAAGATCGACTTCCAGAAATCGGCAGGCGATATCCAGAAATACTGAATTCAAAAACGATCCTATCGCGCAATTGGATAGGCCATGCCTGGTCACCGCGTCCCAATAGCGACCGATGGAGCCCGATCATTTCGGGCAAAATCGAGCAAAAGCACGAAAGCGCAGGCGGTTCCAATACGAGGTGGCTGGACGTCGGCGCGATATCCGTGACCGGCGCCCGCTTTTCCCGCCTCACTTGTGCAGCAGTCTGATGGGAACACTTGCTCGACAGCAATTGACTTCAGTCGAAGGCGCTGGAGCGCTTCCTGCTTGCTTAAGCAGCCTCTAACTTAGCGATGCTCGCCGGATGGCAGATAGGGCCGAAGCGCATGGGCAAGCTTCGCCGGCGTCAGCGATTGCAGCCAGATGCGCCCCGGACCCGACAGGCGCGCCAGGAACAATCCGTCCCCGCCGAAAATCGCATTGCGAACGCCGCGGATCGTGGTGATCTCGAAAGACACCCGCTCTTCGAACATGCCGATATGTCCCGGGTGGACCAGGAGCTCCTGCCCCGCCTCCAGATCGTAGCGCACGAGCTCGCCACCGAGCTCCACGAACGCGGTCCCGTGACCACCCAGATGCTGCAGGACGAAGCCATCGCCGCCAAACAGGCCCGCTCCGAGCGACTGCTGGAACCCGGTGGAGAGCGCCAGGCTCTTGCTGCCGGCCAGAAAGCCGTGGCGGTGGATCAGGAGACCCCGTCCCTCTTCCACGGTCTCTTCCAAAATGTTGCCGGGAATGGTCGCGGCGAATGCCACCACGGCCTCGCCGCGTTCCGCGGTGAACTCGGTCATGAACAGCCCGCCGCCCGAAAGCGCGCGACCGAGCGCCCCGAACAGGCCGGAGGAACCCGCCGTCGCGGTGGTCGTGTGCATGGCGACATTGGATGACATCCACGACAGCCGATCGGGTTCTGCCAGGACCGTCTCACCGGCCTCCAAGGTGAGCGTGAGAACGGGGAGCGTCGATCCGGTGATTTCGCTGCGCATATGGAATGCCTCGTGACGGACTGGAGAAAAATAGAGGGGAACACGACCGCGTCGTCCCGCAGGGCATGGCCGTTTCGCTACCCTGCCAGCGCTGCATGACCCGGTCACGACGCCAATCTTGGCGGACAGAAGCGCCATGGCAAAGAGTGCAAACGCGCGCAAAATCGACCGAGAAAACAATCAATAATTGTATTGTTTCTCGTAACCGTCGATATGCCGACTTTAGAAACAACTTTTAAGACAACTCAGGCTTTGCTGTTACCCGCCCCGCAGATCGATCAACAGCAGCCGCAGGATCCGGCGAAGCTCCTGCAGGTCGGCCTCACCGAGGCCTTTCAGCGACGCCGCCTCGATCTCGTCGGCGATCGCATCGCAGGCTTTCAGCATTTCCTCGCCCTCCGTGGTGAGCGATGCCGTCAGGATCCGCCGGTTTTCCGCGCTCGCCTCGCGGCGCAACAGGCCGCGCTTTTCCAACCCGGTGACGATTTCGTTCATAGTCTGCGGCGTCACGAAGAAACGGCGCGACAACTCCGCCGACGAAATCCCGTCGCGCGATCCGACGATCGCCAGCACCGTATATTGAATCCCGGTCAGGCTGAGCCCCCTCAGCGCCTGCTCGAGCTGCGAGCGGATCGCTTGGTTGGCCTGATTGAGCAGATACATCGTACGCGGTCGCGCCAAGTGGCGCGCATGGTGACCGGTGTCGTCGCTTGACAATATCAGGGCCCCTTATTTAAGCATCGCTGACAGTGTTTAGCTCAAGGAGCCGGCAAATGACAGGCAGCCCGAATGGGGCGCGGGACCCCGAGACCAGCGGCGCACGCGGATGGGGCGACACCGTCCTGGTGGACATCGAGGACGGTATCGCCTGGGTCACGCTGAACCGGCCCGACAAGCGCAATGCCATCAATCCCGGCATCGTGTGGGAGATGAACGCCGTCCTCGACGCGATGGAAGAGGACGACCGTGTCCAGGTGGTGGTGATCACCGGTGCCGGCGACGCGTTCTCCGCTGGCCAGGACCTGAAGGAATATTTCCGCGACGTCGACGCCGGCCCGCCGCTGGCGCGCGAGCGCCTCTATCAGGCCAACTCCGCCTGGCAATGGCGCCGGATGATGTATTTCTCCAAGCCGACCATCGCGATGGTCAACGGTTGGTGCTTCGGCGGCGCTTTCCAGGTGCTGATCGGCTGCGACCTCGCGGTGGCGGCCGAGGACGCCACCTTCGGCCTCTCCGAAATCAACTGGGGCATCATTCCCGCCGGCATCGTGACGAAGTCGCTTGCCGAAGTGATGAGCCAGCGTGACGCGCTCTACTACATCATGACCGGCGAAACCTTCACCGGCCGTCAGGCGGCCGAGATGCGGGTGGTCAACTTCGCCGTGCCTGCCGAGGATCTGCGCGAGCGCACCAAGGCGCTCGCCGACACCCTGAAGCAGAAGAACCCGTTCGTGCTGCGCTCGGCGAAGACGGCTTATCATCACGTGAAGTCGATGCCGTGGGATTCCGCCATGGAATATCTCATGGCCAAGTCCGACCAGACCAAATATCGCGATCCCGAAAAAGGCGACCAAAAGGGTATGTCGCAATTCCTGGACGACAAGACCTATCGTCCGGGCCTGCAGGCCTACGACCGCTCCCGCTGACGCCATCATGACGGAAACGCGTTCGAGCATCGACCGGCTCCTGAACCCGCGGTCGATTGCGATCGTTGGCGCCTCGCCGGAGCCCTTCACCCTCGGCAACAACGTGCTGTCGAACTTTTCGACCTTCGCCTACGACGGGCCGGTCCATCTCGTCAGCCGCAAGCACACCGAGATCGAGGGACGCTCCTGCGTCGGCCGGATCGCCGATCTGCCCGCTGGCATCGACCTGGTCGCCCTGGTGGTGCCGGCAGGCGCCGTCAAGCAGGCGGTGGCCGACTGTGCCGCGCGCGGCGTCGGCGGGATCGTCGTGTTCGCTTCCGGGTTCGCCGAGCTTGGCGAGGAGGGCATCCGCGCCCAGGCCGAAATCGCCGAGATCGCACGGGCGGCGGATATCGCCCTGCTCGGCCCGAATTGTCTGGGCTTCGCCAATTTCATGGCCGGTGTGCCGCTCACTTTCGAGCGGTTGTCGCCGACGGTGGTGCCGGGAACCGGGGTCGCGGTGATCGCACAGAGCGGCGCGATGAACGGCAACATCCGCGAGGCGCTCAGAAGCCGATCCGTGCCGGTCGCCTATGCGATCTCCACCGGCAACGAGGCGGTGACGGCAGCCGAAGACGTGATGACCGCACTGGTGGAGGATCCGGCGGTCGGCTCGTTCGCCGTGTTCGTGGAGCAGATCCGCGATCCGGCGGTCTTTCTGCAGGCAGCCAGGCGTGCCTACGCCCTCGACAAGCCGGTGGTGCTGATGCATCCTGGCCGCAGCGCCCGCTCCCGCGAGGCCGCCCAGTCCCACACCGGGGCGATGGCCGGCGACCACGCGGTAATGGAGGCGTTCGTGCGCGCCGCCGGCGTCACCCTCGCCGAGAGCTTCGACGAGCTGTTCGACACCGTGATCCTGCGCCACCGCTACCCGCAGGCTCGGGTGCGCGGGCTCGGCATCATGACCAACTCCGGCGCCGTGCGCGGCTTCTGCCTGGACTTCGGCGAAACGATCGGCCTGCCGCTGCCGGCGATCGCCCCCTCCACCGATCAGGCGCTGCGCGAGGTGCTTCCCGACTTCGCCGTGATCGACAATCCGCTCGACATTACCGCCATGGGGATGAGCAAGCCGGCGCTGTTCGGCGACACCTCGGCTGCGATGCTGGCCGATCCCGGCATCGACGCCTTGCTGGTCGCGGCGATGGGCGGCGCGCCGCCCCAGGTGATGGCGAAGTGGCAGTCTCTTAAACCGGTGCTGACGGCTGCCGACAAGCCGGTGGCCCTGGTCTTCCTGGGCGACGAATTACCGATGCCGGCGGAGTTCCTGGAGGAGATCCGCACCGCCGGCGTCCCGTTCTTCCGCTCGCCGGAACGGGCGATGCGGGCGCTCGCCAACATCGCCAAGCTCGATTTCGTGGAGGACCTTCCCACCCCCGTCCGGAGCGATCCGAGCGCCCAAACGCAAATGCTGCCGGAATATCGCGGCAAGGCGGTGCTTGCCGAGGCCGGCTTTGCCGTCCCGCGCGGCCGTCTCGCGACCAGCGCCGACGAGGCCGTGGCGGCGGCGAACGAGATCGAGGGGACAGTGGCGTTGAAGGTGCAAGCTGCGGCGATCTCCCATAAGAGCGATGTCGGCGGGGTGAAGCTCGGCCTCGGCGGAACCACCGCCGTGCGCTCCGCCTGGACCGAGATCGAAGTGGCGGTGGCGGATGCGGCTCCCGGCGCGCCGATCGACGGTCTCCTGGTAGAGGAAATGGCGCCGAAATTTGCGCTCGAGATGGTGGTCTCGGCGCGGCGCGATCCGTCCTGGGGCGTTGTCGTGATCGCGGGTCTCGGCGGCATCTTCACCGAGGTGATGCGCGATATCCGCATGTTCCCTGCCGGATTGCCGAAGGAGCGGATCAAGGCGGAGATCGACCATCTGCGCGGCGCAGCGCTGCTGTCAGGCTATCGCGGCGGACCGTCACTCGATGTGGACGCTGTCGCCGACACCCTCGACCGGCTCGGGCGCCTGCTCTTGGACGATCCCTCGATCATGGAGGTCGAGATCAACCCGCTCGCACTCTACCCGGCCGGCGAAGGGGTCCGCATTCTCGACGTTCTCGTCACGCTCAAGACGACGGAATAGACCGAAAACAGGAAACGACCATGGACTTTGGGCTCTCCGAAGAGCAGCGCCTGTTGCGCGACAGCGTTCGGCGACTGATGGACAAGCACGCTCCGCCGGACATGGTCGCCCACCACGACCGTCAGGGGCTCTACCCCTACGAGCTCCACAAGGCCTGGGCGGAAGCCGGGCTGATCGCCCTGCCCTTTCCCGAAGAGGCCGGCGGCCTGGGTGGCTCGGTCGTCGATCTGGCGATCGTCGGCGAGGAGATCGCCTACACCAGCGCGGACTTCTTCATGGCGTTCGCCGGGGGTATCTTCTGCGGCCTCAACATCGCCCGCAAAGGCCGTGCGGAACAGAAGGCGCGTTTTCTGCCGCCCCTTCTTGCCGGCGATCTCCGGATGGCCATCTCGATCTCGGAGGCCGACGCGGGCTCGGATGTCGGTGCGATGCGGACCTCGGCGCGCAAGGAAAACGGACACTGGCGCGTCGACGGCACCAAGCTGTGGTCGACCGGGGCCGGCGCGGACAACACGGTCCTGAATGTCTACCTGAAGACCGACCCAAGCGTGTCTCACCGCAAGGGCATGTCGCTCTTCCTGATCGACAACGACACCCCGGGGGTGGAGCTGAAAAAGCTCGACATGCTCGGACGGACGGCGACCGGCACCTATGAGATCCACTTTAATGGCGTCGAGGTCGACGAGGACCGGATCGTCGGCGGTGTCGATCAGGGCTGGGACGTGATCCTGTCGGGCCTGCAAGTGGAGCGGATCATGTCGGCAGCCGGCAATTGCGGCGCGGCGCGGGCCGTGGTGGATCTTGCTGTCGACTATGCCCGCGGTCGCACCCAGTTCGGTAAGCCGATCGGCGCGAACCAGGCGATCGCCCATATGATCGCCGATATGAAGACCGAGGTCGAAGCCGCTCGCGCGTTGATGTGGCAAGCGGCCTGGAAGGTCTCCATCGGCGAGGATGCGCTGTCGGAGATCTCCATGGCGAAACTGTTTTCGTCGGAAACCTATGTGAAGGTCGCCAACATGGGCATGCAGGTGATGGGCGCCTTCGGCTACTCCATGGAATATCCGATGCAGCGCCACTACCGCGACGCGCGTTCAGCGACGATTGCCGCCGGCTCTTCGCAAATGCAGCGCAACCTGATCGCCGGCCTGATGGGGCTGAAAGTCGCCTAGATGTGGAGCCTCTTCAGCTCGGACGGGAACTTCCCGAACGGCAGGAAAAGAAAATAGATTCAATAGCTTGGGCTAGGTCATAGCCCCCAAGCCAAGGTCATACGCCAAGCCCCGGCGTGATCACCTCCTGCATCCCCGCCTGGGCTTCCGGTGGGATCGCAATCACCTTACGCGCATCCAGATCGAACGAGACAACGACCCCGTCGGCGGACAACCAGGGCTGCCCCGTCTCCGGATCGAGCAGCCAGTGAATGATGCGCATGGTCCGCTCGCTCACCCCGGCGAGCCCGCTGCGCACCTCGAACCGGTCGCCGGCGCGCGGATAACGATGATAGATCAACCGGTACTCGACCATCGCACCGCCGATCCGCTCCGGCGCTATGTCGAGATAGTCGGCCAGATCGCCGCGCAGCGCCGGACCGACCATGGGCATCCCGTCCGTGATCGCCGCCAGGAAGCCCTCCAGACGTAATCGCCCGAACACGTCGCACATCTCCGCACCGATGGCGCCCCGGCTCGGGCAGATCAAACCGAGCCTGTCGGCCTCCGCCAGACAGGCCCGCGTAGCCATCGGCTCGAGCGTGACACTGCGAGGCTCTGCCTTTTCCGGGCAATCAATCCGCAACGCGTCCGCCCGGTCCGTCAGTTCCGCCGGCATGGCAAGCCTCTCCCCGCCGCGCGCGTCGATCAGCGCGAGCCGGACCCGCATCGTGGCCGCCAGCTCGCCGGAGCCGCTGTGCCAAAGCAGAAATTGAACGACCAGATGGTCCGCCTCCGTCGCGACCGTGCCGGCGGTCATATGCAACAACGCGCTGAGTCGGGCCTCGCGCAGGAAGCGGATATGGAGGTCGGTCACCAGAAGCGTCCGCTCGGCCGTTTCCTTGAAGGCACCGCTTAGTCCGATCGCCGCGGCAAACCCCGGAAGCCCGTGCCGGACGAGCGCCAGATAATAGCGAGCGCTCAAATGACCCATCTGGTCACACTCCCAGGCATTGACGCTGCCCCGCCAGACTTCCGGCCCGAACTGATCCGTCATTCAAAAACTCCCAATCTCCGCGGCCAACGTGGGCGGACCCTGCCCGTCGCGGTCCCCCTTGACCCTTGCCAGCCGCGTCAACTACCGTGACTATTTATAAGGGACCCTGATTAGATAACAGCACCCCGTCAAGGGCGGCGGCCGGCGAACCGAACCGGTGAACAGGGCAGCGCAAGGGAGGAGAACCATGACGACAGGTGTAAGACGCGCCGTGCGGTCGCTCGTCGCGGCCGGAGCGATTGGCGCGGCGCTGTGCGCAACCGCACACGCCCAGATGACGCTGGACCGCGTCACGATCGGAACCGGCCCGGCCGGATTGCTCTATTCCCAGATCGCCACCGCGCTGACCAGTATCATCCAGGACAAGACCGGGATCCCGTCGACGGCGCGCCCGCACGGCGGCACCTCCCAATATCTCCCGCAGCTTCACCGGGGCGAGATCCTGCTCGGCATCAATTCCGGTCTCGACGCAAGCTCCGCCTATCTCGGCAAGGAGCCCTATCCCCAGGCGATGGACGGCATCCGGGCGGTGCTGGCGATCGCCCAGGCGAACTATTCCTTCATCGCGCGCGCGAACGCCGGCATCGAAACGGTCGGCGATATGAAAGGCAAGCGCGTGGTGACCGCCTACCGCACACTCGCCCTCTTCGACGACGTCAACCGCGCCCTCCTGGAAACGGCGGGGCTGACCGAAGAAGACATCACCCCGGTCGCCGAAACCAACGTGCCGGACGCCATCCAGGCGCTCACCTCCGATCGTGTGGACGTGACGGCCGCGATCCTCGCCATTACCGCCCATCGCGAGGCGGATGCGGCGATCCCGGGCGGCACACGGGTGGTCGGGCTCGGACCGGACGACGCGCCGGTGGACGCGCTCCAGGGCTTCCATGTGGGCATCCTCGAGCCGGGTCCGGGAACCGTCGGTGTCAAGGAACCGACCAAGATCGCGATCTACGATTCCTATTTGAACACCGGCGTCCACGCCAACGCCGACGACATCTACGAGATCGCCAAGATCACCTACGAGAACTGGGCCGCAATGCAGAAGGCCGTTCCGGCGCTGCGCGGCATGACGGCGGACGACCTGGTGCCGGCGCGGATCAGCCATCCGTTCCACGATGGCGCGATCCGCTATTTCCGTGAAATCGGGCTCTGGACCCCCGAGCACGACAAGCAGCAGGCCGCCCTTTTGAAACAAGGCTGACACCTGCACGGAGGTGGCCGCTACAAACGGCGAAAATGTCCGCTCCGCCCCCTTGACCGAAGGGGGCATGCTCCGTACCGTGCCCACCTATATAAGGGACCCTGATCTGATACTCCGAAACACGGAGCAAGCGCCGCAGCAAGACGGCCGGCGATCAGGAGTGAAAACGCACAGGGGAGAAGACGTCCATGAGCCTGAAGGCGAAAACGGCGCTGCATGCGCTGATCACGGGCGCGGCGCTGAGCCTTGCGCTGGCCGGCTCGGCCGCAGCCGACATGACGGTGGATCGCATCACTGTCGCGACCGGCCCGGCCGGCACGCTCTACGCGCAGCTCGGGACCGCGCTGTCGACGGTGATCCAAGAGAAGACAGGTGTGCCCTCAACGGCGCGTCCGCATGGCGGCACGTCGCAATATCTGCCGCAGCTTCATCGCGGCGAAGTCCTTCTGGGCATCAACTCCGGCCTCGACGCCAACGCCGCCTATTACGGCAAGGAGCCCTACCCCCAGGCCATGGATCAGGTCCGGGCGGTGCTGGTCATGGCTCAGGCGAAATATTCGTTCATCTCGCGGGCCGACGACGACATCATCACCGTCGCCGATACCAAGGGCAAACGCGTCATTACCTCCTATCGCACGCTGGCTCTGTTCGATGACGTCAACCGGGCGGTGCTCGCCACCGCCGGGCTCACGGAAGACGACGTCACCGCGGTTGCCGAGACAAACGTTCCCTCCGCCATCAAGGCGCTGACGGAGGACCGGGTCGACGTGACGGCCTCCATCCTGGGCATTCCGGCCCACCGCGAGGCCGACGCGGCGATCCCCGGCGGCACCCGCGTGGTAGCGCTCGGGCCGAACGACGAGCCGATCAATGCGCTGCCGGCTTTCCATGTCGGCATTCTGGAGCCGGGGCCGGCCACTGTCGGCGTCAAGGAGCCGACCAAGGTCGCGATCTACGATTCCTACCTCAACACCGGCACCGCGGCGAACGCCGACGACATCTACCAGGTGGTGATGACCACCTACGAAAACTGGGGCGAACTGCAAAAGGCGGTGCCGGCGCTGCGGAGCATGAACCGCGACGCCATGCTGCCCGGCCAGATCAGCCACCCGTTCCACGACGGCGCCATCAAGGCCTTCAAGGAGCTTGGCCTTTGGACCCCGGACCACGACCAGCAGCAGGCCAAGCTGCTCGGCCAATAGGGCCGCACGATCCGAACATTGGGCCGGGCGGCCGGGCATCGATCCGACCCCGCCCGGTCATCAGACGGCACCTCCAACGGACTTTCGATACCGGTTGACCCGTCCATGTCGCGCGTGACGTCCGGCCTGCTCAATCTCTATTTCGCCTTTCTGCTGATCGGCGGCATCGCATGGGCGATGGACGTCCCGCTCAAGCTCGGGCTCAACCTGGTCGATTCCGAATGGCTCGGCCCCTATCTCGGGGTCGCCGTCGCCGCCGGATTTCTGCTAAAGCCCTACCGCAAAGAAGCCGGTCTTCTCGAAATCGTCCTCGGTCTGGTCGCGATCGCGACCTGGACGTGGATGTCCTACAATTTCGAGGCGTGGCTGTTCGACTTCATGGGCCACACGCCGCAGAAATACGTGCCCGGCATCTTCGCCGTCGTGCTGATGATGGAGGCACTGAGGAAGATCTGCGGCACCGGCATCGCCGCTCTGGTCTGGGTTTTGATCGCCTATGCCTTCGTCGGCTGGGTCCTGCCGCAACCCTTCCAGGCCGACCGCCTACCGCCGGAATCGGTGGTGATGTACCTCTATGCCGATACCAGCGGCATTCCCGGTCTGGTGCTGTCGATCGTCGCCTCGCTCGTGCTCGCCTTCATCGTGCTCGGCAAGCTGATGGAGGTCGGCGGCGCCACCACCTTCTTCACCGATCTCGCCATGTCGATGATGGGCCACCGCCGCGGCGGCCCGGCGAAGGTGGCCGTCATCGCCTCCAGCCTGTTCGGCAGCGTCTCCGGCTCGCCCGTCGGCAACATCATGTCGACCGGCGTCGTCACCATTCCGCTGATGAAGCGGACCGGTTTTACCGCCGCTCAAGCCGCGGCGATCGAAGCGGTCGCCTCCACCGGTGGCCAGATCGCCCCGCCGGTGATGGGAGCGGCGGCCTTCCTGATGGCCGAGTTCCTGCAGATCGACTACTACTTGGTGGTGTTCGCCGCGCTGCTGCCGGCGATCTTCTACTATATCTGCCTGTTCGTGCAGGTGGATGCGGTTGCGGAGCGCCGCGGCCTTGTCGGGCTGCCGCGCGCCGACCTTCCTCGCATCGGCGCCGTGTTCCGCTCCGGCTGGGTGTTCGTGCTGCCGCTCGGCCTTTTGCTCTATCTCCTGTTCTGGGCCAACAAACCGCCGGCGGAAGCCGCGCTCACCTCCGCCTTCACGCTGCTCGTGCTCGCCATCGTGAAAGGCCGCTTCCGGTCGTTGGCGGAATGGCGCTCGTTCGTGCTCGGAGGTGGCGAGGCGATGATTCCGATCGTGCTGATCGCCGGCGGAGCCGGCGCGGTGGTCGGCGTCATGAACGTCTCCGGCCTCGGCCAGTCCCTCTCCTTCATCATCATGCAGGTCGGCCATTCATGGGGCTTGCTGGCGATGCTGGTGCTGACGGCTATCCTGTCGATCATCCTGGGCATGGGCATGCCGGTGACCGCGATCTACATCGTGCTTGCCACCGTGATCGCCCCGTCTCTGATCGACATGGGCCTGACGCCGCTCGCCGCCCATCTCTTCATCTTCTATTTCGGGGTGATGTCGTTCCTCACGCCGCCGGTGTGCGTCTCTTCGTTCGTGGCGGCGAGCCTCGCGCGCGCCGGCATGTGGGAGACCGGTTGGATCGGCATGCGCTTTTCCGCGATCGCCTTCATCCTGCCGTTCGTCTGGGCCTACGACCCCGCGCTTTTGCTCGACGGCACGCCCCAGGCGATCGTCACCGTCGTTCTGACCACGCTGGCCGCGATCCTGGTGATCGGACGCTCCGCCCGGCTTCTGGAACGCCCCAACCCCGCGAGCATCACGCTGGCCGCGCTCGTCACCGCGCTGGTGGTCGCGATTGCCTCCGCGCCGGTCTGGGCGGGGCCGGAATCGATCCTCGCCCTTGTGGCGGCGGCGGTGGGCTACGCCGTGTATGCCCTGCTGCCCCGCATCACGCTGCCGGGGCTGCGCGAGGCCGCCGGGCCCGAGCACGCCGGCGAGCCCGGCGTGGCGCCGGCGACCGAGACCCCGCCGCACTCATAATCCCGGGCAAGCTCGGCTTACCCGAAAACGGACAACACGCAGGAGGAAGCCCGTGCATTCGAGCCCCGTCATCGACGTCCACACCCATATGATGAGCCAGCCCTATCTCGATCTCCTTCGCGAGAAGGGCGCTCCGAAATACACCTTCCGCACCCTGCCGGAAGGCGGCGAAGTGGTCGACATGTACGGCTCGCCATTCCTCACCCTGTTCCCGGCGATGCTCGACTACGAGATGCGCATCAAGGCGATGGATCAGGCTCGGGTCGACGTGGCGATCGTCTCGCTCACATCGCCGAGCTGCTATTTCGGCGATCCGCACATCAGCCTGGACGCCGCGCGCATCATGAACGACAGTTTCATCGAAGCCCAGCGCGCCTACCCCGATCGCATCCGCTGGCTCTGCTCGCTGCCCTGGCAATATCCCGAGCTTGCCAGGCAAGAGCTCGCCCGCTGCCTGGAGGCTGGCGCCGTCGGCGTCATGGTGCTTGCCAACATCGACGGCAAATCGCTCTCCGACCCCGCCTTCGCCGATGTCTGGCAGGCGATCGACGATGCCGCCCTGCCCGTGCTGGTTCACCCGACCGCCCCACCCGCCGTCGACCAGCTCGACATGCGCAAGCACAACATGGTGCCGCCGGTAGGCTTCGTCTTCGACACCACCATGGCGATCTCGCGCTGCATCTATGACGGCTTCTTCGACCGCTATCAGAAGCTGAAGATCATCGGCGCCCATGGCGGCGGCGCACTGCCGTTCATCGCCGGCCGGCTCGATCTCTGTTATGATAACATTCCGACCTGCGCCGCTCATGCCGAAGAGCGGCCGACCCAATATCTGAGACGCATCTATGTCGACGCGGTCGTCCATCGCCAGGACGTGCTGGATCTCTGCATCAATGTCTGCGGACCGGACAACGTGCTCTACGGCTCGGACTATCCGCACAATATCGGCGACATGACCGGCTGCCTCGCGCGCGTCGACTCGCTTGCCGGCGAGCTGCGTCACGCCGTTCGCGGCCGCAACGCCGAACGCTTGTTTAGGCTCTAAAGCGGGATGAGGAAAAGTGGGAACCGGTTTTCCGCCCGCATCCCGCTTTAACTTAAAAGACAATCAACGCGTCCCTTCGGACGCCGTCCGAAGGGGTTGATCTTGAGCGGGATGAGGAAAAGTGGGAACCGGTTTTCCGCCCGCATCCCGCTTTAACTTAAAAGACGATCAACGCGTCCCTTCGGACGCCGTCCGAAGGGGTTGATCTTGAGCGGGATGAGGAAAAGTGGGAACCGGTTTTCCGCCCGCATCCCGCTTTAACTTAAAAGACGATCAACGCGTCCCTTCGGACGCCGTCCGAAGGGGTTGATCTTGAGCGGGATGAGGAAAAGTGGGAACCGGTTTTCCGCCCGCATCCCGTTCTCACTTATAGAAATCGATCACAATGATTTCGGATCGAACCAATCCGAAATCATTGTGATCTGATCCAAGGAGGACTCATGCAGTCCATCGAAGGACAAGTGGCGATCGTCACCGGCGCCAGCAGCGGCATCGGGCGGGGTATCGCCGTAGAACTGGCCGCAGCCGGCGCTTTCACCGTGCTTGCCGCCCGCTCAGCCGACAAGCTCGAAACGCTGGTGGGCGATATCGAGGCAGCCGGCGGGCGAGCGATCTCGGTCCCGACCGACGTCACCCGCGAGGCGGACGTCGTGCGGCTCTTCGAAACGACCGTCGCGCGGGCGGGAGCTCCGAAGATCCTGGTCAACAATGCCGGCATCGCCGATGCGACGCCGACGGACGAGCTGTCGCTGTCACGTTGGCACGAGATGATCGAGACCAACCTGACCTCGGCCTTCCTGTGTTCCCGGGAGGCAATGCGGCTGATGAAACCCGCCGGCGGCGGGCGCATCATCAACATCGGCTCGATCTCCGCCAAGAGCCCGCGGCCGAACTCCATCGCCTACACGGCCAGCAAGTTCGGGCTGGAAGGGCTGACACGCTCGCTCGCCCTGGACGGGCGCGATTTCAACATCGCCGCCTCGGCCCTCAATCCGGGCGCCACGATCTCCTCGCTGGTGCCGGGCCAGACCGATCAGCCTGCTGCCGACCGCATCGTGCCGGAGGACGTCGGCAAGATCGTCGTGATGATGGCGAGCCTGCCTCCAGAAATCACGATGATCGAGTCCACCGTCGTGCCGCTCAAGGTGCCCTTTTTCGGACGAGGATAAAAGCAAAGCCAGGCGAAGTGAGGGCCGCCGTTCAGATCCGTCCGGCGGCCTTGCCGAGGATCGCTTCCGCCTGATCGCCGGCCGTGTCGCCGGCCCAAGCCACGAACTGGTCCGGCCGGATCAGGACGAGGCGTGCGCCGATCCGCTCGCGCCCGCCATCACAGGTATCTGTGACAACCTTCAGCGGGAGACCGTGCTTCGCCGCCAAGGCTTCAAACGCGGCGATATCAGCAGCCTCCGCGTCAAGCGCAAGCAACGTGAAGCCGGTGCCGAGCTCCTGGTAGAGATTGCGGCCTGACGAGAGCTCCTGCGGCGCCAGATGATGACCGGCCAGGGCCTTGAACGTGTGAGAGCCCACGGCACTGCACACGCCGCCCTCGGGCCCGAACACTACCGGTGAGCCCTCATAGTTCGGCTCGAAGGCATGCACCTCCGCCGTTCCCTTGGCGCGGTCCGCCCAAGCGGCCTCGAAGGCGGCACGATCCTTCTCCGGATCGTAGGCCTCCAGGAACTCTCGATCTTCGTTGATGAAATTCTCGATGAAGTCGCGCGCCGTCGAGGCAAATACCGGCTGGCGCTCGGCGTGATAGCTCTCGAGCAGCGCCTCGCCGCCCCATCCCTGCAGCCTCGCTGCCAACTTCCAGCCGAGGTTGCGCGCATCCTCGAAGCCGGTATTCACGCCGTAGCCGCCATAGGGCGGATGGCTGTGGGCCGCATCGCCGGCAATGAAAACGCGGCCGTTGCGATACTGATCGGCCACCGCGAAGCGCAAATCCCAGAAGCCGATATAGTCGAATTTGACATCGAAATCCGCGCCGGCCGCCCGGTGCAGATAGTCCGTAAAGTCGAAATTGTCCGTGGTGGTATCGGCGGGAACCGGCGCATGGAAGAACCAGGTCGAGCCCAAGTCCACCCGCCCGAAGAACAGCCAGTATCCCTTCAAATCCGGGTGCAGGACATTGAAGAACGACTTGCCCGGATAGCGCGTCAAAAGCTCATGCAACTGGCGCGACTTGAAGACCAGAAGCACCATCAGACGGTCATGGTCGGTGCGGGTCTGAGTGATGCCGACCGCCTCGCGCACGACCGAGCGGCTGCCGTCGCAGCCGACCGCATAGCGCGCCCGGATCGTCCGCCGAGCTTCCCCGTCCTTCTCGGCAATCGTGACCGATACGCCGTCGACGTCCTGGGCGATCGTCTCGCCGGTCCATCCGTAGACGATATCGATTGCAGGAATCGCAGCCGCCCGAGCTCTGAGCACCTCCTCCGTCGCATATTGAGGCAAGCGCTCGTTGTCGGTGAAATAGTAAGGCCGAACCAGCTCGCGCTTCAGCCAGTCGTAATGATAGCCGCCAAGCAGCGTCCCATAGGCGGTCAGCCCGCCGATCCCGTAGTCGGGCGGGATCGTCCGCGCCGACCTCAGCTCCTTCTCGGCGCCCCAGAAATGGATGTGCTCCATCGTCCGTTGCGTGAGATTCTGGCCTTTCGGGATCGGCTGCGGCGTGGCGTAGCGTTCGACGATCGCGACCGCCACACCACGCTGGCCGAGTTCGATTGCAAGACCCATCCCGACGGGGCCACCGCCGACGATGACCACGTCGCACGTGAACGCGGCTTCTGAGTTGGCTCCGTCGGGCATCGCTCTAGCTTTCTAGATCTTCAAGCCAAGAAGCTTGACGGCGTTGTCCTGGAAGATCTTGCGGCGCAGTTCCTCGGAGATGTCCATCTCCTCGATGATCCGGATCGTCTCGCGGATGTACATCGGGCCCGCCTCGGGATCGAACGGCGCATCGGAGGCGAACAGGACATGGTCCTCGCCGAAGAATTCGATCGCATGCTCGATCGCCTTCTGGGAGCCGAACGAGGCGGTATCGGCGTAGAAGTCCTTGAAATATTCAAGGTGCGGCCGCTTCAGCGCCTTTCGGACCGCGGCGAGGTCGCGGTCGGTCGTGCGGGCGCCCATCTGGTCCCAGCCGGGGCCGACGCGCCCCTCGAAAAAGGGCACCATGCCGCCGGCATGGTGGGTCACGACCTTCAGCCCCGGATATTTGTCGAAGAAGCCGGAGAAGACCATGCGCGCCATCGCGGCCGAGGTCTCGTAGGGCCAGCCGAACGTCCACCAGATCTCGTATTCGGAGCGGTCCTCGCTCAGATAGTCGGCGAAGTTCTCACCCCGCGCGGGATGCAGCCATACCGGCTTGCCGGCCTTCGCCATGTATTCGAAGAACGGACCGAACTCCGGCAGGTCCAGAGGCTTGCCGGACACGTTGGTGAAAATCTGCATGCCGACGGCGCCCAGATCTTCGACCGCGCGTCGGCTTTCCTCGACCACCTCGTCGAGATTGGTCATCGGCGCCGTGCCGATGAAGCCCGGAAAACGTTCCGGGTAATCACGGCAGAGTTCAGCCAGGGAATCGGAGCCGATCTTGGACAACTCCAGCGCCTTCGCCGGGTCGGCCAGCTTCTCCAGCGGCGGAGAGGCGAGCGAGAGCACCTGCTGGTAGTCCTCTCCGAACATGTCCATCACCTCGAAGCGTCGATCGAGGTTGGTCATCATCGGCACCGCACCGGACCGCCGGGTGATGTCGGTCATCTCGCCGATATGGTCGATCAGCGCGTCGAAGAACGGCTTCGGCCAGATGTGGTTGAAAATGTCGATCTTTTTCAAAGGGATCCTCCGTCATATTTGGTCTGAGAGGGGGCTCGGATATGGACCGGCCACGCTGGAATGCCGGCCGGTGTCAGGTGTGGCTTGCCTCACCCTCCGCACGGCGATGGGCCAGATAGTCGCTGATTTCTCCCGCCGACCGCTTGAGCGCGGCGCCCAGCTCCGTGACGCCGAACCGGCTCGCCGCCTCCTGGGATATGGTCAGGCACAACGAGGCGATCGGGCTCGAACCGCTGTCGAAGATCGGCGCCGCGATACCGGTCACGCCGGGCGTTACCTCGCCATAGGCCACGGCGTAGCCGGTGCGCCGGATCTGGCGCATGGCGTCGAGAATCTCTTCGCGGGACGCACCCAGCCCGGTGGCGCGCAGTTCGTCCAGATTGGCATCCACGAACGGCAACAGCTTGCGGCGTGGCAGGAAGGCGATGATGGAGCGCGAAATCGCCCCGCGAGCGAGTGCCATCGGGCGGCCGCGCGGATAGCTGGTCTGCACGTCATCGGTGGAGCATTCCGACGCAACGCACAGAAGCTTGTTGCCGTACCAGCGCACCAGCAGCGAATTGCACGGATAGGCTTTCGCCAGCGCCTCCAGATGCGGCTCGGCGCGCTGCACCAAAACGTCCGACTTGCGCATGAGGAAGTCGAGCTCCACCACGCGCGGGCCGAGCGTGTAGCCGCCAGCCGGCGTCGTGGTCAAAAAGCCGGCGTCCTTCAGGGATTTCAGATAGCGGTAGAGCGTAGGGCGGCTATAGCCGAGCCGCGCCATCAACGCGTCCGGCGTCCATTCCAGATGATCCTCGGAAAAGACGTCCAGAAGCGCGATCACGCGCTCCAGGCTGTTGCGGGATTCCATCGTCAGGACTCCGCCTGAACCACGCCGCGCCGGCTGCGGGCAAACTCCGTCGCCATCAGCGCGACCCCACCCACGACCCCGACGATGTCGCTATAGACCCCGCCCGAAAACGCGCCGGCCGGCACCAGGGCGGCAAGACCGAACAGCGCAAACAGGCCCCGCTTGGTCGGCGACAGCAGCGAGGCGAAATAGCCGGCCAGCGCCGCGGAGACGAGCCAGACACCGATGATCGCCGTGATCACGGCCAAGCCGATATGAAAGGAATCGCCCATCAGCAGCAGGCTCGGGGAGAACACGAACAGAACCGGCACCACATAGGCCGCCCAGCCGAACCGCATCGCGGCAAAACCCGTCGACATTGCCGGCGCCTTGGCGAGTGCAGCGGCGGCAAAGGCCGCCATGGCGATCGGCGGCGTGATCATCGACATCATCCCGAAATAGAGCACGTAGAGATGGGCGGCGATCGGCGGGATACCGAGCTTGACGAGCGCAGGCGCCACCAGCGCCGCAAGCAGCACATAGACGCCGAGGGTCGGCAGCCCCATCCCAAGCACGATGCAAACGATGGCGGAAAGCGCCAGCAGAAGGATGATGCTGCCCCCGCCGAGCTGCACCAGTGCATAAGTCAGATTGAAGCTCAGCCCCGTAAGGTTGAGAATTCCGATGACGAGCCCCGAGGCGGCCGAAATCAGCACGATCTCGACGACGGCATAGCCGGTGTTCGTCAAGCTCGCTCCGATCGCGCTCAGCGCCGGCCGCTTGCCGCGATAGCCGAGCGCGAGCGACGTGACGATGATGGAGACGGCGGCCAGCAGCGCGGCCCGCTCCGGCTGCCAGTTGAGCGAGAACAGAGTGAAGATCAGGATCGCGAAGCCGACGATGAAATGCGCCCCCTTGAGCACACCGCGCGCGGGCGGGATCTCAGACTTGGGCACCGGAGAGATACCGAGACGCGCGGCCTCCAGATCGGCCTGGATGAAGAGCGCGATATAATAGAGAAGCGCGGGTAGCAGCGCCGCGAGCACCACCGTCGCATAGGAAACCGACAGCATCTCCGCCATCAGGAAGGCCGCCGCACCCATGACCGGCGGCATAAGCTGACCGCCGGTGGAGGCAACCGCCTCGATCGCCGCCGCCTTGTGCGCCGGATAACCGTCCCGCTTGATCATCGGGATGGTGACGATCCCCGTCCCCACCACGTTGGCGACCGCGGAGCCGGAGATCGAGCCGAACAGGCCGGAGGCGAGCACCGAGATCTTCATCGACCCGCCGCGAAAGCGCCCCATGCCGAGCATCGCCGCGTCGGTGAAGAAGTTCGATCCGCCGGTCAGCCCCAGCAGCACGCCGAACAGAATGAAGGCAATCACGATGGTAGAAGCGACCGACATCGGAAGCCCAAGTATGCCGTTGGCATCGAAGGCCATGTAGCCGGCAAGCAAGTCCCAGGATTGGGCGCGCCCTTGCAGCCGGCCGGGCACGATATCGCCGAACAGGCCATAAAGGAGAAACACCGAAATGATGATGACGAGCGCCCAGCCGGTGGCCCGGCGCAGGGCTTCCAGCGTCAAAAGGATGGTGATCAGGCCCGGGATCCAGATTTCCGGCGGGCGCACGAAGATCTTGTTGATCAAAACCGGATAGCGCACCGCGATATAGCCGACCGCCGCCGCGCTCAAAACCGCAAGCACGACATCGAACCAGGGCACCCTCGGCCGGTCGTCCCCGCGCCGTGCGGGAAGCGTCAGAAACGCGATCGGCAGCACCAGGCCGAGCACGACCGCGAAGAATTGCTGCGGATAGAACCCAACGCCGAGATAGCGCGGCAACGAGACCGCCCAGGCGACCGCCGTCAGCGTCAAAAGGCAGGCGAGAACGTCGGCAATTGGCCGACAGGTTCCCATGGAGGGGCCGCGCGCAGCCCCTCCCTCGACGGTCCCGTTCATTGGCGTGGTCCTGGTTCAGGCTTCGACCACGGGGATTTCGAAGGCTTGAGACCTGAAATCATGAGCCGTGACCGATGCCAATTTCTTCAAGCCGCATGCGGGCGAAAAGCCATCTCCCGCTTTCCGCGAGCTAGCTTCAGATCGGTCCCTCCGGACCACGCCCGAAGGGACAAGTTGAGCGGGGGCGAAAAACCGACCCCCATTTCGCCTGACAAGGCGCTAGAGGCTGTTGTGACCTTCGAATAGGGCTGCGCCGATGCCGATTTCTTTGCTTCGGCAGGGGCCGTTCGATAATCGTACCGGGAGTACGGTCGAGATCGGCGACGAACCGGAGTGAGAAAGCGTCCGGCCCGAAGGGTTGGAGATAGGGTCGGCCAATGCGTCGAAAGGTTCCCAAATACGGTAGAGTATTCGCGGATCGCCTTTCTCCTGTTGTCCGACCCTCTCTCCCCCAAAGCAGCCTCTGCTCCAAGCCAAAAACAGCCTCTAGTTTAATCCCTCTTCTTTGAAGAACTTCAGCGCGCCGGGATGGTACTGGGCGACGCCGATATCGCTGGCCATGTCGGCCGGATCGAACTGTTTGAAGGGCGGGAAGGACGACGCCATGGTCTCCTTTCCTTCGTAGAGCGCCTTAGCCATCTGATAGACGACGTCGTCCGGCACGTTCGCGTTCGTGAACACGACCTGCGGATAGGCAAAGAAGCTCGCCGTCTCCGGAACGCCCGGCGTGGTGCCGCCCTCGATTTCGGTGAAGAAGGCCACCGGCCAGAACTGGCGCGCAAGCTCCAGGTTCTTTTCGCTCGGCTCGATCGGGATCGCGTAGATGCCGCCGACGGCCGCATCCGCTTCGCGGACCTTGCCGGCCCCGTGGGCGAAGATGAAGCCGACGCTGTCACCCGCCATGAAGGCATCCGCGCCCGCCACCACGCTGGGCACGTTGACCGGCTCCACGTCGTCCCGGGTCATCCCGGCGGTGGCGTACATGGCGTCGAGCTGCGGCAGGATGGTGTTCTGGGCGGTGTAGCCATCCACCATCGGCTTGCCCTTGAGGTCGGCGATCGTGCGGATGCCGCTGTCGGCACGCACGAAAATGGCCTCCCGGAGCGGCATGATCGTCGCGACGATACGCAGGTCCGGGTTGGCGTTCCCCTCGAACCACTCCTTGCCTTCGACCGCGTAGGCCACTTCCTGAAGGTTGGCGACACCGAACTCGATGCCGCCGGAGGCCACGAACGGAATGTACTGATTCGGGCTGGTCGCGGGCTGAATGGTGGCGTTCAGGCCGGCCTGGTTGGCCGCGTTCGCAACCGCCGTCCCGATATTGTGGAAAAGCGAGCCCGGATTGGACGTCGCAATGCCGACATTCTGGGCCGAGGCAGTCCCGGCGAAAGCCAGCCCGAAGGCGGCGGCCGCCATAGCGATCCGCAAACGCATGAGCTCTCCTCCCTTGTGTGATCGGTCCCGATTTCGTTGGACCGTACAGAAATCTTTATATATGAGATTTTTGAAAGAGGCTACCGTCTAGATCACGATGCGTTTCGGCCCGATCGAGCCCGGCTCGTGAATGTGGTCGATTCCAACGAGATGGAGCGGACGACAGGCGGATCATCCAAGCCGACCCGTCCTCGTCGCGTTCCAAATCCGCGCCTGGTCCAACGGTCATTGTCGAGCGGTAGCCACCGGAGGCCGGCGCCTGGGAGGAAATCCGTGAGCAAAGATCCGAACGCAGACGGCCACGTGCCGGCCAATGGTGCGGAAGCGGTCCTGACCGGCCTCAAGGCCAGCGGCGTCGACTATCTCTTCGCCAATTCCGGCACCGACTTCCCCCCGATCATCGAGGCGCTCGCCGCCTTGCCGGCCGGCCAGGCGCCAGAGGCGCTGACGATCCCCCACGAGACCGCCAGCGTGGCGATGGCGCATGGCTACTACCTCGTCACGGGCCGTCCGCAAGCGGTGATGGTTCACGTGAATGTCGGGCTGGCGAACGCATCGATGGGGATCATCAACGCGGCGAGCGACAACGTCCCGGTCGTGATGATGTCCGGCCGCACGCCGCTGACGGAAAGCGGGCGACCTGGCCATCGGGTTTCTCCGATCCAGTATGGCCAGGAAATGTATGATCAGGCCTCGCTGGTCTCCAATGTCAGCAAGTTCCACTACGAGCTGCGCTACCCCGAACAGGGCGGCCCGATCGCCGCGCGCGCGGTGGCGCTCGCCAACAGCGAACCCAAGGCGCCGGTCTATCTGAGCCTGCCGCGCGAACCGCTGACGGCGCCGATCGAGACTCCGAACCCTGCCCGCACGGCACCGCCGCCCGCAAGCATCGCCTATCCGGACCCTTCCGCCATCGCACAGGCAGCGGAGTGGCTGGCGCGGGCCAAAAACCCGGTCGTGCTATGCCAGCGCGGCGACACGGCCGGCCGCCTGGGCCAGACGCTTTCGGCGTTTGCAAACCGGCATGGGGTCGGCGTAGCCGAACCGTTCTCGATCCGCAACGTCCTGGCCTCCGCAGATGACATGTTCCTTGGCTACGAGGCCAAATCGGCGATGGCGGGAGCGGACGTCGTCGTGGTGCTGGACACCGGCGTGCCGTGGATCGACGCATTCCATGCACCCGCCGACGACGTGACCGTCATCCATATCGGCCCGGACCCGCATTTCACACGCATGCCCGTGCGCGGCTACAAGTGCGATCTCGCGATCGCCGCCGATCCCGTCGCCGCCATCGAGGCACTCTCCGCGGCAATGCCGGAACCTGACGCCGACGCTGTGGCTCGCCACAAAGCGTTTGCAGCCCGCTCGGCCCAGCGACGCGAGACTGCCAAGGCGGACGCGGAGGCCGGCTGCACCACCCCGATGACCGCGGAGTGGCTGAGCCGCTGCGTCTCCGAAGCGATGGACGAGAGCGCCATCGTGTTCGGCGAGCTCGGCTTCGTGCCGGGCGCGATGGAGCTCGCCGGGCCGAACCGGGCCTTCAGCAACCCGCATTCTGGCGGGCTTGGCTGGGGACTCGCCGCCGCTCTCGGCGCGCAACTTGCCGACCGGAACCGGCTCGTGATCGCCTGCATCGGCGATGGCTCCTACATCTTCGCCAACCCCGTCGCCTGTCACCAGATCGCCGAAGCGCTGCAACTTCCAATCCTCACCATCATCAAGAACAACGGCATGTGGAATGCCGTGCGCCGATCCGTCATCGGCGCCTTTCCGGAAGGTGCGGCCGCGCGCGCCAATGCCATGCCGCTGACCTCGCTGGAGCCGGCGCCGGACTATCTCAAAGTCGCCGAAGCCAGCCGCGCCCATGTGGAGCGGGTGGAGCATGGGCGCGACCTGCCGGCGGCCCTGCAGCGCGCCATCCACGTGATCCGCACCGAGCGGCGGCAGGCGCTGTTGGACGTGCGGATCGCCGTGTCGGATCGCAACTGACGGGCCACGCACCAAACCCGCAAATTCGCGAAGCCAGCGCGCGACCGCGCGCCGGCCGGAGGCCGCCCCGTCCAGAGCGAAGCGGCGAAGCCGCGACAGCGTGAGGACATATCTTTCAACGCAATTTCAGACGGAAAACCGGTTCCCACTTTTCCTGAAATTCGCGAAGCCAGCGCGCGACCGCGCGACCGCCGGAGGCCGCCCCGTCCGGAGCGAAGCGGCGAAGCCGCGACAGCGTGAGGACATATCTTTCAACGCAATTTCA
>NZ_JABJVY010000027.1:0-79496 GCF_040750475.1 Amorphus sp. 3PC139-8 | reverse complement strand
CACATGGCGTCACGTCGGGCATCTCGTCCAGACCATCCCATCCGACGAATGCGCCAACTACTTCCAAAACGCAGGATACGCTTCCGTCACAAAATGACACGCTCTAGAAGCTTTCTCCAGTAGGTTGTCGGATGATCTGCTTGAGCTCCAGCACCTGTAGGGAGCCGTCCGAGACCTCGATCGTGATCGCCTCTCCGACACGAAGGCCGATCAACGCCAGCCCGTGAAGCGTGTAGATCGAAAGCGCGAAGGGCGGCAGACCTGAGGGCGGGTATTGCACCAATAGGCTTGCCTCCCACCGATCGCCGTCAGTCGTATAGGCGAAGCACGTGTTGAAGCGGACAGCGCTGGCGGGAAGTTCACGCGCCGGATAGACGATGCTTTGCCGGAGCTTCGCCGCCAGCAAGGTCCGGTAAGGCTCGGAAAGGGGGGGACGAGCGGACGCCATCCATTGCAGAAATGCGTGCTCTTCTTGCGCTATCCGGCAGCAAGGCGCTGGTGCGATGGTCGCATCGCCAACATGGAAGCCTGACATCGTCAAACCCTCGCTGGACGAACCGCACGCCGACCTTCGGCGGCCCCTGGCGCCGTGCCGTTCGTTCAGGTTGTGCGTTGAAGGAGAGAGGCGGGAGGGATCGACCGTCCCTCACCGCCCGAACAATTGCCCCGACCTCAAACAGCGGTCTGAGGCAGCTCGATCGCGGCGACGGTCAGCATCCGCAGACGCCCATCGTTGGCGACAAAATCAATGCGGCCACCCACCGGAAGGCCAAGAAGCGCGGTTCCGATCGGCGTCAGGATGGACACGCACCCGCGGGCGATATCGGCCTCGTCCGGATAGACCAGTGTGACCACGCGCGAACCACCGTCTTCCGTGGAGAACGTGACGGTCGATCCCATCTGCACGGTGCCGCCCACCTCTTCGGGCGTATCGACGATCCGCGCCCGGTCGAGTTCGCCGAGAAGGTCTTCGGCCAGATCGGGATTCTTCGAGAGCAGGCCGCTCGCCATACGCGTAAGCCGCTCGTGGTCCTCTCTGAGGACGGTCACTGATGGTTCCATGGAGACGGACGTCTTCTGTTCAAGCCCGGTCGCGAGAGCGACCCGAACGCCGGCTGGTTTAAGGCGCAGCACCACCGCGAGTTGAGCGCGGCAAAGCGTTCTGATTTATCCGGAATGGGTGAAGCAAATGGCTCCCCGGCCCCTTGTGCTGGGACCGGGGCCGCTATTCCGCGATGGGAAACGGCCGAAACAGAGTGTCTTGCTTCATCTTGAACATGGCTCTCATGCTCGGCCGCTCCGTCGAGCTTGTCAAGCGTGGCAAGGGGGCCTTGACGTAGAAGGCCGCACTACGATTGCGCCGATCGATGGCTGCCCCGAAAAAGAGTCTGACCAATTCGACAGGATGGGCGAGCATGGCGCAGAAGAGGGTGACGGAAATGCACTTTCGGGTTGGTGCAGTCCCAAATTAAAGGGGGGCCTATGAAGATAGCGATGTTCACGAATACCTTCACTCCGCATATCGGCGGTGTCGCCCATAGCGTTTCAGGTCTTGCCGCGCGGCTGCGCGAGGCGGGCCACGAGGTTCTGATCGTTGCGCCGGAGTTTGAGGGAGCGGAGCACCACGACGCCTTCACCGTGCGGATGAGCGCGATCGAGAACTTCGCGGGCAGCGACTTTTCCGTTCCCGTCCCGATCGGGCTGGAGCTCGCCGAGCGGCTGGAAACCTTCCGACCCGACATCGTGCACAGCCATCACCCGTTCCTATTGGGCGATACCGCGCTGCGGGTGGCCACGCGCTACGACTGCCCGATCGTTTTCACCTATCACACCCGTTATGAGCTCTACAGCCACTATGTGGGGCAGACGTCTTCCTCGGTGCGTCGGCTTGTCGTCCGTCTCGCCACTGGCTACTGCAATCTCTGCGATGCGGTGATCGCGCCAAGCGAGAGTATCGCAGCCTTTCTCGCCGAGCACGGGGTGACGGTACCAGTCAGCGTTGTCCCGACGGGCATCGATCCTGCGCAGTTTCAGGGTGGGCGGAGCGACATCCTGCGCGCAAATCTTGGCATCCCTCCGGATGCCTTCGTGGCTGGCCATGTCGGACGGCTCGCCGAGGAGAAGAATCTCGCTTTTCTGGTCGAGGCACTCGTCGCTTTTCTGACGACCCATCCGTCCGTCCATGCCCTGATCGTCGGCGAAGGCGAGATGCGTACAGAAATGCGGCGCCGCTTTACGGAGGCGGGCCTCTCCGCGCGCGCATTTGCCGGGTGTGATGCAAGGTCGGTCCCTGGCCGACGCCTATGCCGCGATGGATGTTTTCGTCTTTTCTTCAGTCTCGGAAACGCAAGGGCTTGTGCTGGCCGAAGCGATGACGGCGGGGCTGCCGGTGGTGGCGCTGGACGCGCCGGGGGTGCGGGAAATCCTGCGCGACGGCCTCAATGGCCGTATGCTCAGCCAAGATGCGCGCAGTGATGCCTTCGCCGCTGTGCTCGCGGAACTTGCGGCCTTGCCATCTGCAACTCGCGCGCGGATGGCCACGACTGCTCACGAGACCGCGGCCCGTTTTTCCTGGCAGGCAACGCTTGCCCGGATCGAGGCGCTTTATGAGGATCTTGAGCGACGTCCGCGCGAGAGTGGTGAAAGCCGGTGGCAAACCGCCCGGCGGCAGTTGGAAAAGGAGCGTGACATCCTGGGAAATCTTGCCCATGCGCTCGGGGCCACGATCAACGATGACCGCGCGAGACCAACCGAAGGCTGACACCGTGCCTTCACACGTCGAGGCCCCGTTCGCCTCATCAAAACGAGGACTGAACTGGGGAGATGATCGGCTTCACCGGGTAGGGCCGATCACGTTTCAGGCTGAGAACCCGTGTCACGAAGTTGCGCCGGCTCGCTCTGGTCATCCGCGTTTGGAAGTGGGGCCGGTCGGCCGAGCAGATAGCCCTGCAGCTCCGGGCATCCCATGTGGCGAAGGGCGACGAGTTGCCCTTCATTTTCGACGCCTTCAGCGGTTACGGACAGATTGAGCTCCTTGCCGATCGCCAGGATGGCCCGGACGATTGCGACGGAGCGGGCATCGGAAGCGAGGCTGGACACGAAACTGCGGTCGATCTTGATGCGGTCGAACGGAAGCCGCTGGATGCTCGATATCGATGACGATCCGGCGCCGAAATCATCCAGCGCGAGCCGGATGCCAAGCTTCTTGAGCGCCGAGAATGTTTGCCCGATCCGATCGGTCTGTCCGATCAGGGCCGATTCCTTGATCTCCAGCTCGAGCCGGCTCGGGGAGAGGCCCGAAATCTCAAGCGCGTTTTCGATCGTTTCGACCAATTGACCGTCTTCGAGCTGTGTCGAGGAGACATTGACGGAAACGCGCACGTCCTCCGGCCACGTTGCGGCGTCGCGGCAAGCTGCCTTAAGGATCCAGTTGCCAAGCCGGCGGATGATGCCGGTCGTCTCGGCCACCGGAACGAAGACCTCCGGCGGAATTGCTCCCTTCTCGGGATGGTCCCACCGGGCGAGCGCTTCGTAACCGACGATCCTCGAATCCTCGGTCGCCCTCAAGGGCTGATAGACGAGCGAAATCTCCCCGCGCGTGATGGCGCCTCTGAGATCCTTCTCGATGTTCCATTGCGCTTCTTCGTGACTATCGGCCGGATGGTCGAAGCGCAGGTAGCCGCTACCGCCGGACTTTTTGACCGCGTAGAGGGCCATGTCGGAGTTGCGATAGAGCTCGTCCTCGCTGGAGGCGTCGTCGGGAAACAGAGCGATTCCGATAGAGGCCGACACCGAGGCCTGGATCTCACCGACGACGATGGGCTGCTCCAGGGCGCTGACCAGACGCTCGGCCAAGGTGAACGCTCCGGCCGGCTGCTGAAGGCCCACCTGAACGATGCAGAATTCGTCCCCACCGATGCGAGCGACGGAATCCACGATCCTGATGTGGGTCGACAGGCGCCGCGCGACCACACGCAGGAGCTCGTCGCCAACGGCATGGCCGTAGCGGTCGTTTACCTGTTTGAACCCATCCAAATCCAGAAGAAGCAGCCCAACCTTGGCGCCATTCCGCTTGGAGAGATTGATTGCGTCAATGAGCTTTTGGATGAGCTGGTTTCGGTTCGAAAGACCGGTCAAAGGATCATGTTCGGCGAGATAGACGGCGCGTGCTTCGGCTTCCCGTATCTTGGTCACGTCGGAGAGGATGGCCAGGATGAAAGGCTCATTGCCCTCATCTGTCTCAAGTTGGATGAGCCGCTTCCGGGTGACCATCACATGAACTTCGCCTCTGGCATCGGTCACCACCTCCTCGTTTTCGCTCCGCTCGCCGGTCTGGAAAACGTGGTCATCGATCTCCCAAAAGACCGCTCTCTGCTCCTCCGGCAATTGCTCGTCCGAGGAGCCGACCAACTCGGACTGCGGAACGCCAAGGAATTCGCAGGCAGCCTGATTTGCAACGACGATTTGATGGTTGCGATCTTTGATAAGAATTGGCGACGGCAGCGCGTTCAGAATCGCCTGGAGGTTTTCGACGGTTGTGCGGATCGAAGATCTCGAGAACATTGGTTGTTTTCCCGAATTCGGATTTTCGGGGTCCATTTTACGGCGCTGGCGTCATTTCTTTATGCTGCCTGTTCGAAGCTGCGGAGCGTCTAACCAAGGCAATGTTTAGTGGATTCAATAGGGCAATAGGTGGCTTCGTGTCGATGGTCGGAGGCAGTCCGCGGCCTGGTGCGCCGACGCTGCAACGATCTGGTGCCGCGCTTCAGGCGCCAATGATGAGAAGTTTCTTGAGCTCCTCAATCGGCGTATCCTTGGGGATGATTCCCGGCTGAATAAATTCGGCATAATACGGGATTTTTGACAGTCGAGACTCAAGATTTTCAGATACGCCGACCGTAAAATACCCGACCTGATGATAGTAGGCGCTTTCTGCTTTGACGAGCGAAGCTCCTTCGCCATACCCGAAATCTTCATACATCGACTTCAATTGGGCGATGCGTCGGGCGTCGACTCGCCGGACGTTCTTCGCGGTTTCCGGAGAGGAACGCGCCCAGTCGCGGACCGCGTTATCGTAGGATGGGTCGAACAGGCTGGTGTTGAACAGGATCCTGAGATAGCCGATATAGCGCTCCTTGCTGTTTAGCTCGGAGCAATCGAAGTTCTCGTCAAATGCTTTGGAATTCTCGCTCTCCCAATGTTTTCTGAGGTCATCGAGAAGTTCATCGAAATTCTCGAAAAGCCAATAGAATCCGCCCGTTGTCATGTTCAAGCTGGTGGCGAGCCGGCGCAATGACAATCCTCTGACGCCTTCCGAAATCAAGATTTCTTTCGCGGCGAGGACCCAATCCTCGCGCGCCAGTCGCTTTCCGTTCGACTTTTTGGTCTTCTTTTTCGTCAAACCTGCTCTCCCCGTTCGTGGTGCCTGCGCTTTTCCGCGCTGTTTCCCGTACGGCACCAGCGATCCCTATCCTATCGAATGCCGGACATCGCCGGGTCAAGTGAACCGACCTTAGAGCCGTTCCGCATTACACTGCCTTGCACGCCGGCTCCAATACATCGTCTTGACGTGTTTCCGGGCGGCAAACCCGTTTCCACTGCGCCTCGAAACGCTCCACGATGGTTGGTTGAGCGGACGCGCCGGATTTTTGCCGTTCGCGCGGCGGGCGGGTTCCGCCGCTGGTCCGCATCGCGCCAGGTGCAAGGGCAATATCGAAATGAAAACAAGCGTTTCGCGGGTCCCCGCCCAGGGCGCGGAAAACACTTATTGACAAGATATTGCTCGTCTCGGTAGCTTATTTTTAAAACATCACAGTTGTTATGTTGCGGCTGAAACCTGAAGCCAGCCGCTCGTCGACCGTCCGTTCGAGGCAGGGAGAGAGCGGCGTCAATCGCAGGAGAGTGCGGCGGTTTAGGGAATGCCGAGCCGACCATTCGCGATGGAACCGGACGAAGATCCGGAAACGCCTGCGGCTTGGTTTCGTCGTGGAGCCCAAAATGTCGGGTTCCGGACAAAATGAAAAAACAAGACACCCACCAGAGGAAAGAGAAGATGGCCAAAGATCAGAGACGTCTCGATGCCTTCCGGCGCGACCGGTCGGAGATGGAAAACCACCTTATTGACGGTTTGGTCGATGGGCGGATCGGTCGGCGCGAGTTCCTGCGTCAAGGCAGCCTGCTCGGTTTGTCCCTCCCGCTGTTGGGCGGGATTGGCACGGCGGCGGGATTTGGCGCCAGGCCGTCGCCGGCCGCGGCCCAGGGGGTGCCGGGTTCGACGATCCGTGTGGCTTGCTATGTTCCCAAGGCTGCGATCGATCCGGTGAAGACCGGCGATGGTGGCGGCTTTCTGATGCTCCAGCAAACGGGCGAGTTCCTCTGCTTCGATGGGCCCGACCTGGTCCTGCAGCCGATGTTGGCCGAGAGCTGGAGCGCCAACGACGATGCCACTGTTTGGACCTTCAAACTGCGCAAGGGCGTAACGTTTCACAGCGGCAGCGAAATGACCGCCGATGACGTGGTGGCCAGCATGGATCGCCTGGCCGATCCCGCGAATGGGTCGAATGCGCTTTCGGTCTTCCGTGGCCTTCTCCAGAAGGGCGGAACGCGGAAGGTGGACGACTACACGGTGGCCTTCCATCTCGACCGGCCCAGCGGCAGCTTTCCCTATATGGTCTCGTCGGACAATTACAACGCGATCATTCTGCCGGCCGGCTACAACGGAAACTACGAAAGCAACTTCGACGGCACCGGGCCCTTCAAGGTCGAAAGCTATCGCCCGCGCGTCGGCGCCAGCTTCGTGCGCAACGAAGACTACTGGGGCGAGAAAGCTCTGCCGGCGCGGACGGAGTTCACCTTCTTCACCGACATCCAGCCGCAGATCATCGCTCTGCAGAGCGGAGAGGTGGATATCCTCAACCTGCTGCCGCAATTCGCCAGCGTCGGTCTGCAGAACAACCCCGATGTCGAGTTTCACTCCATGCGGTCGAGCTCTCATCGCCAGGTCCACATGCGCTGCGACACCGGTCCGTTCCAGGATCCGCGCGTGCGCCGTGCCATGGCGATGTGCCTCGACCGAAACCAGCTGGTCGACGGGCTGCTGAAAGGGTTCGGCGAGCCCGGCAATGACAGCCCCATCGCGCCGGCCTATCCGACAGTGGATCTGGATGTGCCGCAGCGGCAAAAGAACATTGCCGAGGCAAGGGCGCTGCTGGAAGCCGCCGGTCACGGGGGCGGCGTCTCCGCCACACTGACAACGCATCAGTATCTGGAAATGCCGGCCTATGCGCAGATTATCCAGAGCTGGGGCCGGGAGGCCGGGTTCAACATCGACCTCAACGTTCTGGACAGCGCCGCCTACTACGGTGATGCAGTCTTCGGGAAGTCGAACTGGCTCGATTCGGAGTTCGGAATCACCGAGTACAGCCATCGCGGGGTGCCGAACGTCTTCCTTTCCGCGTCGCTGACCAGCGACGGAAGTTGGAATGCGGCCCATTTCCGGAACACCGAATATGACGGGCTCGTGAAGACCTATATCGAGACGTTGGATCTGGAAGAACGCAAGGCAACGGCGGGCCGAATCCAGACGCTGCTGCTGGAAGAGACGCCGATCATATTCGGCTATTTCACCAGCTATCTGCAGGCGACCCGAAAGGGCGTGCGCGGAGCGCAGCCGACGGCCATGTCCCAACTGTTCTTGAACCGGGCCACGAAGGTCGCCTGACGGGCCTCACCCGCATGCGCTTCTTGCAGATCGGTGAGGGAAGTCGGGCTGCGGTTCCTTTCGGGGGGATCGTCGAACACGACCAGCGCGTATGGCCGACCGGATCCGGAAGCAGCCTCTTGTGATGAGGGCCGGTCATGTTCGGCGATTTCGCCGGCTATCTGCGGGCGCGGTGCAAGGGCGAGAGGAGGGCGCAGCCGATAGCTATCGCCCAGCTCTCCCCGAGCCGCACAACGAAGGTCGCCTGACAGGCTCTTACGGCACGCAATCCTTCGTCGACGTCCGTCGTCTCCCATGGGAAGGCGGGCACCATTCGGAGTATTCGCCATTTCGGCTTTCATCCTCAAACGTCTGGCGCTGTCGCTCGTCACGTTGGTTTTGCTGAGTGCCATCGTGTTCGGCGTCGGACAGGTCTTACCCGGCAGTGTCGGGCGTTTGTTGCTCGGTCCCTTCGCCGATCAGCGGGCCGTTGACGCCCTGAATACGTCGCTCGGTCTCGATCGGCCGCTGTTGGTGCAATATGGCGATTGGATCTGGGGCTTCGTCCAGGGCGACATGGGCCGGTCCTACATGTACGAGGCACCGGTTCGCCCGTTCGTCGTCGAGGCACTCGGAAACTCGCTGAAGCTTGCGGCCGTGGCCTTCGTGATCGTCGTGCCGGCGGCGATCGCGGGCGGGGTGATCGCGGCGCTCAACTACAACAGGCCGATCGACCGGATCATCAGCATCGGCGGCCTCACCATGACGGTTCTGCCGGAATTCGTGACCGGCATCATCCTGATCCTCATTTTCGGCGTCTGGCTGAAATGGTTGCCCATTTCCGCCGCATGGCCGGACGGGGCTGGGGCCTTTACGCAGATCTACTATTTGATCCTGCCCTCGATGCCGCTGATTCTCGTTTTGTTCGGCTATATCGCGCGCATGGCCCGTTCCGGCATGATCGAGGCGCTGGATTCCGATTGGACCCGGACGGCCGTACTCAAAGGGTTGCCGTGGCGCTTGGTGATCTGGCGGCACGTGCTGCGCAACGCCCTGCTGCCGACGATCACCGTCATTGCCACCCAGACCGGATATCTGATCGGCGGGCTGGTCGTGGTCGAGACCTTGTTCCGCTACCAGGGCATCGGCCTGCTCGTCTTCACGGCGGCGAAGGGCAAAGACATTCCGATGCTGCTCGCGGGCATCCTGGTGATCGGCATCGTCTACACGTTCACGACCCTGATTGCCGACCTTCTCTATGCCGTCTTCAATCCGCGTATCCGCCTGGGAGCGCTGTCATGACGATGGCGACGGCAAAGGCAACTGTCGACAGACCGGCGGCCACCCCGCGCCGCGACAGGTCGCGGATGATCCTGCGCAAGCTGTTTCGGTCCGGCGTGTTTTTGACCGGATTCGGAATCGTCCTGTTCTGGGTCTTCTGCGCGATCTTCGGCATCTATCTGGTGCCCTATGATCCGCTTTCCAGCGACATTCTGAACGCGCTTCAGCCGCCCTCCGCCGTGCATTGGTTCGGCACCGATCAGCTCGGACGCGACGTCTTTTCGCGGGTGATCGTCGGGTCGCGGGAAATCCTCGTGGTCGCCCCGGCCGCCACTCTGCTGGCGACGGTGGTCGGTTCGGCGCTGGGTCTGTGTACCGGCTATTTCCGCGGCGTCTTGGATGACGTGGTCAGCCGGATCATGGAGGCGGTGATGGCGATCCCCGGCGTGCTCTTGGCCCTGCTGGCGATCGTCTCCATCGGGACATCGAAAGTCGCGGTCATCGTGGTGATCGGCCTGAGTTTCGCGCCGAACATCGCCCGCACCGTGCGCTCCGCCGTGATGCAGGAGCGCGAACTGGACTACGTCGCCGCGGCGCATCTGCGCCGGGAGAATGCGGCGTATGTCATGTTCGTCGAGATCCTTCCCAACGTGATTCCGCCGATCCTTGTCGAGGCCACGGTGCGCCTGGGCTACGCGATCTTCGCGGTCGCCACGCTCAGCTTCATCGGCTTCGGAATCCAGCCGCCATCGCCGGACTGGGGCCTGAGCATCTCCACGAACTACGGCATGATCAACGGCGGCTTCTGGTGGACCGTCCTGTTCGATGCCCTGGCGATCGCCTCCGTCGTGATCGGGGTGAACCTGGTCGCCGACGGCGTTCAAGGAGCCTTCAGTGAGAGATGAAGCGGAAAACGCGCTGGAGCTCGACGATCTGTCGGTCGCCTATCGCGTCGGTGGGATCGACCGGCTGGTGCTGCGCAATGTGAGCTTCCGGATCGCGCGTGGCGAAGCCTACGGGCTCGTGGGAGAATCCGGTTGCGGGAAATCCACGGCCGCCTATTCGGTCGCGCGCTACCTGCCGCGCAACGGTTCTGTGACCGGCGGTCACGTTCGGCTGGACGGCAAGGACATTATGGGGCTCGGCACCGAGGAGCTGCGCCGCGTCCGGGCCGAGCGCCTGTCCACGGTCTACCAGGACCCCGGCAAGGCACTGAACCCGTCGATCCGTATCGGTCGCCAAGTGGCAGAAGTCTTCGAGATCGGCGGCGCGTCTGCCGAAGAGGCCAGAGCCCGGACGCTCGGGATGCTCGAAAAGGTGCAGATCTCCGATCCGCCCCGGGTCATGCAGAGCTATCCGCATCAGCTTTCCGGCGGGATGCAACAGCGCGTCGGGATCGCGATGGCGCTGGCCAACGATCCCTCGATGCTGATCCTCGACGAGCCGACAACGGGCCTCGATGCGACGGTGGAAGCCGAAGTCCTCGACCTCATCGGTCATCTGCGCAGGGAATTGTCGATCTCCGTCCTGTTCATCAGCCACAACCTGGCGATCGTGTCGCGGATGTGCGACCGGGTCGGCGTGCTCTATGCCGGCATGCTGGTCGAAGAGGGGCCGACGGACAGGGTGTTCGGCGCCCCTCGGCATCCCTACACGGTGGCGCTCCTGAGATGTCTGCCTCGCGGCGGACGACGCAAGTCGAGCGGACAGCTCGATACGATCCCAGGCTTCCTGCCGGGCATCGGCGCCATCGGCGACGGGTGCGCTTTCGCCGATCGGTGCGGCCTTGTTGTCGATCGCTGCCGCGTGGAACGGCCGCCGCTTTACGACCTCGGCGGACAGATGTCGCGTTGCCACTTCCACGACCGGGCGCAATCCCTGCCGCATACGACCTTGAAGGCTCCGTCGGAGAGCAAACCTTCGGCAATCGGCCGGCCGGTTCTCCGGGTGCAGGGGCTCAACAAGACCTACGGGCGCAGGGGGAGCGGCGGGGTCGTCGCCGTGAAGGACCTTTCCCTCGATCTCCCGGCGGGTCAGACCCTCGGGCTGGTGGGTGAGTCCGGCAGCGGCAAGACCTCCTTCGCGCGCACGCTGCTCGGGCTGACCGAGCCGGACGAGGGCGGGCACATCGAACTGGAGGGCAAGGAGCTGGCTCCGCGGGTCGAGGAGCGCAGCTTCGAGCAGGCCAAGTCGCTCCAGATCATATTTCAGAACCCCGATTCCGCCCTTAACCGATCGCATTCGGTGCGCAGCCTTATCGGACGTGCGCTGCGGCGGCTCGGCGGTTTTCGGGGTGCTGACATGGATCGGCGGCTGGAGGAGCTGGCCAGTGCCGTGCGCCTGACCGAGCATCACCTTTCGGTGTCGCCGCGCCAGTTGTCCGGCGGGCTCAAACAGCGCGTGGCCATCGCGCGCGCCTTCGCCGGCGATCCGCGTGTGGTGGTCTGCGACGAGCCGACATCGGCGCTGGATGTCTCGGTGCAGGCGGCGATCCTGAATCTGCTCGCCGAGCTGCAATCGGAGCGCGGGGTCTCCTACATCTTCATCTCCCACGACCTGGGCGTCGTCCGATATCTCTCCGACCAGGTCGTGGTGCTCTATCTCGGGCGCGTCATGGAATACGGGCCTTCGGAAGAGGTCTTTTCCGGCCCGCAGCATCCCTACACCGAGGCGCTCCTGTCTGCCGCTTCCGATATCGGCGAGCCGGAGGGCGGGCGCATCCGGCTGGACGGCGAAATTCCCAGTGCCGCCGCGCCACCGAGCGGCTGCGCTTTCCACACCCGCTGCCCGCGCCGGATCGGGTCGATCTGCGATGACGTGGATCCGGAGCTGGTCGAGGCGCGGTCGGGCCACGCAATCCGCTGCCACATCCCGCCCGATGAGCTGGCGGCTCTGCAAACCCGCAGACCGTCGGCGCCATCCCAAAAGATGTCTCCGGAAAGGAGTGACGACCATGGTCGCCCATGATCCTGCGATCCGCCGCATCACGGCGCGACGCAAACGGTGCTGCTACGGTATGGGCCTCGGCGTCATCATCCTCGATGACGTCTACCCGGGCTTTCCCGGCGATATCCGTAACGCGAGCGCCTATCCGTTTCCGATCCAGTACGAGATCGCGGAGGGCGTCGACATCATGAAACTGGTGCGCGGGGACGCCGGCGAGAAGGACGAGCTTTTGCAGCCTGTCCTGGAGGCGGCGCGGAAACTCGAGCGCATGGGGTGCCGGGCCATTGCCGCAGAATGCGGCTATTTCGCCTGGTTCCAGGAGGAGATCGCGGAGGCGGTGACTGTTCCCGTCTTTGCATCGAGTCTCCTGCAGATCCCGCTTGCCCAGATGCTGATCGGACCCAGCCGTGTCGTCGGTGTTTTGATGTCGGGGCTGCGCTTCTTGTCCGAGCGCCACCTGACCGCTGTCGGCGTGACGCCGGGCACGAATTACGTGCTTCACGGCGCGATGGACGATCGCAAGATCCCGCAGTTCGACAATCTCTGGAACGACGATCTTCGGCCCGATCCGCCGACTGCGGACTACGAGCAGGCGGAGCGCGAGATCGTGGCCGTGGCGGCCGATTTCGCCCGGCAGCATCCGCAGATGGGCGCCATGGTGCTCGAATGCACCGGCTTCCAACCCTTCGGCCGCGCGATTCAGCGCGAGATCGAGATGCCCGTGTTCAGCTGGTCCACGCTGCTGGACTACGCCTATTCCGTCGCCGTTCACCGGGATTTCTACGGCCATGTCTGACGTTCGTGTGAGCGTCGGATCGGCACGCGTCCCGACAGGCGGCAGCGCCGGACGGGAGCAGAATTCGGTAGGGACCAGGGCGGTGAGCGCCGTCTCTGCGTGTTCTGCTCGAGAGAAAGGATTGAGATGAAAACCGACATAAAATCGGTCGCGGGGAAGCACCTGGAGATTGCCGGCGAGACGCAGGTCCTCGTCATCGGTGCTGGCCCTGCCGGAATCGCGGCCGCCCGCAAGGCGCGGGAGGGCGGAGCCGAGGTCGTTCTCGTCGACGAGAACCCGGTGCCCTTCGATGCGATGGGCGAAAGCGTGCCGCAGATCTGGGGCGACCGCATGAGTGCGCTGGTGCGCAATCGCAACGCGATGACAGAGGCGATGCTCGATGCCCGCGCGGAGCTGGCCGAGATGTTCGAGATCGGAGTCGACGTGCGGCTCGGCACCGCCTGTTGGGGCCTGTTCGCCAATCAGCCCAACATGGGCTGGATGTCGGGGCTCGTGGCCGGCCTGATCGATGCGGCCGAGGGCAACCGGTATTTGAAATGCCAACAGGTAATTGTCGCGACCGGGCAACGGGACATGGGCCTGGCCTTTCCCGGCTGGGACGCGCCCGGCGTTATGGGGGCTGGTGCGGCCGTCATGCTGGCGCGCCTCTACGGTGCGCTGGAGAGCCGCGTCGCGGTGATGATCGGCAGCACCGACGCGGCCCTGCTGCAGGCGCTCGACCTGGTGGAAGCCGGCGTGCGGATCGCGACCATCGTGGAGCAGGCCGACAGGCCCATGGGGTCGGATAGGCTTGTGGCGAGGGTGCGCGAAGCCGGGATTTCGTTCCGTCTGTCCGAAGCGCCTCGCGGCGTCATTTCCGGGACCGACGGTGTCGAGGGGCTCGTCCTGCGGGAGGGCACCGTGGCGTGCGACACGGTGCTGCTCGGTGTGGGCGCGGTTCCCATGGTGGATCTGATGCAAGCGGCCGGCGCGCAGATGCGGTTTTGCGAGGATCGCAGTGGCTTTGTCCCGGTGCTTGACGAGGGCATGGAAACCACGCTCCCAGGACTGCGCGCCGCAGGCGACTGCACGGGAATTTGGACCACCAAATCCGCTGAGTGCGATATCGCCGCGGCGGAAGGTCGGATAGCGGCGGGCGCGGCCCTGGTCGCGCTGGGGCTGGAAAGCGGCGAGATATCTGAAAGCCTTCCTCAGCCGGCTCCGGCTATCGTTGATCCGGGCGAGTACCGCAAGGCCTGGGTGCGGGTCGCTGTGGTCGAGGCGCTGGAAGAGATGCCGGTCTGCCAGTGCGAAGAGGTCACCGCGCGCGAGATTTTGGAGGTGCGTCCCCCGCGCTATCTGAACATTCCCCCGAAGGAAAACGAGACCAGGACACTCCGTGAGATCCTGGCCGAGGGGGCGCCCGACCCGGACCAGATCAAGCGCCTGACCCGCGCGGGGATGGGCCCGTGCCAGGGCCGCCGGTGCCGCGAACAGGTCCAGGCGCTGCTGGCGTTGCAGGAGGATCTGTCGCTCGGCGCCATCCCGCTGGCCGGCTATCGCGCTCCGGTGCGGCCGCTCACCCTCGCCGATGCGGCCATCGCGGAAGACCCGCAGATGACGGCAAATTGGGAGCCGTGGTTCGGCATTCCTCCGCAGTGGGCGCCCCTTTGGACGATCGGAGAAAAATACACCGTGGCAAGCCTGTCCACGGAGGAGGAATTTGCGAGTGAGTGACAGAGCAAGCGTGGTCGTGGTCGGAGCCGGGGTAACCGGGCTCAGCACGGCCTTCTGGTTGTCGCGCGCGGGCGTTGACGTGCTTGTGCTGGACCGGAACCGCGTGGGGCGCGAGGCATCGGGCCGGAATGGCGGCGGCTGCTCGCACCATTTCAGCCCGCTCTTCCCCGAAGAGCAGCGCCTGTGGCCGATGATGGACGAGCTCCTGGGCTACCCGACCGAGTTCGTGCCGCACCAGATCAGCATTTCCCTCTCGCGTGAGCGCCTGCATCTCTACCGGCGCACCGTCGAAAGTGCCGCGTATCACGGCTTCGTCATGGAAGAGCTCGATGCCCGAACCGTCCGCGATCTGGTGCCGCTTGCCGGAGACAACGTGCTTGGCGGCTACTATTCGCATTTCGGCGGCAAAGCGAACCCGCATCGCACGGTGCAGGCCTATGCCTGGGCGGTGGGCGACAATGGCGGACGGGTGAAGCAGGACGTGACCGTCACCGGCTTCGACCGCGCCGGCGATCGGGTGACGGCGGTTCTGACCGACCATGGGCGCTTCGATTGCGATCATGTGGTGATCGCGGCCGGCCCGCAGACCAGCCGTCTGGCCGCGATGCTCGATGTCGACATCCCGACTCGTGCGGCACGCGCCGAGATGATCGTGACCGAGCCGCTACCGCTGATGCCGCATACCGGCGTCGACGGCAACGGGCTCTACGGCCGACAGACCTTGCGCGGGAACCTCGCATATGGCGGCGGCCCGCACGAATGGGTCGATACCGAGGAGGTGCCTTGCGGCAATCGCCCCTCGTCGCCCGTGGCGATCTCGATCGCGCAGCGCGTGGCTCAGCTTCTGCCCAAGGCGGCCCATGCCCGCGTCATCCGCAATTGGGCCGGCATCGTGGAGAACACGCCGGACGGACGTCCCGTGCTCGACCAGCCGGCGCCGTGGACGAACCTGACGATCGGGATCATGTCCGGCGTGGGCTTCGGACTGTCACCGGCCAGCGGTCGCGCGCTGATGCAGCTTGTGACGCAACGCCACTGCGATTTCGCGGATCTTTCGACATTGCGGCTCGACCGGTTCAGCGAGCTGGAACCGGGCTGGGACGTCTTGCAAGGCTGGATGCCCGCGCGGCGCCTGGCGAGCTAAAGCCTTGCCGCTCGGACGAAATCACCTGAGCGGCAAGAAAAATCCAAATATTCAATAGGTTGAGCAAGCCCTTTTCGTTCAAATTTATTCAATTTCGAACGGGACATGCGCTAACGGACGGACAAAGCCGTGAAGAATACCCCGACATTTCCCGAACTCAGCACTGAAGATGTGAGCGAGCTCATGGCCTTTCGCCACGA
Source organism: Amorphus sp. 3PC139-8 (assembly GCF_040750475.1). Classification (NCBI taxonomy): domain Bacteria; kingdom Pseudomonadati; phylum Pseudomonadota; class Alphaproteobacteria; order Hyphomicrobiales; family Amorphaceae; genus Amorphus; species Amorphus sp. 3PC139-8. Next base: position 63,714 of record NZ_JABJVY010000027.1, on the reverse strand, counting down.
GTTGCACCGCCACCCGGAACTTTCCGGAGAGGAGGCGGAAACCGCACAGCGTGTCTGTGCCATGCTCAACGCCCTGTCGCCCGACAGGGTCGTTACGGGGCTGGGAGGCCACGGGGTTGCGGCCGTGTTCGACAGCGGCCTGCCGGGACCCTCCATCCTGTTCCGCTCGGAATTGGATGCGCTGCCGATCCAAGAACTCGGCGCAATCGAGCATCGCTCCACCGTGCCGGGCAAGGCGCATCTTTGCGGACATGACGGACATTCGACGATCCTGCTGGGGCTGGGCCGTGTGCTGGCGCGGAAAAGACCCGAGCGCGGCCGGGTGATCTTGATGTTCCAGCCGGCGGAGGAGGACGGGACAGGCGCGGCCGCCGTTATATCCGATCCGCGTTTTGAGGGGCTGCAGCCGGACTGGGCCTTTTCCCTCCACAATGCGCCCGACGTGCCCCTCGGTACGGCGCGGTTGGGGGCCGGGCCGGCCAATTGTGCCTCGCGTGGCATGTGGATTCGCCTCACCGGCAGCACGGCCCATGCCTCGCGCCCCGCCGACGGCGTGTCGCCGATGCGGGCGATCAGCGAGCTCATGCCGATGCTTGAAAGCCTCGGCAGCGGCCTTCCGCTCGGCACCGGATTTTCGATGGTGACGCTGACCCATGCCTCGATGGGCGCCGCGGCCTACGGCGTTGCTCCCGGTGAGGCGCTGGTTCTCGCCACTCTGCGGACCGTGGCCGATGAGGAGATGAAGGACCTGATGGCCCGGGCCGAAACGTGCGTCACGCAGGTTGCCGAAGCGCACGGGCTGGCGCTGGCGTGTGGCTATGACGACATCTTCTTGGCCAGCGTCAACGATGCCGAGGCAACGGCGATCCTGCAGGATGGGATCCTGCGCGCAGGCGTTTGCCACCTGCCACAAGAGGTGCCGTCCGTGGGCTCAGAGGATTTCGGGCGGTTTGGGCGGGCCGGCGCAAAGTCGGCCATGCTGTTCCTGGGTGCCGGGCCCGATTGCCCGGCTGTTCACACACCGGAATATGACTTCCGCGACGCCTTGATCCCCACGGGCGTGCGCATCTTCTCGGAAGCCCTGGCGTCCTGTCTCGAACGGTATCCGGCGACGTCTGAAGCGTTTTCGGGCGACGTGGAGGCCCGTTCGCCGCGCGCAAGCGCGTCGGAACGATGAGTGAGAGCCGGCCTGCTTTTCACTGAAATGCGGCACGGACCAAATTGAGAAAAATCGGCTTGGCTCCGGCGGCAGTTGCCGGCGCGGGTGCAAGCGACAGGAGTTCACTGCGATGACGACGTTTCCGTTCACAGAGGCGACGCCGATCCAGTTCGGCAATCCGCTGCCGGAAGCCGCGGATGTCGTGATCATCGGCGGCGGCATCATCGGAGTGATGACGGCCTTATTTCTCGCGCGGCAAAAGTCGCGCGTGACGCTGCTTGAGAAGGGCCGGATCGCAGGCGAGCAATCCTCGCGCAATTGGGGCTGGATTCGCCAGCAGGGCCGGGATCCGGACGAGTTGCCGATCGTGATGGAAGCCTGCCTGCTGTGGCGGCAACTGGCCGAGGAGTGCGGAGAGGATATCGGGCTGCGCCAGACCGGCGTCAGCTACTTTGCGCGAACCGATGCGGAGATGGAAGAATTCGCCGAGTTCATCAAACTGGCTGAAACGCACGGGCTGGACTCGCGCCTGATGGAGCCCGACGAGGTGGCGCGTTCGGTCTCGGGATTGGCGTGGAATTACAAGGGTGGACTGACCACCCCCTCCGACATGCGCGCCGAACCTTGGGTCACCGTTCCGGCTATGGCGAGACTGGCTGCGCGGGAAGGGGTCACGATCATCGAAAACTGCGCGGCCCGCCGGTTGGACTTCTCCGGTGGCCGGGTCGGCGGCGTCTGGACCGAGCGGGGCAGGATCGAGACCTCGGAGGTCATGATCTCGGGCGGCGCGTGGAGCGGGCTTTTCCTGCGCGCGCATGGTGTTTCCATCCCGCAGCTCAGCGTGCGGGGGACGGTCGTCGCCACGCAGCCCATGCCGGAAATTTTGTCGGGGGCCTTCACCGACGAGCATATCTCCCTGCGGCGACGGCAGGATGGCGGCTACACCATGGCACCGGGCGGGAGCCACCAGCTTTTCGTTGGCCCGGATGCGTTTCGCAATGTCTTCAGCTATCTCCCGGCGCTTCGGAAGAACCCATTTGGAACCCGCTTTCACCCGGTGGCGCCGCGCGGATATCCTGATGCCTGGTCGACCCGGAGGACCTGGTCAGAGGATGAGATCACGCCCTTCGAGCGCAACCGCGTTTTGAACCCGGGCCCGGAACCGGTGGGGCTGCGTAAGATCGAACGCACCTTTCGCACCCTCTTTCCGAACCTTCCGCTACCGGCCTATCGCGCGACGTGGGGCGGCATGATCGATGCGATGCCCGATGTGGTGCCGATCGTGTCGCGCGTCGATCCGGTTCCGGGACTGACCGTGGCGACAGGGATGAGCGCGCATGGCTTCGGCATCGGTCCGGGCATGGGGCGGGTCGTCGCCGACATGATTCTTGGCAACGACACCGGCCACGATATGCGCCGATTCCGCTTTTCCCGTTTCAGCGACGGCAGCCCGATCCGGCCGGGCCCGGCGCTCTAGAGCGTTTCCAGGCGAAGTGGAAACCGGTTCGCCGTCCGGAAACGCGAGGAGACGAGTTGGAGCCGTCCTGCGCTCCGGTGAAAGCGGGCCGGCTCCGGAGCGTTTCCAGGCGAAGTGGAAACCGGTTCGCCGTCCGGAAACGCGAGAAAACAAAGGCTTAGACCTGTTCCGCGACTCGATGAAAAGCGGAATGGGGGTCGCGGTGGGGAGAAGGCCGAGGTCGCTCCGCCGAGTTGAGGTTCGACCCGGTTGGCAGCCTGATGGGCTGCAAGGTGTTCGACCGCTCCACCGCTCATTCATCGAGAGGAGAGACCAATGACCCCGCCTTCGCGTCAGGCCCTCGTGCCTTTTGTCAGCGTCGAAAACATGATGCGCCTTGTCTTGCATGTCGGGATCGAGCCCTTGATGATCGACTTGGCGGAAGCCATTGAGGCCGATTTCCGCCGTTGGCCCGATTTCGACAAGACCCCCCGCGTGGCCAGCCATTCCGATATCGGTGTCATCGAGCTGATGCCGACCTCGGACGGGCAGCAATACGGGTTCAAATATGTCAACGGCCACCCCGGCAACATGCGCAAAGGGTTGCAGACCGTGACCGCGTTCGGGGTGTTGGCGGATGTCGCGACCGGTTATCCGGTGATGATATCCGAGATGACGATCCTGACCGCGTTGCGCACCGCGGCAACCAGCGCGATGGCCGCGAAATGGCTGGCGCCGCGCGATGCGCGCGTGATGGCGATGATCGGCAACGGCGCGCAGGCCGAATTTCAAGCGCTGGCGATGAAAGCCGTCTGCGGCATCGAGGAGGTGCGGCTCTACGACATCGACCCTGCCGCGACGCGCAAGTGCGCGACGAACCTGGCCGGACGCGGCCTGCGCGTGGTGCCCTGCAAGTCTCCCGAAGAGGCAATCCTGGGCGCGCAGATCATCACCACCTGCACGGCGGACAAGCAATACGCGACGATCCTGACGGACAACATGGTCGGCGGGGGCGTCCACATCAACGCGGTGGGGGGCGACTGCCCCGGCAAGACGGAACTGCACCGGGACATCCTGCTGCGCGCGGGTATTTTCGTGGAATACCCACCCCAGACCCGGATCGAGGGCGAAATCCAGCAGCTCGATCCCGACCATCCGGTGACCGAGTTGTGGGAGGTGATCGCGGGTCGCGTTGAAGGCCGGACGGGCGCCTCGCAGGTGACGTTGTTCGACAGCGTGGGATTCGCGATCGAGGATTTCAGCGCCTTGCGCCATATTCATCAGCGGCTGCGTGGCGCAGGCTTTTTCCAAGAGTTGGACATGATCGCCGATCCCGACGATCCGCGCGACCTGTTCGGCATGATCTGCCGGGCCGAGACGGCCAGCGCCGCCTGACGTTGTCGGGGCGGCTGCTCCATGCGAGGTTGAACGGCGCCGGCCCATTGCGTCGGCGTGGGTCGGTGGCGGTAGTATCTTGCCGTTCAACCGGAGGTGCCGACTTCCCGCAATTTCGCGATAGACGGATCGTACACGTAGTTCTCGATGGTGCCATCGGTGATCTTGTCGATCGCCTCATCGATCACGGGAAGGGGCACAAGAAACCACTCGCGCGGAATGACAGGCTGCCCGAAGCGGTCCTTGATCTCGATATCCAGGCGGGCCGGGCCGAAAATTCGATGGATCAGGTTTTCCAGCCGCGTGCGGTTGATGTTGTACAGCTTGTAAGTGGCGGCGACTTCGACTTCGGCCATTAGGAAGGTCGGGTCGAGCTTTGCGTTGGCGATCCGCCGTTCGATGTCTCCCCCGGTAACCCCGATCTTGTGAACGAGGTCGCGGTTGGCGCTTACAATGGGGGTATCCGATTTGCTCCGCAAAACATAAATGGACCCGCTGGCAAGGTCGTCGGCATCGCTGACATTAGAGAACAGCGGCCCGGCACTCGGCTCGGATATCCGGCGGCTGGTCTCGTCCTTGTAAAGGGCGCGTTGCAGCGAGCGAAGAAGGAGATTGCTTTCCGTTCCGTTGGAATAAATGACGCGAAGGCGGGCGTCGCTCTCGCCGTTCGGCGCTTTGAAGACGTCTCCAACCTCGGCGACATAGACGGTCTGGCCGCCAAGGATGAAAAACTCCCCGGTGGTGATGCTTGTTTTCAGGAAGCCTGCATCCTTGCGGATGGGCTGTGTGATGCGGGCGCCGATTTCGAGGTCCTTTTGCACAGCTTCGAACAGCGGCTTGAAGCGGTCGAAATCCTTGCACCGCTCGCGGTTGGCGATTTCTTCGGCTGCGCGCTTGTCCGCCGCTGACCGGACGTGCCGGAGCTCCGTGATGCCACCGGGGGCGGCTTCGTCAACGCCGAGCTGCGCCAGGAGTTCGTCATCGTCGAGGTCTTCGACGCGACTGGCCGCGCTCGACTCCGCTCCGGCAAGAAGCCTCTGATGGTCGAGCGGCTCGATCAAGGCACGGCAATCGGCTTGGTCCCGCAACCGGTCAAGACGGACGGCATAGAGCCGCTCGAATATGTCATGATCCTCGCCATGCTGCGGGGCGCGGCCGTGCTCCTCGACGAAGCGCTGGATCTCCTCGAAGCCCGCTATGATCCGCTCTTCGCGTGGCGTCCGGCTGGATGCCGTCTTTGCTTCGGACTCGACGCCGAGTTCCGCAAGGAGCGCATCGTCTTCGTCTGTGAAACCCTTAGCCACGCTTCGCCTCCGCTTGCAGGCGCTGAAGATAGGCGACTCCTTCCGCCATGCGCCTTTCCCATGCATCCGGCGACGTGATCGAAGGCAACCGCCTACGCTCTTGCTTGAACTGTAAGGCGCGCGTCGCAAGCACCCGCGCCTCCTCGATCGTGAGGTTGACGCGCTTGGCGCCGATAACGGCGGCCACCTGCTTCAAGCTCTCTTCGCTCATGGTCTTGGCGAGAATGGCATAGGCCTCGCCGAACGGGTTGATGCGGTCGATCAGGTCGATGTCCAGCTCGCGCACGTCCACCAGGATTTTGCGGACCCCATCGACAAAAGCCGTGTTTCCGTTGCTGGACGCTTCGCCGCCGGGATTGATTTCCGCTTTTGCCCTTTGCGTGAGGTTGAGTGCGGCAACGGCGTGCTGGCGGACGGCTTCCTGATCGTCGGGGCTCAATTCCGGATACTTGTCTTTGACGATCTTGCCCATGCGGACTTGCGTCAGCTCTTCGGAAAGTGTCTCGCCACCGGCGTGCGCGCCGTCGAATAGGCCCTTTTCCAGCGCGACCTTGTCCTGAACAAAGCTCGCGATGACCTCGTTCAGGTCCTGTTGGCAGATGCGCTGCGCTTCCTTGCTCTTCGGCCCGACCAGGCCTTTGATCTCGATCTGGAACTGGCCGGTCTCCTCGTTGAAGCCGATGTTCGTTCCGTTCGGATCATAGCCTCCTTCGCCATAGTCGAAGCCGTCCACCGGGCCGCTGGCAGGTGTCTTGGGCTTGAACTCGAAGCGCGGCGCAAGCACCTGCTCCATCAGCAGGCTGGCGGCGATGGCCTTAAGCGTATCGTTGACCGCCTCGATAACGGTATCTTCCGCTGCATCCGGCTCCGCGATCAGGTTGGTGAAGCGCGCGCGCAGCTTGCCCGGCGCGTCGCGGGTGGCGCGGCCGATGATCTGCACGATCTCCGTCAGGCTCGATCGATAGCCGACTGTCAGCGCGTGTTCGCACCAGATCCAGTCGAAGCCCTCTTTCGCCATGCCGAGCGCGATGATGATGTCGACATGGTCGCGGTTGGCCTTTTGGCTGGGGTCCTTCAGCGCAGCGGAAACGCGGTCGCGCTTGGCCGGGTCGTCTTCGACCAGATCGGCAATCCGCAGAATGCGGCCGTCCGGCGTCTTCACCAGTTGGAAGCCGGTGGCGGGGTCGGTGCCCTGCCAGTCGCCGAGCTCCTCGATGATGTGCTCGACTTCCCGGATCTTGTCCTTGGTGCTCTCGCGCGAGTTGACGCTCGGAATGTGCACGATGGTCTTCTCAGAAGGATCGAGCACCTTCAGGAGGCTATCGGCATAGGGGCCGGCATAGAAGAAATAGCCGATATCGAGCTGCTTCAGATATTCGTAGCCGTTGAGCTGCTGGTAATAGGTGTAGGTGACGGTATCGAATTTCGCCTCGTCTTCGGGTGCGAGCACGGCATCGGCATCGCCCCGAAAATAGGAGCCTGTCATCGCGACGATGTGGACCCGGTCGCGGGCGATAAAGGCCCCGAGGTGCAGGCCGAGCTTGTTGTCCGGATTGGCCGAGACGTGATGGAACTCGTCGACGGCAATCAGCCGGTCGTCGAACGCCTCCACGCCGAGCCGGTCCACCGCGAAGCGGAAGGTGGCATGGGTGCAGACCAGGATCTGATCCTCGCTCCCCAGGAAGGCCTCGACCGCGTTGACCTTGCCGCCGTTCTCCGCGCCGGGGGCGTTGCAGAGGTTCCATTTCGGCGTGACGGTCCAGTCGGCCCAGAAACCATGCCGCGACAAGGGTTCGTCGTGGAAGCTCGCCCCGATTGATCGCTCCGGCACCACGATGATCGCCTGCTTGCATCCCTGGTGAGCGAGCTTGTCCAGCGCGATGAACATCAAGGCCCGGCTCTTGCCGGATGCCGGCGGCGACTTGATGAGCAGATATTGCTCGCCCCGCTTTTCGTAGGCAGCTTCCTGCATCGGCCGCATGCCGAGTTCGTTCGCGGACGTCGAAGCGCCGGTGCGGGCATAGGTGACGGAGACGGAGGGGACGGCTTGCACCATCGTCAAAACCCTTGAAAGACCATGTCCAGTGCGCGGGTGATCTCATCCTGCTGTGGCGAGAGGTCCGCGATCGTCGCGCCGAGCGCCGAGGTGGGCACGGCGGCCATCGATTGGATGATCAGGACAAATTGGTCGCCATCCAATGAGAAAATGGGGTTCAGATATCGCGCGGGCGGCGGGCTCTTGTCCAACGGGATGAGCGGGGCGACCAGCCGCGTATCCAGCCAGTCGAGAAAATCGCTCTGCAGATTGACCACGAGCACGCCATCGGACAGGCGATGGACGCTGAACCGCGCCATCAAAATTGCCGATATTTGGCGAGCGGCAGGCCGTTCTCGGCGACCCAGGCGTTATAGCCCTCAAGTGCCGCGCGGTTCTCCTCCAGCCATTGCGCGGCCTTGGCGGTGCGGATGGCTTCGCGCAGCCCGGCCTCGAACGTGGCGGACAGGTTGAGGTTGAGCGCCTTGGCCTCGTCCAGAAGGGCTGCGTCCACGGACAGGTTGGCGGAGCGTTTGGTCATGAGGGCGATCCATGCGCATAAACTATGCGCAAAGATAGCGCGCAGGTCGCTGCCTTGGCAACGGGCCTCAGGCCGCCGTTCGCCTTTGGTGGAGACCCAGATGTAGGCATGGGAACGGAGACGGAGCGCAACTGCTGGCTCTCAGTCATTTTCCCCTCGCAGGAGGTCGCCATGGCGCGGACGCATCAAAACCTGGTCAAGACCGAAAAAGGGCTGTGATCGTTGTAAGATATTGAAATTAATGGATTCCCTTGCAGTCCCGCAGCGTTTAGTCGCCTCTCGATCAAAACCCGATCAAAACATTCTCCAGGATCATGCCCAGAAGGGGACGTAGCCAGATCGCGGTCGTTCTGGATCAGCTGGCCGAATTAAATCTGCATCAAGCGCCGCACGGATCACTCGTGAGGCCTGCGCCGCGTTCTGATGACCAATCCCTAAACGCTCTCTCAAAGTTGCATTCGTCATCTTTTGTCCGCCCACAAATTTAAGAGCGGCATGCTGATAGCATGCGCGGATCGCTTCCTGAGGGGGCATCTCGGCAAAGCGCCGAGGGGCAAAGAGCACGACCCTCATCGCATCGCCCTCTACTCGGAAGTCCGGCGGAGGCAACTGATGAAGCTCGACCGAATTGATCACCTTGTCGATACCGGTGCCTTGCTCCTCGCATAGCCGCATTCTCCGCATAAGGGAGGCGAGTGCCTCATTGCGCGAGCGCGGGGGAGAATCCAAAAAGCGTTCAGGACTGACCAATGGAGTACCTGGATTCGTGATTTCCATCCGGTCAGTGAAGAGCTCAATGAGCGGACCAGCCCCGGTTATGGTCATATCTTGATGGATCAGGGCGTTTGCAATGAGTTCACGGATGGCGATCGAAGGGTAGAGCGGACTTTCCTGCCGGAATGCGGTTCCAATATGCTCGTTGCGAGGCAGTAGGCCGTCGATATAGTCAACTAAGCCCTGGAAACCTGCGGCATATCCTCTTTGTCCGTCCTGTCTATGTGTAACCGTATCAGCTCTCCCGGATCCCGCATATGCTACAAAGCGCACTGCTTTGCGGGCAATCTGCGGACCAAAATCGGTCAGCCGTTTGGCAAATAGAACTGCACCCAAGTTAGTGATGTTCCAGTGATCGCCTACATCCTCCTGTATAAGGCGATCAGCCAAGAGCTTGTCGAATATACCTTTTCGGTTGTCGGGGAGACGCTGTTCGGTTAGTTCAAAGTAGGTTGTATAGTCGAGCCGCGATAGAATTTCGTCGCTAGATAGAAACTGTGCTGCAATGCTGCTCTCCCAAGCATAGGGTTGCAGCTTCGCCCATAGCGATCGCAATCGCTCGGGATGATCCGATAGGCGCGGAGTGGCACTGCCAATTCGCAAATAGGCATGGCGATCGAACTCGACCGGCGCCATCGCGGCAGCGGGAATGGTCAATAATGTCAATCGTTTGCCGTGATGCTCGACAATCTCGAAGCTGAACTCAATCCCTGGATTGAGGTGGTTAGCCAACCACATTTCGAGAGGCTGTCCTTTCTCCTTTCTGGTCGACGGCTCGAACGAAGTTCCGACCACGGCATGATCAGTGTCGCGGATGCCCCAAACCACATATGAAAAGTGCTGATCAGCGAGTCGCGCCGAGTTCGAGAGCGCCGAAATCAGCTTGCCGATCATCTGAGCGTCCGCGTTGTTTTCTTTGAACTCGATCCACGGAGCCTCAGCCGGTTGGCTACGTAGGTCGTCAATCAGCTTACGTGTCCGCGTGAGGTTCGTGACCGGGTCGAGTGTCATGCCTTCTCCGCCCTCGGGCCAGACTGACCTGCGGTCGCCGTCATCTCGGTGTAGAGTTCGAACAGCTTCTCCAGCCGCTCGGTGTCGTTGCGGAAGCGGCGGCCGATATAGATGCGCTCCAGCACCTCGTCGTTGCGGTCGTGGGCGGCGCGCAAGTTCTCCGGCATCGCGTCGGGATCGTAGAGGTCGGCAATGGTCGCCGGGAAATGCGCCTCGCGCGCCAGCAGGATGTCCTCGGCGCAGCGGGTCAGGTCGGCCTTTTGCTTCTCGGTCAGCGGACGGATGGGGAAGGTGTTCCAGCCGAGGGTGTTGGAGTAGCGGTAGTCGGTTTTCATCTTGCCGCAAACTGTAGCCATCCAAGATTTATGTAGTCTTGAGCTTGCTATCGAAAGGCTCCATAGAGGCGCGTCGAGCAAAGCGAAAGCCTCAGTCACAATTGTCCCGATCGGAAGAAGGTCGGCCGGCAAATATTCTCTGTTCTCTGAGCATGTTTTCGCGACGATGATCACCCGCTCATTGCCGGTCTGTCTTATTTCACCAAATTTATAAGGCGTGCTTGCGAGGCGAGAGGTTGCTAAGCGGGGGCTAGTAGCACGTCTTTTTTCAACGCGGTCGAACCTCTCGGAAAGGTGAGGGTCCCGCGATGCTTCTGCGTGCTCAGAATCGGCCACCCATATACATCGGCGCTCTATCCCTTTAATAAATTCATTTGTCCCAGCGACGGGGTGAATAAATTTCGACGATATCTGGTTGGCTTTCAATATTTCTTTATATTCTGAAAATCTAAGTAGTAATGAGCCGCCATCGTTTGGCATGCTCCCGAAAGACATCTTCGGCAAGGCTGAAATGGTTGTTCTGCTTTCCTCGACGACGGTTTTTACGTTTGGCAAAAGATATGGACCAATAAAATCTGCGTTTCGTGCAAGTTCCCCGTCAAGCGCCTTTTTCTCGCGAGCACCACGGTGCCCGACCGCAATTACAGAGACAATAACTGCAGCTTTTTTGGCTGCAAGATTAGACCACTTAAATGAGCGGTCTGAGAAGAATATTTCTAGATCACTTTTCAGAATTTTTGGCCAAAATCTTGCGACCTGTCTACCTTGGTGAATGCTGTTAGTGGCCACGAAGGCAAATTGTGCTTGAGTTGAGCGTAGATATTGAGCGCCTTTTGCGAACCAGCCCATGACATAGTCAGCCGATCCCGTGCCTATATCCATTGGGAATGTGCTTTGAAGGTCTGCTTTCTGGATTTTGCTTTGGTCTTGGCTGCCCTTGTATGGCGGATTCCCGCAAATATAGGTCTCCCCACCTTCGTTCTCGAAGTCGATCTGCGCCTGGTCGAGCGGCGTATGGAACAGGTCGTCGGCCTTGTGGGCCACGCCCGTTCCCGTCGGTGGGCAGATGCTGAGCCAGTCGATGCGGAGCGCGTTGCCGCATGTGATCCAGTTCTGCGCATCGAGCGGCAGGAAATCCCTGAGCGCCTCTTTCTGGCCGCGATAGACCACGTCGCACTGATATTCCGCGATGATGAGGGCGAGGCGGGCGATCTCGGCCGGAAAGTTGCGCAGCTCGATGCCCCGGAAGTTGGTGAGCGGGATGTCGCTCTTGCGCCCGTCCTCCTTGCGGCGCCGATTGATCTCCGCCTCGATCGCCCGCATTTCCTTGTAGGCGATGACCAGAAAATTGCCGGAGCCGCAGGCCGGATCGAACACGCGGATGCGCGCCATTCGGTTGCGCAGGTTCAGGAGCTTGCGGGCGTTGTCGCCGGCGGCCTCCAGCGTCTCGCGCAGATCGTCGAGAAAGAGCGGGTTCAGCACCTTCAGGATGTTCGGTACGCTGGTGTAATGCATGCCGAGCGCGCCGCGCTCCTCGTCGTCGGCGACCGCCTGGATCATCGAGCCGAAGATGTCCGGGTTGATCTGCTTCCAGTCGAGGTTGCCGATATGGAGTAGGTAGGAGCGCGCGATCCGGCTGAAGCGCGGCACCTCCAGGCTGCCGGAGAACAGGCCGCCGTTGACATACGGAAAGTGGTCCGCCCAGCGGGGGAGCTTCGCCGCCGCGCGCTCCGCAGTCCGCGTGTTCATTGCGCGGAAGATCTCGCCGATGACGAAGTCGGTGTCGGAGGCGTCGCGCGCGCTCATCTGCGCGATGGTGTCCGTGAAGACGCCTTCGCCATTGAAGATGTCGGTGTCCTCCGCGAAAAAGCAGAAGATCAGCCGGGCCATGAAGTGGTTCATGTCCGGGCGGCGCGCGTCGGTGCCCCAATCGGGATTGGTCGACAGGAGCTCGACATAAAGCTGGTTCAGCCGCCGGGTGGCGCGGATGTCGAAGGCGTTGTCGCGGATCTGCTTGACGGTGGTGATCCCGGCAAGCGGCAGAAACAGGCCGAAATGGTTGGGGAAGTCGGCATAGGCGCAGGCGACCGTCTCGCCCGAGGCCAGATCCTCCGCCTCGAAGGTGTCGCCGTCCGTCGCCAGGATGAACTTCGCCTTGGCGCGGGTGGTCGCCGGGCTGGCCTTCAGGCGCTTGAGCGTTTCCGGCACCTCGCCGGGCGCGGCGACGGCAATATGGATGTTGTTGGTTTGCAGGACGCCGCCCCAAGGCCCATCAAAGTCGGACTTGTTGGAGTCGCCCCTGCGCAGACGCTTGAGGGTGGTTTCCTTGTTCCCGAAAGCCTGCAGGAAGAGGTAGGGGAACTCTTCGGCGTCAAACGGCTGCTCGGCCAGATCGGAAATGGCCTTTTCGATTTCGACGGCGTTCATGCCCACTCCCCATGCAAGTCGCGGAATCTACCAACGCATGTGTCGGATGCCAACAAACTTGGACGGGCTGGGCCGGACCTACAGACAACAAAAAAGCCCGGAAAACCGGGCTTTTTTTATTCATTTTGCACTGTGTCGGAGTGCGAAATGGTGCCCAGGAGAGGACTCGAACCTCCACGCCTTGCGGCACACGGACCTGAACCGTGCGCGTCTACCAGTTCCGCCACCTGGGCCGATGGGACCCCTCAGGTACGGTGCCGGCCGGGGGATGTCAATCGCCGAACGCACATGAAAAGATGGGTTGTGCACGCTTTCGACAGGAGAGTGGCGTTCGGCCCTTACGGCGCGGCGATTTGGAGACCTTGGAAGTGGCCGCAGGGAATTCCCCCGGCGGGCGCGATGTTCTAGAGAGGGGGCCTGGAACGGTTCCAAGCGCCCCAACCGGCCGGCGCGGGCGAGCGAGGAGACGATGGCGATGACTGAGATCCGCAACGACAAGCTTGTGACGATCTTTGGCGGATCGGGCTTCGTGGGGCGCTATCTGGTGCGCCAGTTGGCGCGGCGCGGCTGGCGCATTCGCGTGGCCGTCCGCCGGCCGGATCTCGCCGGCCACCTGCAGCCACTCGGCTCCGTGGGCCAGATCAAGCCGATCCAGGCCAATGTGCGCTATCGCGATTCGATCGACGCGGCCGTGCGCGGCGCCGATGCGGTGGTCAACCTGGTCGGCATCCTGGCCCAGTCCGGCCGGCAGTCCTTCTCCGCGGTCCAGTCTTATGGTGCTGGCCAGATCGCCTTGTCGGCCAAGGAGCACGGGCTCGACCGGATCGTGCAGATGTCTGCGATCGGCGCCGATCCGGACTCTGAGTCCGCCTATGCCCGCTCCAAGGCGGAAGGCGAGGCGGCCGTCCTGGATACCTTGCCGGCCTCCGTGGTGTTTCGCCCGTCGATCCTCTTCGGGCCGGAAGACGCGTTCTTCAACCGCTTCGCTCAGATGGCGCGGCTTGGGCCGGTGCTGCCGGTGGTCGGCGCGGAGACCCGATTCCAGCCGGTGTTCGTCGCCGACGTCGCCGAGGCGATCGCCCTTGCCGTGGAAGGCGAAGCAAAGCCGGGCACGACCTATGAGCTGGGCGGCCCGGACGTGAGGACATTCCGCGAGCTGATGCAGCTCATGCTGGAAGAGATCGATCGGCCGAACAAGCCGATCGTGTCGCTGCCGTTCGGGTTGGCCTCCACGCTGGCCAAGCTGATGAGCGTGGTTCCGAACGCGCCGCTCACGACCGATCAGGTCAAGCTTTTGCGGTCCGACAATGTGGTCTCCAGCGCAGCCGAGGCGGATGAACGGACGTTTGCCGGTCTCGGCATTGCGCCGGATACGCTTGCCGCAGTGCTGCCGACCTATCTCTGGCGCTTCCGTCCGCGTGGCGAGTTCGAGCGCCAGCATTTGGCCTAAGAGCCCTTCCGGCATCGTGGGAACCGGTTCGCCGTCCGCTAAACAATAGGTCCGATGCGCGGTTGCACGCCGAGTGGCGCGCGGCCGAAATACGGTGATCCAGCCCGGTTCTCTTGGACGCGGGCCCCATAGGCGGAGGCCGAAACGAGGCCCTTGCATCTCGCCTGAAAGCCGGGTTGGAATGGGACGATGTTTCCCTTTCGTTCCGAGCGGCGCCGGTGACTGCCCCGACACCCAAGCCCGAGACAGCCGATTCCGCCTTGCTGCCCGAGCCGTTCTCCGGGTGGTTCCTGTCGCGCGGCTGGACGCCGCGGCCGCACCAGCTCGATCTCATCGCCCGGGCGCGCGATGGCAAATCCGCCTTGCTGATCGCGCCGACTGGGGCGGGCAAGACGCTTGCCGGCTTCCTGCCAAGCCTGATTGCGCTTGCGCAGGCAAAGCGCACCGAGCGTCGCGCAACGCCGCGCGAGGGGCCGCATACCCTTTACATCTCTCCGCTGAAGGCGCTTGCCGTCGATATCGCGCGCAATCTGGAGGCGCCGATCGACGAGATGGGGCTGCCGATTTCGGTGGAAACCCGTACCGGTGATACCCCCGTCAACCGGCGCCAGCGGCAGAAACGCAACCCGCCGGACATCCTGCTGACGACCCCGGAACAGGTCGCGCTGCTGCTCGCCGATCCGCGCGCCGACCGGCTGTTTTCCGAGCTTTCCGTGGTCGTGCTCGACGAGCTGCACGCGCTGGTGACCTCCAAGCGCGGCGATCTCCTCTCGCTCGGGTTGGCCGGGCTGCGCCGACATTCGCCGGATCTCAGAACCGTCGGGTTGTCGGCGACCGTCGCCGATCCCGAGGGTCTGCGCGCCTGGCTGGTGCCGCAGCGCGACCGCGAGCGTCGCGCAATGGCCGAAATCGTGGAGGTGCCGGGCGGGGCGAAGCCGGACATTCGTATTATCGAGGCCGACGAGCGCATCCCGTGGGCGGGGCATTCCGCCCGCTGGGCGCTGCCGTCCATCTACGAGGCGATTCGGCAGCATCAGACCACCCTCATCTTCGTCAACACGCGCAGCCAGGCGGAGATGCTGTTCCACGAGCTCTGGCGGATCAACGAAGATACGTTGGCGATCGCACTGCATCATGGTTCGCTTGACCGCACCCAACGCCGCAAGGTGGAGGCGGCGATGGCGGACAACCGGCTGCGCGCGGTGGTCTGCACCTCAACTCTGGATCTCGGCATCGACTGGGGCGATGTGGATCTCGTCATCCATGTGGGTGCCCCGAAGGGCGCAAGCCGGCTCGCCCAGCGCATCGGGCGGGCGAACCACCGCTTCGACGAGCCCTCCAAGGCGCTGCTGGTGCCGGCCAACCGGTTCGAGGTAATGGAGTGCCGGGCAGCGCTTGACGCCAACTATATCGGCGCCCAGGACACCCCGCCGATTCGCGACGGCGCGCTCGATGTGCTCGCCCAGCATGTCCTGGGGGCGGCCTGCGCCGCCCCGTTCGACCCGGCTGCCCTGCATGCGGAAGTGACGACCGCCTATCCCTATCGCCGGCTGGAGCGGGAGACCTTCGACCGGGTGGTGGATTTCGTCGCCACCGGCGGCTACGCGCTGAAGGCCTATGAACGCTTCGCCAAGATCCGCAAGATGCCGGACGGCAGGTTTCGGCTCGCCCATCCGAGCGTCGGCCAGCGCTACCGGCTGAATGTCGGCACCATCGTGGAGGCCCCGCTCGTCAAGATCCGCATGGTGTCGCGCGGCAAGGGCGGGCTTCTGCGCGGACACGGTCGGCTGCTGGGCGAGATCGAGGAATATTTCATCGAGACCTTGTCGCCGGGGGACAGCTTCATGTTCGCCGGCCAGGTGTTGCGGTTCGAGGCGATGCGCGAGCAGGAAGTGCTCGTGACCAAGGCGCGCGACGACACGCCGAAGATCCCGGTCTATGCCGGCGGCAAGTTTCCGCTGTCGACCTATCTCGCCGAAGGCGTGCGCGGCATTCTGGCGGACGAGACGAGCTGGAGCCGGCTGCCGGCGCAGGTCGGCGAATGGCTGGCTGTGCAGAAAGTGCGCTCGGTGCTGCCGTCGCGGGACGAGCTTCTGGTGGAGACCTTTCCCCGCGCCAATCGCTCCTACATGGTCGCCTATCCGTTCGAGGGTCGGCTTGCGCACCAGACGCTGGGCATGTTGCTTACCCGTCGGCTGGAGCGGTTCGGGGCGAAACCGATGGGGTTCGTCGCGTCCGACTACGCGCTCGGGATCTGGGCTCTGGAGGATCTCGGACGGGTGTTTTCCGAACGTCGGCCGTCGATCGGCAGTCTGTTTGAGGAGGATCTGCTTGGCGACGATCTGGAAGCTTGGCTTGCCGAGAGCTACCTCTTGAAACGGACTTTCCGCGCCTGCGCGGTGGTTTCCGGCCTGATCGAGCGGCGTCATCCCGGCACGGAGAAGACCGGCCGGCAGGTGACCGTTTCGACGGATCTCATTTACGACGTGCTGCGCACCCACGAGCCCGACCACATTCTTCTCAAGGCGACCTGGGCGGATGCCTCGGCCGGGCTTTTGGACATTGGCCGCCTGGGTGAGATGCTCTCGCGCATACGGGGACGAATCGTTCATAAACGGCTGGATCGGGTGTCGCCGCTGGCGGTGCCGATCCTGCTCGACATTGGCAAGGAGGCCGTTGCGGGCGAGGCCGATGACGCCATCCTGGCGGAATCCGGCGAAGCGCTGATCGAGGAAGCCATGGCATGACCGCCGCGCCGCGTGATCTCGGCCGCCGCCATCGTCTCGTCGCCCTCGGTGGGATGACGGTGGCGCTCGACCCGTCCGGTGCGCTTTACTGGCCGGAAGCGGACACGCTGGTGATCTCCGATCTCCATTTGGAAAAAGGTAGCTCCTACGCTCGACGGGGCACGTTCCTGCCGCCTTATGACAGCGCGATTACGCTTGCGCAGCTTGCCCGGGTGATGGCGCGCTTCGCGCCCGGGCGGGTAATCGCGTTGGGGGATTCCTTTCACGATCCGATGGCGGCCGAGCGTCTGGGCGCGGAGGAGAGGGCGGCCCTTGCCGGCCTGATCGCGGGCCGCGACTGGATCTGGGTCACGGGCAACCATGACCCGGCGCCGCCGACCGACTGGGGCGGGCGGGTCACGGAAAGCTTGGAGATCGCCGGGGTCACGTTCCGTCATGAGCCGTCGGAAGGCGGGCATGCGCCGGAAGTCGCCGGCCATCTCCATCCCGTCGCCCGGGTTGCCGGCCGTGGCCGCGCCTTGCGGTGCCGCTGCTTTGTCGGCTGCGAGACGCGGGCCGTGCTGCCGGCGTTCGGCGCCTTCACCGGTGGGCTGGATATCCGAGATCCGGCGTTCGCCCGGTTGTGGCCGTCGCCAAGCCGAGTGCGGACCTACGCGCTCGGCCGCAACCAGGTCTATGCGATTGGCAGCGGATCGCGTGGCATGTCCTTTGACGCCGCTCATTCCCGCGAAAGCGGAAATCCGTAAGGCCTTTGTAAGGTCGGGAACGCCCTCTGCTGGCTTTGAACGGGTGGACAGGCGCGTGCAATCAGCGACCGCCCCATGGACTCCCGCTTTCGCGGGAGGGAGCGGAGAATGAGGCGGAAGCCGGTCCATAACGCGCCCAAAAGCTGAAACAGTGTGCGCCGTCAGGGCCGGACCGTCGTCAGCTCAAATCCGACCGATTGGCGGCTTCGCTCAGGCGCTCGATGAAATTGCGCGACCAGCGCGAGGCGGTTGTGTGGGTGATGCGCTCGTAGAGCCGTTCCCAGCGCTCCTTGCGCTCGTCGAGCGGCATGCGGATGCCGGTCTGGAGCGCTTCGGCGATCGCGTCGATCGAATAGGGGTTCACGATCAACGCCTCACGCAATTCTTCGGCCGCCCCGGCGAAGCGCGACAGCACCAGGACGCCGGGATCTTCCGGGTCCTGGGCGGCGACATATTCCTTGGCGACCAGGTTCATGCCGTCGCGCAGCGGGGTCACCAGCCCGATCAGGCTTGCCCGATAGATGCCGGCGAGCGCACGGCGCGGCAGCGACTGGGTCAGGAAGGCGATCGGCGTCCAGTCGATGTCGGAAAAGCGGCCGTTGATGCGACCGGTC
Source organism: Amorphus sp. 3PC139-8 (assembly GCF_040750475.1). Lineage (NCBI taxonomy): Bacteria > Pseudomonadati > Pseudomonadota > Alphaproteobacteria > Hyphomicrobiales > Amorphaceae > Amorphus > Amorphus sp. 3PC139-8. Next base: position 45,720 of record NZ_JABJVY010000027.1, on the reverse strand, counting down.
AGCCCCTCCAGCGACCGTTGAATGTCGGCATAGGCCCGAACCTCCGAGCGCGAGGGCGGCGCGATCTGCATGAAGGAGACCCGGCCGCGATTTTCCGGATAGTCCTCAAACAGGCGCTCCACCGCGCGGAACCGCTCCGGCAGACCCTTGGAGTAGTCGATCCGGTCGACGCCGACGATCTGGATCTGGCCGTTGAGGAGGGTTTTCAGGCGGCGGAAATTGCGTTGGCCTTCGCCGGAGACCGCATAGCCGGCAAAAGTTTCCGCGTCGATGCCGATCGGGAAAGCGCCCAGATGCACCTTGCGGCCGAGCACCTGCATGGCGCCGTCGGAGGTTTCTTCCGCACCGGCCTCTTCCAAGAGATAGCGTCGCAGCGCGGACGCATCGCGCTCCGACTGGAAGCCGATCAGATCGTAGGCGAGCAGGGAGCGCACCAGGCCCGCATGATTGGGCAGCGCCGTCAGCACTTCCGGCACGGGGAAGGGGATGTGGAGGAAGAAGCCGATCGGATTGTTGACGCCCATCGCCCGGAGCTGAGCGCCCAGAAGCATGAAGTGGTAGTCGTGCACCCAGATGATGTCGTCGGGTTCCAAGAGCGGCTTCAGGCGAACCGCGAAGCGCTCGTTCACCCGGCGATAGCCTTCGTCGAAACGCCGATCGAAATCGGTTAAGTCGAGCCGGTAGTGCATCGTCGGCCACAGACAGCGATTTGCGTAGCCGGCATAGTAATCCTTGTAGTCGTCCTCCGAGAGGTCGATGGTCGCCAGCCGGACGGCGCCGGACGACTGTTCCCTGAGCGGCGAGAAGGTTCCCTCGCTGGAGACCTTGCCGGACCAACCGAACCAGATGCCCCCGCGCTCGCGCAGAACGTCGACGAGGGCCACCGCCAATCCGCCGGCGCGTCCGGTGTCCTTCAGCGGTCCCACCCGGTTCGAAACGACGATGAGGCGTCCCATGGCTCCCCTCTTCCTTATCGCCGGCTCAATGCGGCCGGTGTGGTCCGACGGGCGTACGGGGCCGCGCCGTCGATGGTGCGTCTCCTGTCAGATCCGATGTTGTTGGTCTGCCGATCGGCGAATGTCATTGCGCGAGATCAGATCATCTTGTCCCAGCGCCGGCTCAGCCGCATGGCGCCGTTGATGATACCCACCATCGAATAGGTTTGAGGATAGTTGCCCCACAGCTCTCCGGTGGCGGGGTCGACGTCTTCCGATAGCAACCCGAGATGATTGCGGCACGACAACATGGACTCGTAAATCTCCCGCGCTTCCTCCACGCGCCCGATGCGAGCGAGCGCGTCTATGTACCAGAACGTGCAAATGTTGAAGGCGGTTTCAGGCCGTCCAAAATCATCTGCCGCGGCATAGCGATAGAGGTGGTTTCCGTGGCGCAGCGTCTCGCCGATTTTCTCCACTGTCGCCACGAAGCGCGGGTCGGAGGGGGCGATCAGCCCGACTTCGGCGGCAAGCAGCAGCCCGGCGTCGAGATCGGTCCCGCCGAAGCTCTCGGTGAGCGCGCCGGTCTCTTCGCTCCAGGCGCGCTCGAAGATGACCGCCTTCACCTCGTTGGCGCGGGCGCGCCAGGTGGTCGGGTCGAGCCCCAGCCGGTTGGCGATCTTGGCCAGCCGGTCGAGGGCGGCCCAGCACATCAGGCTCGACGAGGTGTGCACTCGGGCGCGGGTGCGCAGCTCCCACATGCCGGCATCGGGCTTGTCGAACAGCTCGTAGGCCTTCTCGCCGATGCGTTCCAGATGGCGGAAATCCTCCACGCCGGACGGCCGGAACAGGCGATGGTCGAAGAAGGCCTGGGCGGCGCCCAAGACGATGTTGCCGTAGACGTCGTGCTGGAAGTGCTCGTAGGCTTGGTTGCCGACCCGGACCGGCCCCATGCCGCGGTAGCCGGGTAGGCTTGCGGTGCGCTCCACCAGCGCGCTTTCCAGTCCGATGCCGTAAACCGGCTGGACATGGCCGCCATCGGTCATGGCGATGATGTTGTTGATATAGCGGAGATAGTTCTCCATCGTCTCCAGGTCGGAGAGGCCGTTGAGCGCGCGCACGACGAAAAAGGCGTCGCGCAGCCAGCAATAGCGGTAGTCCCAGGTCCGGCCGGAATTCGGAGCCTCGGGGATCGAGGTCGTGATGGCGGCGACGATCGCGCCGGTTTCCTCGAAGGTGCACATCTTCAAGGTGATGGCGGCGCGGATAACGGCTTCTTGCCACTCCAGCGGCAGGCCGAGCCTGCGCGACCAGCCGCGCCAGTAGGCGTCGGTGTTCTCCACGAAAGTGTGGGCGATCTTCACCGGATGATCGGTCAGGGTTTCGTCCGGCCCGAGAAACAGCGCCAGCTCGCGGTCGAGCTGGAACCAGGTCTCGTCGCGGATATAGGTCACCGGCGCATTGGTGGTCATCCGCAGCGCAAAGCCGTCCCCGACATAGCGGATATGATTGGAGCCCGACGTGATTTCCGGTCCGGCGCTTGCCCAGCCGAACACCGGGCGGATGCGGATGCGGATGCGCGGGCGGCCCACGACCGGCTTGATCTGGCGGACGATCTGGTTCGGCCGGAACATGCGGCCGCGCCCTTCGAAGCGCGGGGCGTGGTCGACAATCTCCACCGCCGATCCATCCTCGGCAAACAGGGTGGTGGAGAGGATCGCGGTGTTGGGAATGTAACTCTGCTCGGAACGGACCTGTCCTTCCACCTCGATGGTGAAGGCGCCGTCGGCCGGATCGCCGGACCGGCTGCCGAGCAGGGCGTGGAACACCGGATCGCCGTCGAACCGGGGCAAGCACCACCAGACGATCCGCGCCGATTTGTCGACGAGGACGGCGACCGAGCAATTGCCGATAAGGCCGAGATCGAGCGAGGTCGAGGTCATGGAATCCGAGAAGTCTCCGTCCGTGTCATGAGATCGAGCCATTCCAGCACTTGGCGACGGTCGTCCAGACGATAGGGCGCCACCGAGGGGCCGTCGCCCACCTTGACGGCGACGCCGCCAAGCTTGGCGACCACCCGAAAGCCGTCTTCGTCGGTCACGTCGTCGCCGAGAAAAACGGGAATCCGATCGGCGAAGGGGGGGACGTCCATGAAAGCGGCGATCGCGAGCCCCTTGTTGACGTCGGCGCGCTTGGCTTCTACCACCATCTTGCCTTCTACGAGATGCAACTCGTCGAGATCGGAAATCGCCGCCCGCATGGCGGCCTTGACCTCGGCTTCGGCCTGGGGCGCGAGCCGGTAGTGGATCGCCAGGCCGTTTCCCTTGTCTTCCAGATTGATGCCGCCGCCGAGAAGGCTGCTTGTCTCCAGCCGATCGCGCAAGCGGTGGATCTGGCTGGATTGCGGCAGCTCCAGAATGCTGGCGTTGGCCCGTGCTCGGCGTTCGATGCCGTGCAGCCCGGCTGCCGGCAGCACCAGCGGCGATAAAAAGCGGTCGATCTCTTCCAGCCGCCGTCCAGTCACCACAGCTAGCGCCCCGTGGGTGCGGCTGCGCAGCCGGGTCAGAAGATCGACGAGGTCGGGGTCGACCGTCACCGCGTCCGGCGCGTCGGCGAAATCGACCAGGGTTCCGTCGAAGTCGAGAAACACGGCCGGCGACGGCGGGATCGGAGGAAGGTTCATGGCGTCGTTCTATCCGAGGCGGGGGATGGGGTCGACCCGACCGGGCGCACCCGCGCCGGATTGGTCATGCCGGGAAGACCTTTTCGGAACTCTTGCAGAGGTCGACGATCAGGCAGGCCTCGCAGTCGGGCTTGCGCGCCTTGCAGACATAGCGTCCATGCAGGATCAGCCAATGGTGGGCATGGCGCTTGTAGGCCTCGGGAATGATCTTCTCCAGGTGCGCTTCCACGGCATCCGGCGTCTTGCCGGGGGCGAGCTTGATGCGGTTGGCGATCCGGAAGATATGAGTGTCGACGGCGATGGTGGGCTCGCCGAAGGCGATATTCAGAACGACGTTCGCGGTTTTGCGCCCGACGCCGGGCAGCGCCTGTAGCGCCTCGCGGTCGCGTGGGACTTCTCCGCCATAGTCTTTGATCAGCGCGGCGGAGAGCGCGATCACATTCTTCGCTTTGTTGCGGTAGAGCCCGATCGTCTTGATGTAGTCGCGCACGGTCTCTTCGCCGAGGGCGAGCATGGCTTGTGGCGTGGAGGCGGCGGCAAACAGGCCGCGGGTGGCCTTGTTCACCCCGACATCGGTCGCCTGGGCCGACAGCACCACGGCGACCAGCAGCGTGTAGGGATTGACGTAGTGCAACTCGCCCCGAGGCTCGGGATCGCGCGCTTCGAAACGGGCGAAGATCTCCTCGATCTCGGCCTTGGAATAGGCCGTTTTCGGGGCGCGGGCAGGTTTGCCCTTGGCGCTCTTGCCCGGTCCGCTTGCCGTCGACGCGCTTTTTTTGAGCGATGAAGCGGAGGTTGCGCGTCTGGAGGTCTTCGATTCGGCCATTTCGGTTCTATAATTGTGGGTCATGACGGAGAGCAACACGATAAGCGAACAAGACGCGCCGGCACCGTTTTTCTCTGCGGTGCTGACGCCCCATCGTTCGCTCGGTCGGCGCGGCTTTTTTATCCTGATGGGGCTGGCCACGGCGGTCGCGGTTTGGTCGGGTCTGCGCTTTTACGTGCTCGGCGCCTGGCCGATCGCCTTCTTTATGCTGGCCGACGTGGGACTGCTCTATTTCGCCTTCCGGGCCAACTACCGGGCCGCGCGCGCCTTCGAGGAGGTGCATGTCTCGCCGACCGAGGTGCTGATCCGCCAGGTGACGGCGAACGGAAAGATTCGGGAGCATCGCTTCAATCCGGCCTGGGCACGGCTGACCGTCACGCGGCTGGAGGACGAGGGCGTGACACGGCTGGCGCTCTCCTCTCATGGCCGCAGCCTGGTGCTGGGGGCGTTTTTGAACCCGGACGACCGGGAAAGTTTCGCCGATGCTTTCGGCAACGCGCTGGCGGACGCGAAGTCCGGCCGGCTTCGGATGGCGTGATCGGCCCCTGTCGGAAAACGGGTCGCGGACAGCCGGCCAGGAGCGCAAAAGTGGGGACGAACGACAAGAGAAGGTCCAGCCCCATGCTCGATACCGTCGACACTCTGTCCGTGTCCGATCTCTTCGACACGCGGGCGCAGCCCAAACAAGATCCGCCGACGGATGACTACGGGGTCATCCGCGCCGCGCTCGCCCACATCGCCGACAGCTACCAGGATCAGCCGAGCGTCCCGGAAATTGCGGAGGCGGTGGGTGTGTCGCCCGTGGCGCTCACCCGCGTGTTCGACCGCTGGGCCGGGCTCACGCCGAAGCAGTTCCTGCAGGCCGTCACCCTCGACCACACGCTTCAGCTTTTGCGCGACCGCGCGAGCGTGCTGGACGCGACCTTCGAGGCGGGCCTGTCCGGTCCCTCGCGCCTGCACGACCTGTTCGTGACCCATGTGGCGATGCCGCCGGGTGTCTACCGCGAGCGCGGCCGGGGCATCGCAATCCGCTGGGGCTGGCATGACAGCCCGTTCGGCAAGGCGCTTTTGATGGTGACCGACTACGGCCTCGCCGGTCTCGCCTTCGCCGATCCGGGCGAAGAGGTCGCTGCTTTTGAGGACATGGTCGGCCGTTGGCCGAATGCCGACTATGTCGAGGATCCTGCCGCTACCCGGGCCTACGCCACGCGCATCTTCGATCCGGCGGCGTGGTCGTCCGATCAGCCGGTGCGGGTGGTCCTGATCGGCACCGATTTCGAGGTGAAGGTCTGGGAAACGCTTTTGAAGATCCGGCCCGGTCAGGCGACGACCTACTCCGACGTGGCCAGCCATATCGGCAAGCCGAAGGCGGCCCGCGCCGTCGGTTCGGCGGTCGGCCGCAATCCGATCTCGTTCGTGGTGCCTTGCCACCGGGTGGTCGGGCGTGCCGGCGGCCTGTGCGGCTATCACTGGGGTCTGACCCGCAAGCGCGCCATTCTCGGCTGGGAGGCGGGACGGTTCGGGTAATTTTTCTCGCTCACGACGGTCGCGCTTCGCGCGACGTCTCCGCGGGGGCGGCTTGGTTCTTTCGGACGCAATCGCGAACGGAAAACCGCAAGAGCACTTTTCCTGCGATTGCTTGTGCCGGCCGACGGTCGTCGGCTGGTGGGGGCAATCCTAAAAAGCTGAGGCTGGTTCTTCCTGAGAAGCCCCATTCCCCGCTCATTCCGGCGAAAGCCGGAAATCGAGCTACACAATCAGCGCCGGAGCGATCCGCCCTGGACTCCGGCTTTCGCCGGAGCGGACGGAGTGAAGATTGACGGCGCGCATTTCCCGTTCTGATTTCGCCTGAGCCGAACGGGATCGAAATTCCATGCCTCACCGAACTGCCCAATGGATTCCCGCTGGCGCGGCAATGAGCGAAGGTTAGGGGCCCAACCGCGTCCTAATCCCTCCCGGCCGGGGTGAGCGACCCGACGGCAAGCCCGCTCCTCACATGAACAGCTTCTCGCCTGTCTTGTCGGCGTAGAGGTCCGCGACATACGCGCCGTAGCCGTTGTAGATCTGGGTCGGCACCGTCTCGTCGGTGCCGAGCACGCGTTCCTGGGCCTGGCTCCAGCGCGGATGCGGAACCTCCGGGTTGACGTTCGCCCAGAAGCCGTACTCGTTGGCGGCGATGTCTTCCCAGAACGAGACCGGCCGCTTGTCGGTAAAGGTAAAGCGGACCAGCGACTTCGCCGACTTGAACCCGTATTTCCAGGGCAGTGCGAGCCGCAGCGGCGCCCCGAACTGCTTCGGCGCCGGCTTGCCGTAGACGCCGGTCACCAGGAAAGCGAGCTCGTTGGTGGCCTCTGCCATGGTCACGCCCTCGACATAGGGCCAGGGATACCAGCTCTGGTTCTGACCGCTGGCGACCTTCGGGTCCATGAAGGTCTCCATGCGCACATATTTCGCCGAGCCGAGCGGTTTGGCGTAGTCGACCAGGGCTTTCATCGGAAAGCCCGACCAGGGGATCGTCATCGACCAGGCTTCCACGCAGCGGTGACGATAAAGCCGCTCTTCCAGTGGCATCGCGCGGATCAAGTCGTCGATGTCGACGGTCTTTTCCTCTTCCACCATGCCGTCGAGGGTGACGGTCCAGGGCCGGGTTTTCAGTGCCTGGGCAGCCTGCCAAATCTGTTTGTGGGAGCCGAACTCGTAAAAATTGTTGTAGCTTCCTGTGACGGTTTCGTCCGTCAGGGCGCGGGAAATCGTGAAGGTATCGTTGCGGGGGAACGGGTAGAGGTCGGCGGTCGGGTCGGCGCTGGTATCCAAAGTCTCGCCAAGGCCTTCGCTGGAGCCGAACAGCGAATTGAACAGCGCGTGGGCGGGTGACGGGCGGGCAACGGCCGCGAGCGCACCGGCGCCTGCAGCCGCAAACAGGGCGCGGCGCGACAGATAGATGGCCTCCGGAGTCGCGGCGCGATCCGGCAGCTCCCAGCCCCGTTTCTTCCTGATGAACATGGCGTTATCCTCTGGATCGCGATGAGTTCGGGCTGAAAGTCCCGAAATCATGAACGCGATCGGTCCCAAGACCCAAAAGCGGGAGGCGGGCGTCAATCCGGCGCCCACTTGTTCTCTTCCCGCTCGTGTCGCCCTCGAAAGGTTTTGGGACTGGTCTCGGTCGCGTTCAAATCACCGTTTCGTCACTCGCGCTCACGAGAGCGGAGCGTCCGCGCGATTGCGCGCAAGACTTGCGAGCCACCCTCAGATTGCTTCAAATCTTTTACGGGCGGCATGCCGGACTGGATTTCCGCATCCGGCCGAAGATCCCGAGGTGTCATGTGAACTCTATCAAACCGGACGAAGATCGCGAATCCGAGGCGCTCCCTGGCGGGATGGTCGTGGAGCTCGTCGGGGTCGCGTTGGAGGACGCGGGAGATAAACATGACAAGGACGAGCCAGGGGCGGATCGCTCCGAGGCTCCGGAGGGATTGATGGATACGCCTTTAGACCCCTCAGGCGGAGGCCGGGGAGGTGACGGTTGGGGAGGTGAGATTCGCCGATGGTCCGGGGTCCTGTTCCCGACCGCGACCGCGGCTATCGGGCTGGGTGTACTGGAGTGGACGTACGGTCTTCCGTCATCGATCGCGGTGGTTGGGACGGTGCTGATCGGCGCTGCGGCGTTCGCAGGTCGCGCACGGGCGCGGCGCCAGCCCGTGCTGCCGGAGCGAGGCCGGCGGCGCATCCGCGGTCAGGAGCCGCCCACGGCGATGCGGGCCGCCGTCGACGCGCTTCCCGATCCGTGCTTCCTGATCGACCGCAAGGGGATCGTGCGCTTTGCCAACCGTCCGGCTACCGATCAGTTCGGGCCGCTGCGCGTCGGCGATCCGCTGGCCTTCAAGCTCAGGGTGCCGGTGTTCCTGGAAGCGTTGGATCGGGCCCTCGGCAGCGGCCGCTCCGAGCAGATCAATTGGTCGGAAAAGGTGCCGACGGAGCGCTGGCTGGAGGCCTATGTCTCGCCGTTCTCCGTGCCCATCGATCCCGATGGCGACGAGCCGCAGACGAGCGAGCTGCTTCTGGTGCTGGTGCGCGATCTGACGGAACAGCGCCGGCTGGAGCGGATGCGCGAGGATTTCGTCGCCAACGCCAGCCACGAGCTGCGCACGCCGCTGGCCTCGCTGACCGGCTTCATCGAGACGCTACAGGGACCGGCCCGGCGCGATGACGCGGCGCGCGAGCGCTTTTTGGGGATCATGCACGACCAGGCGGAGCGCATGCGGCGTTTGATCGACGATCTCCTGTCGCTGTCGCACATCGAGATGCGCGCCCACGTGCGCCCGAAAGCGGTGGTCGATCTTGCAGAGGTCGCGCGCTACGCGGTCGATACGCTGAAGCCGGTCGCAGCCGATTCCGGCGTGGCATTGACCTTCGACGCCGCTGAAGCGCCGCTGTGGGTGCGCGGCGATCGCGACGAACTGGTCCAGGTGTTCGATAATTTGATCGAGAACGCCGTGAAATATGGCGGCACGGGCGAACGGGTCGCCATCTTCGCCGAACGCGAGGCGCGGGCGGGACCGGACATGGCCGTCGTCTCCGTGCGCGACTGGGGGCCGGGTATTCCGCCCGAACACCTGCCCCGCCTCACCGAGCGCTTTTACCGGGTCGATGTGGAGACCAGCCGGGCGCAAAAGGGCACCGGGCTCGGCCTTGCGATCGTGAAGCATATTCTGACCCGCCACCGCGGCCGGCTTTCCATCCACAGCCAGCCGGAGAGGGGGGCGACCTTCACGATCCGGCTCGAACTTGCGGACTTCCCAGAAAACCCAAAAGATAATTTTAAAAAAGAACAGAAAAAACAAGATGTTGATCTGTCATAAAAGGATCATGGCCCTTCCATAGAACGGAGGCCGCTGATGGCTCGACGTCATCGGCGGACGGCGCAGTTCAAATGCCTGTTACCTGACGCAGGGCGCCAACCAAACACGTCCCAATCCAAGGGAGAGATCCAGGTGAAAGCGAAGTTCGTCAGCGCGATTGCGCTTGCCGCTGCGGTTGGCTTTGGCTCGTCCGCTTCGGCTCAAGAGCGCGATACCATTCAGATCGCCGGCTCTTCGACTGTGCTGCCTTTTGCGAGCATCGTCGCCGAGGAATTCGGCAACACGTTCCCCGAGTTCAACACCCCGGTCGTCGGTTCCGGCGGTTCCGGCGGTGGCCTTCGGCAGTTCTGCCAGGGCATCGACATGAACACGATCGACATCGCGAACGCGTCGCGTCCGATCAAGTCGAGCGAGATCGAGAACTGCAACGCCAACGGCGTTCAACAGATCGTCGAAGTCAAGATCGGCTACGATGGCATCGTGTTCGCCTCGAACGCCGACACCGGCCACTTCGAGCTGACCCCGGCGCAGATCTACCAGGCGATTGCCGCGAAGGTCCCGCAGGACGGCAAGCTGGTCGACAACCCGTACACCAACTGGAACGAGATCGACTCCTCGCTTCCGGACCAGGAGATCACCCTGGTGATCCCGGGCACCAACCACGGCACCCGTGAAGTGTTCGAGGAGAAGGTGGTGCTTGAGGGTTGCGAGACCTTCGACGTCATCAAGTCGATGGACGGCGATGCGGCCGAAGAGGCTTGCCTCGGCTTCCGTCAGGGTGGCCGCGTGATCGAGATCGCCGGCGACTACACCGAGACGCTCGCTCGCCTCGAGGCGCAGCCCGCCGCCATCGGCGTGTTCGGTCTGTCCTTCTACGACCAGAACCGTGACCGTCTCCAGGTCGCCACCGTGAACGGCGTGACCCCGTCGCTCGATACGGTCGCCTCCGGCGAGTATCCGGTGTCCCGCCCGCTGTTCTTCTACATCAAGGGTGAGCACGTCGGTAAGGTTCCGGGCCTGGAAGAGTACGCTCAGTTCTTCCTGAACGAGCAGGTTTCCGGCATGGGCAGCCCGCTTGAGCAGGCCGGCCTGATCCCGCTCTCCGCCGAGGAGCGCGAGAACCAGCTCGCGAAGGTCGAGAACAAGACCGTCGTCTCCAAGTAAGTCGATCCCTGATCGGCACAAGCGGGGCAGCCGCGCCAAGCGCGCGGCTGCCCTTGCCTCGGGCGCTCTTTTCGCCCGAAGGCGCGGGGAGGGGGAGCCGCCGCATCGGCGGGCCTGCCCGGACCGTGCGGGACTTGCGAGCACCTCGGCAGGAGCGCCATGAACACGTTGATTGTCATCGTCTTCGCGCTGGTCATACTCGGCTTCGCTTACCAGCTGGGCCTGTCCCGGTCGAAGTCGATCCAGGCGACAACCGGGAAGCGGATGCATTCCCGTCCCGGCCACTACGGCATGCTGGTGCTGTTGTGGTGTCTGATCCCCGCGGCGATCGTTTACATCGTCTGGCTCATCGTCGAGCCGATGATCGCCACCAGCATCATCAATTCCTTCCTGCCGCCCGATGTCGCCGCCGATAGCGGCGAGGTGATCCGCTCCACCCAGCGCATCAACAGCCTGGTGTCGGGCTTCGGTGTCGCCGGCGAGGTGCGGCCCTACGAGCGCGCCGCCGCCGAGCAGCTCTCTACCTTCCACCTGATCGCGCGGATGGCGCTGATCGCCATGGTGGCCGCCGCCGCCGCCGCTGGCGCGCTCTATGCGCGCGGCCGGATCTCGCCGACCATGCGGGCGCGCAACCAGGTCGAGGGCTTCATCAAGATCGTGCTGATCACCTGCTCGGTGATCGCGATCCTGACCACCGTCGGCATCGTGCTGTCGATGCTGGGCGAAGCGCTGCGCTTCTTCACCTACATCAACCCGATCGACTTCTTCTTCGGCACGACGTGGAACCCGCGCTTCTCGTCGGTCGGCAGCTCCAACCAGGGCGAGTTCGGCCTGCTGCCGCTGCTGTGGGGCACGATCATGATCACCATCATCGCCATGCTGGTGGCGGTGCCGGTGGGGCTTATGTCGGCCGTCTATCTCTCCGAATATGCCGGGCCGAAGCTGCGCTTCTTCGCCAAACCGCTGTTGGAAGTGCTGGCCGGCATCCCCACCATCGTTTACGGCTTCTTTGCGCTCGTGACCGTCGGCCCGTTCTTCAGCGGGCTCGGCGCGCTGATCGGGCTGCAGGTTCAGGCCACCAGCGCGTTCACGGCGGGCGTGGTCATGGGGATCATGATCATTCCGTTCGTCTCCTCGCTGTCGGACGACATCATCAGCCAGGTTCCCAAGGCGATGCATGACGGTTCGCTCGGGCTCGGCGCGACCAAGTCGGAGACGATCCGCAAGGTGATCCTGCCGGCGGCGCTGCCGGGCATCGTCGGCGCCTTCCTGCTAGCGGTCAGCCGCGCCATCGGCGAGACCATGATCGTGGTGCTTGCGGCCGGTAATAGCCCGGTGCTTACGGCCAATCCGTTCGAGGCGGTGTCCACGGTCACCGTGACGATCGTGAACCAGCTCACCGGCGACGTCGACTTCGCCAGCCCTCAGTCGCTGGTGGCTTTCGCCCTCGGCTTGACACTCTTCGTCATCACGCTGGGGCTGAACGTCGTCGCGCTCCACATCGTCCGCAAATATCGCGAACAATACGAGTAGACCATGGCCGCGAGCGAAACCGCCGTTTCTACCAGTTCCCGTCGGGCGATCGGTGAGATCGTCTCCGGTTCCCTCGGTCGCCGCAAGCGCGCGGAGACCCGTTTCCAGGCGATCGGGCTGGGCGCGCTGATCGTCGGCATCGCCTTCGTCGCGATCCTGTTCGGCTCGATCATGTCGAAGGGCCTACCGGCCTTCTGGCAGGCCACGATCAACCTCGAGGTCTATTTCGATCCCGAGATCATCGACGTGCCGGAAAAGCCGGTTCAGCAGGCCGACCAGTCGCCGGCGGAATATCTGGAGCAGCTCCGGTCCTGGCAGCGCAAGCTTGCCTTCGTGAACTGGAACAAGATCGTCCAGAACTCGCTGGCGACCGTCGTTCCAGCCGCGGCCGACGATGCCCGAAGCGCGGTCGGCATGGTCGCCTCGGGCGAGCGGGTGCGGCTGCGCGACATGGTGATGGACAATCCCGCGCTGATCGGTCAGCGCAGGGAGGTGGCGCTGACCGCCGCGGCCAATGTCGATGTCTGGCTGAAGGGCAACATCGATCGCAGCCTGCCCCAGTCGTCGCAACAGCTTTCGCGCAACCAGCAGCAGTGGTCGGATGAGCTCTACGACCGGGGCGTCATCACCATGGATTTCGCCTGGTTCATCTTCACCAACACCGACTCCCGGTCGTCGCCGGCCACGGCGGGTCTCGCCGGCGCGTTCGTCGGTTCCTTCATGATGATGCTGATCGTGATGTTCCTGGCCGTTCCGGTCGGCGTCATGGCAGCGGTCTATCTGGAAGAGTTCGCGCCGACGAACCGCTGGACGGATCTGGTCGAGGTCAACATCAACAATCTCGCGGCCGTGCCGTCGATCGTGTTCGGTCTGCTCGGTGCCTCGATCTTCATCAACTATATGGGCCTGCCGCTGTCGGCTCCGCTCGTCGGCGGTCTGGTGCTGTCGCTGATGTCGCTGCCGACGGTGATCATCGCGGCACGCGCGTCGCTGCGAGCGGTTCCGCCGTCGATCCGGCAGGCTGCGCTCGGGGTGGGTGCTTCGCCGATGCAGGCGATGTTCCATCACACGCTGCCGGTCGCCGTGCCGGGCATGCTGACCGGTGCCATCATCTCCATCGCCCAGGCGCTGGGCGAGACGGCGCCGCTGCTTCTGATCGGCATGAATGCCTTCGTGGCCTCGGTCCCCTCGACGCCGCTCGATCAGTCCAGTGCCCTACCCGTGCAGATTTATCTCTGGCAGGGTAACGAACTCCGGAACTTTTTCGAGGCACGGACCTCGGCCGCCATCATCGTGCTGTTGGGCATGATGATTTGTCTGAATGCTTTGGCGATCTATCTGCGCCACCGGTTCGAGCGTCGCTGGTAGATCCGGCGAACCGCACAGCGACGACACCGGTCATCCTAAAGGAGATATCCAATGAGCGCAGCAGTGGCAGAGGCCGTTCGCGAGAGCTTCGAAACGGTGCGGACCCCGGACGAGGAGCCGAAGCCGGTCAAGATCGAAGCGAAGGACGTTTCCGTCTTCTATGGCGAGAAACAGGCTTTGTTCAACGTCTCCATCAACATTCCAGAGCGCGCGGTGACGGCGTTTATCGGGCCGTCGGGCTGCGGCAAGTCGACCTTCCTTCGGTGCTTCAACCGGATGAACGACACCATCGACGGCTGCCGGGTGACGGGCAACCTGATGATGGAGGGCGATGATCTCAACGACCATTCGCGCGACGTCGTGCTCCTGCGCGCCCGGGTGGGGATGGTGTTCCAGAAGCCGAACCCGTTTCCGAAGTCGATCTGGGAAAATATCGCCTACGGGCCGAAGATCCACGGCCTCGCCAAGGCCAAGGCGGATCTCGATGAGATCGTCGAGCAGAGCCTGCAGAAGGCCGGCCTCTGGAACGAGGTGAAGGACCGGCTTCAGGAGCCCGGCACGGGCCTGTCCGGCGGTCAGCAGCAGCGCCTGTGTATCGCGCGGGCCGTGGCGGTGAGCCCTGAAGTCATCCTGATGGACGAGCCCTGCTCGGCGCTCGACCCGATCGCCACGGCGAAGGTCGAGGAGCTGATCGACGAGTTGCGCGAGAACTACACGATCGTGATCGTGACCCACTCCATGCAGCAGGCCGCCCGCGTGTCCCAGCGGACCGCCTTTTTCCATCTCGGCCTTCTGGTCGAGGAAGGGCCGACGAACGTGCTGTTCACCAGCCCGAAGGAAAAGCGGACCCAGGATTACATCACCGGCCGCTTCGGCTGATCGAAACGGCGTTTGGCCGAACCGGACTTCTGCTCGGTTCGGTCTTCGGATTACGGTGAGCGCCCGGTTCGGTCGCGTTGTCGGCGAAAGCGCCGCCTCGTATCATTGACCGGTCAAGACGGGACGCTGGAGCCTTTTCCGCTTTCCGCTGTTCACGGAAGCGTAGACTGGCTCTCACTCATTGTTTGACGCGTTTCCGGTCGGCGAACCGGTTTTCACTTCGCCGGGAAACGCTTTCATACGGTCCGATAACGCGGCAGGCTCGCATCGGGCCGACATGGATTTCTAGCGAGCGTAGATTCGGGCGGACATGGCCAACGAACACATAACGGGCGCATATGACGACGAACTGCGCGATCTGGTGAGCCGGATCGCGGAGATGGGCGGTCTGGCCGAAGGGCTGGTCTCCGAAGCGGTGACCGCGCTGACGCGAATCGACATCGCGAGGGCTCAGAACGTCATCTACCAGGATCATCGCCTGGACGAGATGCAGCGTCAGCTCGAGGAGCGGGCGATCAGCGTGATCGCGCGCCGGCAGCCGGTTGCCAAGGATCTGCGCGAAATCATCGCGGCGATGCGGGTGTCGGCCGATCTGGAGCGGGTGGGCGATCTCGCCAAGAATATCGCCAAGCGCGTGATCGCGATCGACGGGCAGTTCCACAGCAAGCGGCTAGCGTTCGGCGTGGAGCATATCTCCGAAATCACGCTGGAGCAGCTTAAGGCGGTGCTGGACGCTTACACGTCGCAGGATCTCGACGCGGCCCATGCCGTGCGCAATCGCGACGACGAGATCGACTCCATGTACACGTCGCTGTTCCGCGAACTGTTGACTTACATGATGGAAGACCCGCGGAACATCACGTTCTGTACGCATCTCCTCTTCTGCGCCAAGAATATCGAGCGCATTGGTGATCATGCGACGAATATCGCCGAAAATATTCATTTCATGATCACGGGTCAGCAGCTCCAGGAAGATCGGCCGAAGCACGATGAGTCTAGCTACATACCCGCCGGAAGCGACCAGGTACGGTGACCACATCAAGGGGCGATCGGTCATGCCCAAGGTCTTGATCGTCGAAGACGAGGAGCCGCTGGCGCTTCTCCTGCGCTACAATCTCGAAGCCGACGGTTTCAGCGTCGACACCTGCACGCGGGGCGACGAGGCGGAGATCCGGTTGCGGGAAACGCAGCCCGATCTTCTGGTCCTGGATTGGATGCTGCCGGGTTTGTCGGGGATCGAGCTCTGCCGCCGCCTGCGCAACCGGCCGCAGACCGAAAACCTCCCCGTGATCATGCTCACTGCCCGCGGCGAAGAGACCGAGCGCATCCGCGGCCTTTCGACCGGCGCCGACGACTATGTGGTGAAGCCGTTTTCGGTGCCGGAGCTGATGGCGCGCATCCGCGCCATCTTGCGGCGGACCAAACCTGCGGTGGTGTCGAGCCTGCTGACGGCCGGCGACATCGAGCTCGACCGCACGACCCATCGCGTGCGCCGCTCCGGCCGGGAGATCCATCTCGGTCCGACCGAATTCCGGCTCCTGGAATTCCTCATGCAATCGCCGGGGCGGGTGTTTTCGCGCGAACAGCTCCTGGACGGGGTCTGGGGCCACGATGTCTACGTGGATGAACGCACGGTCGACGTTCACATCGGTCGCCTGCGCAAGGCGGTCAATCGGGGCAAGGTGCGCGATCCCATCCGCACCGTGCGGGGCGCGGGCTACGCCTTCAACGACCAGTTCACGGAAGTCTAAGAGCAAAGCCTGCGAAAAGTGGGCACCGGTTTTCCGTCCGGCTTTGCGAAGGTAGAAAGCAAAGCCCGCGAAAAGTGGGCACCGGTTTTCCGTCCGGCTTTGCGAGAGGAGAGAGCAAAGCCCGCGATAAGTGCGATGCGGTTTTTCGATGGCTCGTTTCGCTCAAGACAGTCGCGCTTTGCGCGACGTCTCCGCGAGGGGCCAACCGGCCGGCGCGCGGTCGCATGCTGGCTGCGCTCAGACCGTTGATCTTCCCGTCCGTCTCGCGGGCGGGCCATGAGCCTCTCCGCGGCCCAAATCACGCGGTCGCGAGCCGGCCGACTGCGCGCTGCTTGCTCTGGATCAATGGAGCCGACCGTTGCGGGTGATCAACTGCGCCGGCGCGTCGCGAGAGATGGATTTTGCTAAATTCATGCTGGCGGGCCACCATTGGTGCGCCCTATAGAAGGTTGCGACCGTTACTATCGTTCGAGGTGGACACATCGGCTCCGGCCGGCATCCGGCCACCGGTGGCGGGCGTACAACAGACCGTTCGGAGGAAGCTCAATGACCTTCAAGACCAATCGCAGAAAGTTCCTTGCGGGGACCGCCGCGGCGACGGCGGGCCTGTTGGCGGCGCCTGCCATCCTGCGCGCTGCCGAAACCATCAAGCTCGACATCAGCCACTATCTCCCCCCGACCCACGGCATCGAGGTCGACATGCTGCGCCCGTGGGCGGAGGAGCTGCGCGAGAAGTCGAACGGCCAGGTCGATTTTGAGATCCACAACGTCTCCAGTGCCTATGGCCGTCTCGACCGCCAGGCCGACCAGGTGCGCGCAGGTGTCGTTGACGTAGGTTTTGGGCTCGCCGGCATTCCGCGCGGCCGTTTCCCCCACACCTCGGTGATCGAGCTCCCCTTCGTGGTGGAGCGGGCGGAAGCCGGTAGCCGCGCGCTTTGGGAACTCTACCAGACCGGTCAGCTCGGCGGGGAGTATGACGGCTTCAAGGTGCTCGGTCTGATGACCCATCACGGCGCGCTGTTCCACACCGTCGATCGGCCGATCAAGCAGCTCTCCGATCTCAAGGGGCTGCGTATCCGCTCGCCGGGGCCGGCGGTCAACGCCATGCTGGAGTTCGAAGGCGCCAGCGCGATCGGCATGCCGCCCTCACAGATCTACGAGGCGCTTCAAAAAGGCGCGCTCGACGGCGTGGCGACCACCTGGGATCTCGTCGGCGCGATCAAGCTGAATGAAGTCCTGAAGTACCACACCGACGCCCGGGTCTATGCCGCTGCGTTCTATATCGTGATGAACCAGGACACCTATAACGGCCTACCGGAAAATGTCCGCACCATCATCGACGAGACCACCGGCGAAGCCTGGCAGTCCAAGATCGGTCCGTGGTGGGACAAGTGGGATGCCGCGGGCAAACAGGATGCGATCGATCGCGGCCAGGAGATCATCGTCATCGACGATGCCACCCGCGACCAGTGGCGCCAGCAGCTCGAGCCGATGATCAACTCCTATCTCGATGGCCTGAAGTCCGAAGGCGTCGAGGATCCGCAAAAGCTCTACGAAACCACCCGCGAGCTGGTGCAGAAGTACCAGTCCTGATCCGAGACGCGATGCGCGGTGGCACCGGATCCTGCATGCAGCAGGGCCCGGCGCCGCCGCCGTCGTCGTATACGGGGAAGCGGGGATGGCGGCTCGGACGATCCGGCATCCCGCGATCCGGTTTGGACGGGAAATCGTAGCGGAGATGTCGATGAGGTCATTCCGCTCTCCGTAGAACTGCTGAACAGATCCGAAAACGTAGAGCCTTTTCCGCTCAAGATGGAAACATCTGAGCGATAAGAAGTGGCTCCAGAATCAATACCTTGAGCATGTCCCGCTTTTCATTGAATCGCCGAGCGGCTCTAACCTATTGTTTCGACGCATTTCCGGACGGCGAACCGGTACCCACTTCGCCTGGAAATGCTCTAGCGCCGAAGGCCGGTCCTGATGAGTGACACCGCCGAATTCGAGCCAGAGACGCGACCGGGCGCCGGCATGCAGCTTGCCGCCACCCGGGCGTTTGCGCATGTCACCTATTGGCTGGGCCTTGCCGGGGTCGCGACGCTCATTGTGGCGATCGTGCTTACGTGCGCCGACATTCTCTGGCGGCGGTTGGTGGGCGGCGCCTTCATCGACACCTTTGACATCACCAAGCTGTGTCTGGTCTCCGCGGCGTCGCTGTCGATCCCCTATGGCTTCACGCAAGGGGCGCATATCACGGTCGACCTTCTGGCCAGTCGGTTTCCGGCCGGTGTCCGCGCGGCGCTCGACATCGTGATCTCGATCGTATCGGCCGTGCTTCTGGGCTTTCTTCTCTGGCTGTCCTGGAAGGCGGCGGCGCTTCACTACGCCTACGGGGACACCACCTTGAACCTCCGGCTGCCGATGGTCTGGTACTGGGCCATCTTCATCGCCGGTCTCGGCCTGTCGGTGCTTGCGGCGCTCGCGCGCGCGGCCGACGTCGCCTTTGGCGCGAAGCGGGAGAGCCTCTCTTGAGCCCGGAGCTTGCCGGACCGATCGGCTTTGCGATCGTCGTTCTTCTGATTGCCCTGCGGGTTCCGATCGCGCTTGCCATGGCGCTGGTCGGGACTGTCGGATCGATCGCGCTCGGCGGCTGGTCGAGCGCCACCTACGTGCTCTCCAACCTGCCGTTCGAGGCGGTGTCCACCGATGGCATGGAGGTGGTCCCGCTGTTCATCTTCATGGGAGTATTCGCGACTTATTCCGGGCTGTCGTCGAACCTCTATTCCGGGGTGCAGGCGCTGATCGGCCATTGGCGCGGCGGCATCGCGATGGCGACCATCGGCGCATCGGCGGGGTTCGGCGCAATCTGCGGCTCTTCTCTGGCAACCGCCGCGACCATCGGCCGGGTGGCAATGCCGGAAATGCGCAGCCGCGGCTATGCCGACAGCCTGGCGGCCGCCTCGGTCGCCGCTGGCGGCACGCTGGGTGTTTTGATACCGCCGTCGATCATCTTGATCCTGTACGCGATTCTGACTGGCGAATCGATTGGAGCCTTGTTTGCCGCTGCGCTGATCCCCGGTCTGATCGGCACCGTGCTTTATATGGCGGCGGTGCAGGCCCAGGTGCTCCGACGCCCGGAGCTGGGTCCGGCCGGGCCGCGCTTCACCTTTCGCCAGAAGATCGTCGCGCTGTCGCGGATCTGGGATGCCCTGCTTCTGATCGTGCTGGTCATCGGTGGCATCTACGGGCGCTTCTTCTCGCCGACGGAGGCGGCGGCGGTCGGCGCCGGCGGCGCGCTGTTGATCACGGCCCTGCGCGGCAAGCTCACCGGCAAGATCCTGGTCAAGGGGCTGGCCGAAACCGCCAGCATGACCGGCATGATCTTCCTGATCCTGGTCGGTGCGGCGCTGTTCAACTATTTCATCGAGCTCAGTCATCTGACCACCGTGCTCACGGATGCGATCCAGGCGTCCGGGTTGCCGCCGCTGGGCATCCTGTTCCTGATCATCGCGTTCTACGTGATCCTCGGCTGTTTCATGGATGCGCTGTCGATGGTGCTGTTGACGGTGGTGCCGCTCTACCAGCTCGCCACCGGTCTCGGCTTCGACGGCGTATGGTTCGGGGTTCTGGTGGTGACGGTGGCCGAGATCGGCCTGATCACGCCGCCGATCGGCATGAACTTGTTCGTAATCCAGGCGGTGACGCCGAACCTGGCGATCGGAACGGTGATCCGCGGCATTCTGCCCTTCATCACCGCCGATATCGTCCGGGTGGCGATCCTGGTCGCCTTCCCCGCAGTGGTGCTCTATCTGCCGCGCCTGTTCGGATTTTAGGGTTGTTTCCGCTCACGCTAGAGCATTTCCAGGCCAGGCGGGAACCGGTTGGCCGTCCGGAAATGCGTCAAAACAAACGGTTAGAGCCGTTTGGCGATTCAACGAAAAGCGGAATGGCTCTGGCTCGCGGCTGCGCGGGCGCCGGCGTGGCCTGACCGGCCGGCGCGCGGTCGCGTGCTGGCTTCGCAAAGCCGCTGCGAAATGAAAATCTTGGCCGAGCTGGCCCGTCTCAGGCCGCTCGGTAGGCCTTGAGATAGTGGCTTTCGAACACCCGCTTCAGCGTATGGAGCGGGGCAAGCCGGGGCAGGGCGAGGTTGCGCCGTTCGTTGCGATAAACCAGCATCCCGGCGTCCAGGGTGTCGACGATGCAGACGAGTTCCGGCTTGAAGGTCGCGTTGGCCGGCTTGCCGGCAAGTTCGGCGGCCATGTTGCGGGCCGCCGCCTCGGCCTGAAGATCCGCCTGGTGGGCCTGCTTCGGCATCCAGTCCGGCCCTGGGAAGGATCCGGCATCGCCGGCCACATAGACGCGCTCCAGGCCTTTGACGGCGCAGGTCGCTTCCGCGGCGATGAAGCCGCCGGGCGAGCGCGGCAGGTCGCTGCGCTCAAGCCATGCCGGCCCGGTCAGGCCGGGCATGAACAGAATGAGATCGGCATCGAAGGCTCCGCCTTCGGTCACCACCTGGGTTGCCTCGAAGCGCACCGGTTTGTGGCCGAGTTGAGTGCGGATGCCGCGCTTCTCCATTTGCTTCAACAGGCCGCCGACCGCCTTCGGTCCAAGACGCTGGCCCGGCTGGGTCGAGGCGTTGAAAAAGACGAGATCGACCTTGTCGCGTCGGCCCTGGCGGCGAAGCAGCGTGTCCATGCCGAACAGAAACTCGAACATCGGCCCGCCGCGCACGGCCGACGGTTCCGCCGGATTGGCGCCAAATCCGACCGCGACTGTGCCGGTGTCGAGGCTTGCGAGGCGATCACGGATCGCTTCCGCGGAGGCAATGCCTTCGCAAGGAATAAAGGCATGCTCGATGCCCGGCAGCTTGCGGATATAGCGCCCGCCGGTGGCGATCAGCAGCATGTCGTTTTCGATCTCGCCGGCCGTCGTCTGCACGCGCCGGCCACCGTCGGAAACGCTCTCGACCCGCGCCGCCAGATGCCGGACGCCATGGCGTCGGAAGAAGCCATCAAGCGGAATCCGGAGATCTTCCGCTCGGCGCACGCCGGCAGGCAACCAGATCAGGCTCGGGAGATAGGTTAGAATCGGAGTGGGCGAAACGACGGTGATGTCGGCATCGACGCGCTCTCGTCGCAAAGTGCGCACGGCGGTCAAGGCGGCAAAGCCCGATCCGAGGATGACGATATGCGGACGTTCGGTCGAAGCGGCGGAAGGCATGCTCGGATGCTCCAGGATGGACGCGCGCCGGGAAGCGACGGCGAAAAACGGCTTGCATCCAATATGTATTAGAAAGTCAGAAATTCAAATAATTGAATGTAAAGTGCGCGCACGGGTCCCAGAGCCGCGCCGGCTCGCTTTTCCCACCGGGCTCCTGAGCGCCTTTTGTGGCCGTCACTTCGCGTCGTGAAAGATCACGCCCAGAGTGGTGCGGGCGCCGGACGTGATGCGGCTGACCCCGTGGCGCATGACGAGCTTGTAGGGGCCGCGGGTCCCGTAGCCGGGCCGCTGGGCGACGGCGAAGATGGCCGCTTCCCCTTGGGCGAGATCGAGGACTTCGGCGCGGGACTGGTGGCGCGGCTTCTGCTCGGTCAGGACGAAGCTGCCGCCTTCGAAATCCGCCCCCGGTCGGCTCAGGAGCACGACCATCTGCAGCGGGAAATGGACCTCTCCGTAAAGATCCTGGTGCAGTCGGTTATAGTCGCCCGCCCCATAGGTGAGGAGCAATGGCGTCGGTCGGAGCTGGCCGGCGGCATGGCACTCGCTCAAGAAGTCGTCGAGCGTGTCGGGGTAGCGCCGGGACCAACCAAGCCTCTCCGCCCAGCGATTGGCGAGCGGCGCCAGATGCGGATAGACGCGCTCGCGCAGCGTTTCCACGATCGGGGGCAGCGGATTGGCGAAATATTGATATTCGCCTTCGCCGAAGCCGTGGCGGCGCATCACGATGCGCGAGCGGAACCGGTCCGCCTCCTGGTAGAGGCCCACCAACTGCGCGCACGTCTCCGCGTTCAAAAGCGGGCCGGTTCGCGCCGCACCGTACGCGTCGAGATCGGTATCGAGCTGCGTCCAATCGAGCGCATCGATTTGCGTTGCGAGGGAGGGGGCCATCGCGTCCTCCTTTACCTATCGGTCAACGGCGAGCGGAGCGTCAGGTTCGACGCAGCCCGAGCCTGGTGATTTTTCGAAGCCGGCCCTGGGCAAGGGCGATGCCGGCGATGATCAGCACCATGCCGCCATAATCGGCAAGCCCCAGCCGTTCGTTCAGGAACAAGGTACCGAGCAGGATCGCCGTCATCGGCACCAGATAGGTGACCAGCGAAGCGTTGGTCGCGCCGGCGGAGCGGATGATGGCGAAATAGAGCAGATAGCCGAATGCCGAGGAGGCGAGCGCCAGGGCCAGCACCGCGCCGATCGCCGGCAGGCTCGGCGTCGCCAGCGTCCAGGGGGCATCGACGATCAGCGCAAGCGGAACGATCACCAGCGTCGCGCCGGTGAACTGGCCGGTGGCGAGGAAAACCGGCGGCGCGTCGGCGAGCCGGCGAGCGAGCAGGGCGGAGAACCCGTAGGAGAGGGCGGCGCCGAGACAGGCGAGTTCGGCGAGCAGGTGTCCCGTCGCGCCGGCCGCCAGCCCCGTGCCGAGCATCAGGACCACGCCGGCAAAGCCAAGGCCGATGCCGGCGACCTTGAGCGGCGTCGCCCGGTCGTCGGCCGTGAGGAGCGTGGCGAGGACCATGGTGAAGATCGGCGTGGTGGCGTTGAAGATCGCGGCAAGGCCGGCCGGCAGCGTCTGTTGCGCCCAGAACAGGAGCGAGAACGGGATCACGTTGTTGATGACCCCAAGCAGGAACAGGGCGGGAAAACGGCGATCGGTGACCGGCGAGCCATGGCCCTTGGCCAGAAGCACGATCTGCAGCGCAAGCCCTGCGATCGCGACCCGGAGTGCCACCAGCGTCAGCGGCGGCACTTCGGCAATCGCGATCTTGGCGAAGAAGAACGAGCCGCCCCACAAGATGGAGAGGGCGACGAGCAGGCCCCAGTCGCGCGGCGACAGCGACAGCGAGGCGGGGGCGGCGGCAGGCGAAGCGGTTGTGGTCATGGGGATCTGTTAGTCCTCGGGATGGCGTGGCCGCCACCCGATTTCGAATGAGTCCACGAGCTAGATCACCGCTCTCGCATGCGCTGCGACACCACGATGCCGCTGGCGATCAGCAGCCAGCCCGCGCCGTGATACCAGGCCGGTTCCTCGCCGAGGAAGAGAATGGCGGCGAGCGAACCGAATACCGGGATCAGATGGAAGAACGGTCCGACGCGATTGGGGCCGACCAGTTCCACTCCGCGGTTGAAGCAGAAATTCGCCACCAGCGAGGGGAAGATCGCGACATAGAGCACGGCGAACCAGGCGCCGCCCGAATTTTCCATGCGCGCACCGCTGGCATATTCGACCAGAAAAGCCGGTATCAGCGAGACGGCGCCGAGAAAAAAAACGGCGGCCAGGAAGGAGAGCGGGTGGATCGTCGGCCGTGATTTCAACAGCGCGGAATAGAAGCCGTAGATCACGACGGCCCCCAGAATGATGGCGTCGCCCGGATTGATGTCGAGTTCCAGAAGCAGCGTCGGATTCCCGGACGAGACGATCAGGATCACGCCGACCAGAGAAACCGAGAGGCCCATGATCTGGAACCGGTTCAGCCGGTCGCCGTAGAGGATCAGCGCAAACAGCGCGATCAAGAGTGGCTGGACGGACTGCAGCAGCGCGCCATTGATGGCGCTGGTCCAGGCAAGGCCATAGTAGATGAGGGCGTTGTAGAAGGTGATGCCGGTCAGCGCGAGCACGATCAGAATCGGCAGGTGGCGTCGGATCAGCTGCCAGTCGCGGCGCAGCGGATGCAGCGCGAACGGCAGCACGATCAGGAAGGCGCCGATCCAGCGATATTGCGCCAGCGCGACGGGTGGCACCTTGCCGACAGCGAATCGCCCGACGACGATATTGCCACCCCAGAACATCGTGGTCAGGGTCAGAAGCAGATAGGGCTGGCTATAGATCCAGCGGCCCAGCGCCCCCATGGCGTTCCTCCGTTTTTCGGAGCCGGACAGATCTGCGGCGTGGAAATGCCGCGATGTCTCTGCCGTGGATCGAATTCGACATTTGAGCCCCGTTTGCCGCTCGCTCCCGTCTCAAATGCCAAAAGGTCCAATAGCTCCAATAGCTTGCTAGCGGTATTCGGGATTTCGACATTTGCACGCGAGTTCGCGGCGCATGGTATGCAAATGTCGGAATCAAACCACTATCCCTCCTTGTCATGAGCCGGCTCGCCAGCCATGAATGCCGTCTGTATAGTCGCGCGCTTCGTGCGCGTGTCCGGATCGCCCGCCGCCCGGTGGTGCGCCTCGCCCGAATGGGAGAATTGAAGGTCGTCGGTCCATCGCGATCGCGGTCGCGAGCCACCTTCAGTTCCGACCGTTCACCAGTTCGTGTGTCGCAGCGTCGTTCAGAGGATTGAGTAGCATGGCCAACGTCGTCGTGGTCGGGTCGCAATGGGGCGACGAAGGCAAAGGCAAGATTGTCGACTGGCTCTCGGAGCGGGCGGATATCGTGGTCCGATTCCAGGGCGGGCACAACGCCGGCCACACGCTCGTTGTCGGCGGCACGACCTACAAGCTGAGCCTTTTGCCGTCCGGCGTGGTCAGGCCCGGGAAGATTTCCGTTATTGGCAACGGCGTCGTGCTGGACCCCCATGCGCTGGTGGAAGAGATCGAGCGTCTCACCGGCCAGGGTGTGCCGATCGGGCCGGAGAGCTTGAAGATCGCGGAAAATGCCGCGCTTATCCTCTCGCTTCACCGGGAGCTCGACCGCCATCGTGAAGCGGCAAGTGGGGCCGGCAAGATCGGCACCACGGGCCGGGGCATCGGCCCGGCCTACGAGGACAAGGTCGGCCGCCGGGCGATCCGCGTGCTGGATCTGGCCGAACCCGACACGCTGCCGGCGAAGATCGAGCGGATCCTGACCCATCACAACGCGCTGCGCGCGGGTCTCGGCGTGGAACAGATCGATCCGGCGGCGCTTCTAGAGGAGCTGACTTCGGTCGCGCCCAAGATCCTGCCCTATGTCGACACTGCCTGGCGCACGCTGGACGAGGCCGGCAAGACCGGCAAGCGGATTTTGTTCGAGGGTGCCCAGGGGACGCTTCTGGACATCGACCACGGCACCTATCCGTTCGTGACGTCGTCCAACACCGTAGCTGGCCAGGCCGCTGCGGGCTCGGGCATCGGCCCTGGGTCGCTCGGCTACGTGCTCGGCATCACCAAGGCCTACACGACCCGTGTGGGACAGGGACCGTTTCCGAGCGAACAGGATAACGAGGTCGGCGAGTTTTTGGGCGCGCGCGGGCGCGAATTCGGTACTGTCACTGGCCGCAAGCGCCGCTGTGGCTGGTTCGATGCGGTGCTGGTGCGGCAGGCGGTGGCCACCGGCGGAATCACCGGCCTCGCGCTCACCAAGCTCGATGTGCTCGACGGGCTTGATGAATTGAAGATTTGCGTGCGCTATCGGCTCGACGGCGAGGAGATCGACCATCTTCCCGCCTCACAAGCAGCGCAGGCCCGTGTCGAACCGGTCTACGAGACCATTCCCGGCTGGAAAGAGACGACCGCCGGGGCTCGGACATGGGCCGATCTTCCTGCGCAGGCGGTAAAATATGTCCGCCATGTGGAGGAATTGGTTGGTGCTCCGGTTGCGTTGTTATCCACCAGCCCCGAACGGGACGACACAATCCTTGTGGAAGATCCATTTCGAGGCTAAGTCTCCGCAAAGTCAAAGCAGTAGGGCCTTTCTCGCGAGATGGCGGATTTTCACACGGTCCTGAAGCGGGCAATCGCTGCATTGCCCGATCAGAGCGGTCCGAGCCGTCGGGCCGTCTATGACAAGGCGCGCAAGGCTCTCCTGAAGCAGTTGCAGGGTCTCGACCCGCCATTGTCTGCGCAGGAAGTGACGCAGCAGCGGCTGGCGCTGGAAGATGCGATCCGCAAGGTCGAGGCCGATGTCGCCCGTGCGGCGCGCAGCCCGGCTGGGGCTGCGCCGCAGCCGGCGGCTCCGCAAGCTGCTCCACCGTCCCGCCCGACACCGCCGGCCGAACCCGCCGAGGAAGAGCCGGAAGACGCGGCTCCCGCCGAACGGGCACCAAGCGCGCCGCGGGTGCCGCCGCGTCCGAGCTTCCCGAGTGCCCCGGCCTCGCGGGCCCCCGCCGGCGAGGGCAGTGCGCCGCGGCCGACCGCGCCGCGCGCCCCGGTAGCACCTTCGCGCCCCGCTAGTCCGCAGCGTTCGGCCGGCCCGCCGCGCCCAGAAAAGGCGGATGTCGCTCAGGAGGTTCCGCAGCGCCGGCGCGAACCGGGCTTTGGTCGCCCCGCGCCGATCCCGACGCCGCCCCAGGACGAGCCGGTGGAAGCCGCCGCCCCAGAGCCGGAAGTCACCGAAGCCGAAGATCGGGCGCCGGCCGGCCGTGCCGATCCGTTCCGCCGGGTGTCGCAGCGCGACGTCGAGCCGCTGCCGCCGGCCGACGATCTGACCGAAGAAGAGATCGAAGAGGCTGCCGCGGAGGCGGAGGCGCCAGAGACTCCCGATGTCGCGCCGGCGGCCGATCGCCGCGGGTGGCTGCGCCGCCGTGCCGGTAAGGGCGCGAGCAAGGACGCGCCGCAACCCGTACCGGCCGTCTATCAGGAGACAGCCGACGACGCGGAGGAGCGCGACCACGACGACGACTATGCCGAAGACGCCTATGCCGAGGACGGCTACGACGACGAGGGCTATGTCGACGAGGACGCCTACTACGACGACGAAGAGCCCTATTATGACGACGGGCAGGACGAGCAGCGCCGCCGGAGCAGCTTCCGCTGGCTGATCGCTCCGCTCGTCATCGTGATCATTCTCGCTGTCGGGGCCTTCGCGCTTTACACCCAGCGCGACGCGATCATGGCGATGATGGCGCCGTCCTCGGGCGGTGAGACCAGCGAGCCCGCCACGCCGAGTTCGACCGCCGAGACGGACGCCAGCGATTCCAACAAGATCTCCGACCGTCTGAACGGGGGCACCAGCGAAAGCGATAACGCGGTGGTGGCACCGGATGCGCGTTCGGTCCGGACCACACGCGTCGTCACGCCGCGCAACGGCGACAATGCGGCCAACAATGGCGAATCAGCGCTTCCGGGAACGACCCCTGCGCCTGCGCCGGGCGCAAGCTCCGGAACCGGCGCGAGCGAGACGTCGCCATCGTCGGTTCAGCAGGATACGACGCGTGCGCCGGCGCCGGCCGGCAATTTCGAAGTCGTGCTCTATGAGGAAGGCGGCAGCGCCGGCCAGGGTGGTAATGCGCTGCGCGGCTCGGTCGACTGGGAATTCCTGGAGGAGTCCATCGGCGGACAATCGCCGGAACCGGTCGTCCGCGCCAAGCTTGCGATTCCCGAGCGCGACCTGATCGCCACGATGCTGTTCCGCAAGAACAACGATTCGGCATTGCCGGCGAGCCACCTCATCGAGATCTCTTTCGAGCTGCCCTCCGACTTCCCCGGCGGGGCGATCGCGAATGTGCCCGGCCTGATCATGAAGCAGAGCGAATCGGCGCAGGGGAACGCGCTGTTGGGCGCCTCCGCGCAGGTGTCGGACAATCTGTTCTGGATCGCGTTGTCGGCAAGCCCGGCGGACGAGGAGAAGAATCTCGAGCTTCTCAGAGACCGTAGCTGGATCGACATTCCGCTTCTTTATGAGAGCGGCGGCCGTGCGATCCTCACCGTCGACAAAGGGCCGCAGGGCACGGAAGCGATCAACCAGGCGCTCGACGCCTGGGCTGGCCCGTAGAGCCCAAGCAATCGCCGGAAAGTGAGTGTCGTTTCTCCGGGAAGGGGTGGTATCGCTCGCGTCGATTTGCCGAGCGCATGGCTTTGGACCCGCCGAACGCAGCGCGCCCCTTGCACTTTGTAGTCGGTCGAGGCTACGAGTAGCCTTCATTTTATCGATGTCCGGGTAAGTGCCGCTATGGAGAAGTTCACTGTTTTGACCGGGGTTGCCGCCCCGATGCCGATGATCAATGTCGATACCGACATGATCATCCCCAAGCAGTATCTGAAGACGATCAAGCGGACCGGGCTCGGCACCGGCCTGTTCTCGGAGCTGCGCTACAACGAAGACGGCAGCGAGAACCCGGACTTCGTGCTCAACAAGCCGGCTTATCGCGAGAGCAAGATCCTGGTGGCCGGCGACAATTTCGGCTGTGGTTCGAGCCGCGAGCACGCGCCGTGGGCGCTGATGGATTTCGGCATCAAGTGTGTGATCTCCACGTCGTTCGCCGACATCTTCTTCAACAACTGCGCCAAGAACGGCATTCTGGCCATCAAGGTGTCGGAAGACGAGCTTGCGCTTTTGATGGACGATGCCGAGCGCGGCGCCAATGCGACCATGACCGTCGACCTGGAAGCGCAGGAAATCCGTGGCCCCGACGGCGGCGTGATCAAGTTCGACGTCGATCCCTGGACCAAGCACTGCCTCTTGAACGGTCTCGACGATATCGCGCTCACGCTGGAGAACGCGCCGGCGATCGCGGGCTATGAGGACGAGGTCTCCAAGGAGCGGCCCTGGGTGTAAGGGCTGCCCGAAGCGAAGCCCGGAGGGACTCCTCTTACATGTCCGGCTTGCGGATGGCGGCTTCGAGCCCGTCCGCAAACGCTCTCGCTGCCGTCGGATTGTGCCCAAGGAAGTACCGCGGCCTCGATGGCTTCGCGCTGGGCGGCGCTAAGGACCAACGGTGTCCCGTCGTCAGCCACGGATATGAAAAAGGGGCCGCATGGCCCCTTTCGTCTGTCTGCGATGTCCGCGGCGGCTTGGCCGCAGGACCCTCACGCGGAAAGCTGCTCCAGGGCGTCGAGGATCGCCTTGGTCATCTCTTCGGTGCTCACGGTCGATGCGCCTTCCGGG
This sequence comes from Amorphus sp. 3PC139-8, assembly GCF_040750475.1. Taxonomy (NCBI): domain Bacteria; kingdom Pseudomonadati; phylum Pseudomonadota; class Alphaproteobacteria; order Hyphomicrobiales; family Amorphaceae; genus Amorphus; species Amorphus sp. 3PC139-8. The sequence goes on along the minus strand of NZ_JABJVY010000027.1, from coordinate 16,764 downwards.
GCGATGTCGCCGGTGCGGGCGCCGCTATCCAGCGCGGCGGCGATGGCTTTGTCGAGTAGGTCCGCCTCGTCGACCATGCCGAACGAATAGCGCAGCGCCATGCCGAACGAGGCGATCATCGCGATCGGGTTCGCGCGGCCGGTACCGGCGATGTCCGGTGCGGAGCCGTGCACGGGCTCGTAGAGCGCCTTGCGCCGGCCGGTGACCGCATCGGGCGCGCCGAGCGAGGCCGACGGCAGCATGCCGAGCGAGCCCGTCAGCATGGCCGCCACGTCGGACAGCATGTCGCCGAATAGGTTGTCGCAAACGATCACGTCGAACTGCTTGGGCCGGCGCACGAGCTGCATGCCGCAGTTGTCGGCGAGCATGTGCTCCAGCTCCACGTCGGGATAGTCGGCCTCGTGCACCTGCTCCACGACCTCCTTCCACAACACGCCCGTCTTCATGACGTTGCGCTTTTCGGAGGAGGTGACCTTGTTGCGGCGGGTGCGGGCGAGCTCGAAGGCGACGCGGGCGATGCGGTCGATTTCGAAAGTGTCGTAGACCTGGGTGTCGACGCCGCGTTTCTGGCCGTTGCCGAGATCGCGGATCTCCTTCGGCTCGCCGAAATAAACGCCGCCGGTAAGCTCGCGCACGATCAGGATGTCGAGCCCTTCGATGAGCTCGCGCTTCAGGCTGGAGGCATCGGCGAGGGCGGGATAGCAGATCGCTGGGCGCAGGTTGGCGAACAGCTTGAGATCCTTGCGCAGGCGCAAGAGACCGGCTTCGGGGCGCACGTCATAGCCGACATCGTCCCACTTCGGCCCGCCAACCGCGCCGAACAGGACGGCGTCCGCCGCGAGCGCCTTTTCCATGGTCGCTTCGCTGATTGCCGCGCCGTGCGCATCATAAGCGGCACCGCCGACCAGGTCGGTCTCTGTGGTGAAGAGCGAACCGCCGGCACGCTGGTTGAACCAGGAGACCACCTCGATCGCGCCCGCCATGATCTCCGGGCCAATCCCGTCGCCGGGGAGGAGCAGAAGCGAGTGGGTCGTCATCGGCGGAGCCTTTCCTCAAAACGGTTTGTCATATCTGGAAAGGGCGGGGCGGCAGGTGCCGTCCGCCCGGAATGCTGCGTATCGGCTTCCCCCGCGCAAGGCAAGCCGCGCTTGCCTCATCGGGAGTGACTGGCTCAAGGGGTGAGAGTGGCAAGCCGCGTCAGGTCGACGTTGGCGCCGCAGACCAGAACCCCGACACGTTCGGTCGGTCCCGGCCGATAGGCGCCGGAGAGAAGAGCGGCCAACGCCGTCGCGCCGCCGGCCTCGGTGGCGATCGCAAGGTCGCGCCAAAGCCGGGCCTCGGCGCTCTCGATCGCACTGTCGGGGACTACGACCGCTTCGTCGACATAGGCGGCCGCCTGGCGGTAGACCAGATCGCCGACCCGCTTGGCGCCGAGCGAATCCGCCGCCACCCCATCCACCTCGACATCGACCGGACGACCGGCCTCGCGCGCCGCCTTCAGGCAGCACGAGCGCTCCGGTTCCACCGCCACGATCTTGACCCGATCCTGGTACCAGGTCGCGACGCCGGCGATCAGACCGCCACCGCCGACGGCTACCAGCACGGTGTCGAGGTCCGGCGCTTCGGTTTCCCATTCCAGCCCGACGGTGCCCTGGCCGGCAATCGTGGTAGGAGTGTCGTAGGGATGGATGTCGATCGCCCCGGTTTGCGCGCGAAATTGCGCGCATGCCTCGGCGGCGTCGGCGTAGCGCGCACCTCCGATATGCACCTCGGCGCCGGCCTGGCGGATTTTCTCGATCTTTACCGGAGAGGAAATTTCCGGAACGAAAATGGTGGCGCGATGGCCCAGCCGGGCGGCGGCGAAGGCAACGGCCGCGCCATGATTGCCGCCGGAGGCTGCCGCAACGCCCGCCTCGGGCACGTTCGCCGCCATCAGCGAGTTGAACGCGCCACGTGGCTTGAACGAGCCGGTGTGTTGCAGGCATTCGAGCTTGAGCGTGAGATCGAGATCGAGCCCGAACGAGCCCCGGCCGGGTGAAATCACCGGCGTCTGGCGCACGTGGCCGCAGATCCGGTCGTAGGCGGTTTCGATGTCGGCGCGGCCAACGGGAAGCGGTTCGGTGGCGAGCATGATGTCCTTCGAAACAAGCGGGGTACTACAAAATCAGGCTACGCAGCGCGGTCAAGACGAGCTCGAGACCGATCAGGGTGAGAAGGGTCTTGAGCGTGATGCGAAACACGCGCTCGGGAAGTTTGCTCAGGATGCGCGTCCCGATCACGGTGCCGACGAATCCGGCCAACACCATGGCGAGCGCCAACGGCAGCCATTCGCCGAAGGCAAAGCCGAGGGCGCCGAACACCACGATCTTGAGCAGGTGTTGGACCACCATGGAGCTGGCGAAATTGGCGACCAGCTCCTCCTTGGTGAAATCGGCGCGCGCATAAAGGGCCATGACGAACGGCCCGGTCGCGCCCACGAACATCGTCAAAAGCGTCGATCCTGCACCGCCAGCGGCGATGAGAAACCGATTGCCCGCGCCGATGGCCGGCATCTTTCCCCACATCGACCACAGGACGAAGAGGCCGATTGCGAGCTTCAGCGTGGTGGCCGGCAGGTCGACGACCACCATGCCGCCAACGGCTGCGCCCACTAGCGCGCCGACCGCGAACCAGAGCAGCACGTCGAAGCGAGCATGGCGGAATTGGAGGATGGCGCGGCCGGTATTGGAACCGAGCTGCACGATACCGTGGACGGGAACCAGCACGCTGATCGGGATCAGCGGGATCATGATGGCAAGCAGGGTCAACCCGCCGCCGATCCCGAAGGCGGCGGTGATCGCCGAGGTAAAGCAGGCGACCACGATCAGAAGGACCGACGCCCATAGCGCCATTCCCTCCGGCATCAGCAGGGAGACGAGATCCAAGCCCTTGTCCTCGCAAATGGCCGCCCGGGATATGGGCGGCCAAAGAATGGCGATCCGGGTGCGAAAGGCGTCAGCCGGCGCGCTCGCGCACCCGCTCGATCAGCGCTTCCACCTTCGGCAAGATGCCGTCGACGATCACGCCCACGCCGGCGGCATTGGGATGGACGCCGTCGCCGAGCCCATATTCCGGATTGCCGGCGACGCCTTCCAGGAAGAACGGATAATAGATCGCGTCGTGCTCCCGCGCGAGCTCGGCAAAGATCGGATTGAAGGCGGCCTCGTAGTCCGGCCCCATGTTTGGCGGCGCCAGCATGCCGGCCAGCAGAACCGGTAGGTCGCGTTCGGAAAGCCGCGTCAGCATCTGGTCGAGATTGGCCTTGGTGCTGGCCGGGTCGATGCCGCGCAGCGCATCGTTGCCGCCGAGCTCCAGGATCACCGCGTCGGCGTCGTCGGGCACCGACCAGTCCAGCCGGGCGAGCCCGGCGCTGGTGGTGTCGCCGGAAACGCCCGCGTCGATCACCTCGACGTCGTAGTCCCGCTTCGCAAGTTCTGCCTGAAGCACGTCGGCGAAGCCGTCGCCGGGAGCAAGCTGGTAGCCGGCGGTCAGGCTGTCGCCGAACGCCACGATTTTGATGGTGTCCTGGGCCGTGGCCGGAACGGCTGCGAAGAGTATCGCAATCAGGGTCAGGAATGTCGCACGCATCGAACGCCTGTCGTGTCTGGAACTGTCGCCGCTCTGACCCATATGGCCCGAAGAACACCGCACTGCAAAATCAGCCACGTCGAAGCCTGTCTCCGGGACGGCACGAAAAAGGGGGCCGCATTTGGCCGATCCAGCAATCGCGCTTGAAGACGTTCATCTGACGCTCGGAAGCGGCGCCGGCCGGGTTCATATCCTGAAAGGAATCACCCTCGATATCGAGCCGGGCGCGTCGGTCGGCATCGTCGGCCCGTCCGGGTCGGGCAAGTCGACCCTGTTGATGGTGCTGGGAGGGCTGGAGCGTGCCGATCGCGGCAGTGTCCAGGTTGCCGGACAGGAGTTGACGGGCCTCAACGAGGATGCGCTCGCACGCTTCCGGGGCCGCTCCGTTGGCATCGTGTTCCAGTCTTTTCATCTGATCCCGACCATGACGGCGCTGGAAAATGTCGCCGTTCCGCTTGAGCTTGCCGGCCAGGCGGACGCGTTTGCCCGCGCCAAGCGCGAGCTGGACGCCGTCGGGCTCGCCGACCGGGCGGGTCACTATCCCTCCGAACTGTCCGGCGGCGAACAGCAGCGCGTCGCGATCGCCCGGGCGCTGGCGCCGGAGCCGGCGCTGCTTCTGGCCGACGAGCCGACCGGCAATCTGGATGCCGACACGGGTACGCCGATCGTGGATTTGATGTTCGAGGCGAGCCGCGCGCGCGGGATGACGCTCGTGATCGTGACTCATGATCCCGAGCTCGCCCGGCGATGCGGCCGTACGATTCGCATGCGGGCCGGCGAAATCGACGATGGCGGCTTGCGCGTCGCCACCGCCGAGGCGCTGTGAGGCGGCCGGTGGCGGCAACACGGAGAGCCGGCTTTTCGACGGCGGTCCGCTTCGCGCTTCGCGAGATGCGCGGCGGTCTCAAAGGGTTCTATGTCTTCATCGCGTGCATCGCGATCGGGGTCGGCACCATTGCCGGTGTCGGCTCGCTGGCGCGGGCGCTGAGCGAAGGGATCGTCGCGGAAGGCCAGACCATTCTGGGCGGCGATCTCGATCTGTCGTTGATCCATCGGCAACTTGGGGACGAGGAGCGCGGTTTCCTGGCGGACCAGGGCCGGCTGTCCGAAATCGCGACCCTGCGCGCCATGGTGCACCGGCCGGAAGCTGCCGACCAGTCCCTGGTCGAGGTCAAGGCGGTGGACGATGCCTATCCGCTCTACGGTTCGCTTGCGCTTGCCTCCGGGCAACCGCTTCATGACGTGCTCGCCGGCGACAGTGCGCCGTTTCCGGCCGTGGCCGATGCGTCGCTGCTGGCTCGTCTTGGGGTCGAAGGCGGGGCGACCCTGTCGCTTGGGCGCACCACCATCCGGATCGCCGACACCATCGATAGCGAACCGGACAAGCTCTCCGGCGGGGTCGAGTTCGGTCCCCGGCTGATGATTTCCTCCGACGCGCTGGCCGCTTCCGGGTTGGTTCAGCCCGGTAGCTTGGTGCGCTGGCACTATCGTATTGCGGGAGAGAACGGTTCGTTCTCCACGTCCCGGATCCAGGCGATCACCGAGGCTGCGAACGAGCGCTTTCCGAACGCCGGTTGGCGGATCCGCTCGCGCACCGATGCCGCACCGGGCCTGCGCGATTCCATCGACCGGTTCGCTCAGTTCCTGACGCTCGTCGGGTTGACGGCGCTGGTCGTCGGTGGGGTCGGGGTCGCCAACGCGGTCAAGGCCTATCTGGACCGCAAGCGCAGCGTGATCGCCACCTTCCGCTGCCTCGGTGCAGATGGCGGCTTCGTGTTTCAGGTCTATCTATGCCAGATCCTGATTTTGGCGGCGATTGGGATTGCGATCGGGCTGGTGTTCGGCGCGGCGATCCCACCGCTCGCCGCCTGGCTTCTGAAAGGGGTGCTGCCGGTCTCCGCCCTTGGAGGCATCTATCCGATGGAGCTGGCCCTGTCGGTCCTCTACGGGCTCCTGACGGCGCTTGCTTTCGCGCTCTGGCCACTCGGCCATGCCCACGACGTGCCACCGACGGCGCTGTTTCGCTCCCGCGCGGGCGTGGAGCCCCGGCTGCCCCAGCGGCGCTATCTGATCGCGACGGCGGTGGTGGCGCTGGCACTGGCGGTTGTCGCCGTCGGGCTCGCTCACGACCGGTTCCTGGCCTTCGTCTATGTGGTCGCCGTGGTCGCCGTGTTCCTGCTCCTCAGGGTGGTGGCGTGGGCGATCATGGCGCTTGCCCGGCGCGCACCTCATCCGCGTGCGACGTCGGTCCGTCTGGCGATCGGCAACATCCATCGCCGTGGCGCGCTGACGCCAACCGTGGTGTTGTCGCTGGGGTTGGGGCTTGCGCTTCTGGTCGCGCTGGCCCTGATCGACGGAAACTTGCGCAACACGCTCACCGCTCAGCTTCCCGACGAGGCGCCGAGCTTCTTCTTTCTCGACATTCAAGACGCCGAGCGCGAAGGCTTTCTGGAGACGTTGCATGCCGAAGCGCCGGACGCGGAGATCGAAACCCAGCCGATGCTGCGCGGCCGGATCGTCGCGCTCAAGGGCATCCCGTCGGCGGACTATCCCGCTCCGCCGGAAGCGCAATGGGTGCTCAGAGGCGATCGCGGCATCACCTACGCCACCGAGAAGCCGGACAACTCCACCATTGTGGAGGGGAGCTGGTGGCCGGCCGACTATTCCGGAACGCCGCTTGTCTCGTTTGCCGAGGAGCTCGGTCGCGAGCTGGGACTGTCGGTGGGCGACACGGTCACCGTCAATGTGCTCGGCCGGCAGATCGAGACGGAGGTCGCCAACTTGCGCACCGTCGCGTGGGAAAGCCTCTCCATCAACTTCGTGATGATCTTCTCGCCCAACACCTTCGCCGGAGCCCCGCACGCCCATCTGGCCACGCTCACCTATCCCGACGGTGGCACGCCGGAGCAGGAGGCGGCGCTGATGCGCGCGCTCGCGGAAACCTATCCGACGGTGACGGCGGTGCGGGTGAAGGATGCGCTGGACGCGGTCAACGATGTGGTGGCCGACATCGCTCTGGCGGTTCGGGCGGCTGCCAGCGTCACTTTGGTCGCGAGCATCCTGGTGCTGGCCGGCGCGTTGGCCGCCAGCCATCGCTCGCGGATCTACGATGCCGTGATCCTGAAGACGCTGGGGGCGACCCGCGCCCGGCTGGTCGGCGCGTTCGCGCTGGAATATGCGTTGATCGGCATCGCGACGGCCGTGTTCGCCATCGTCGCCGGCTCGCTCGCCGCCTGGTACGTCCTGGCGGAGATCATGGAGATCGAGTTCAGGCTGTTGCCGGCAACCGCGATCGGGGCGGTGGCGGCGGCCCTTGTGGTCACGGTCGGGCTTGGCCTGGTGGGCACCTGGCGCGCGCTCGGCGAAAAGCCGACGGCGGTGCTGCGCGACCAATAGGCCGCACCTACACGGATTGGAAACCGGTTCCCACTGTCGCTGGCTTTGCATTTATTCGTCGCAAAGTTGGCCGCAAAACCGCTGTGCAATTTTCCTGGCTTTGCTTGTATCTGCGCGCCGGCCGGTCAAGCGGCGAGGAGCGTAGCGAACAGGGCAAGGAAGAGTGCGCCGCCCCCGCGGAGCGGTGAGCGATGTGAGCTCGGCGCGAAGGAGAAGACCGCGAAGCCAGCGCGCGACTGCGCGTCGGCGCCTATGCGCCGCCCCCGCGGAGCGGTGAGCAAAGCGAACACGCGCGAGCGAAGAGTCGTTCCGACGCAATTTCGGACGGAAAACCGGTTCCCACTTTTCCTGAAATAGCTTTGGCCACGCGCAATGGCGACGGCGCGCCGGGCGGTTCGAAGACCCGGCACGCCACCACCATCTGCGTCCCGTGCCGCCGTTCGGAGGTAACCGAATCGACGCGTTGGGTTTCGAGCTCGGGACAGGGTCAAACTAGCGCCCGGTTCTTAACCGTTTCCGAATCGCTTGGCGAAAAAGACACACTCAAGTCTTTTTCGCTCAGACCAATGTGCTTCGCTCGCGGTTCCAGATTCAAATAGCTTGAGCACGTCCCGCCATGTGCGCCGCGGCCTCGCGCAAACGAAAACGCCGGCATCGGAAGATGCCGGCGTTTTGCTGTTCGTTCGATGGCGTTTGGAGGGCCGGAGCCGTTCCGGATGGCGCCCCGGCTCCCGCAGCGCGTGGGAGCGCTCTACGCTTCCTGCTCCGGCGGGGTGTAGCCGGTGCCGTGGTCGACGCGCTTGCCGTCCAACGTGTCGCCGATCCACTGGAACATCACATAGAGGCCCGGGATCAGGATGATGCCGAACACGGTCGCTGCCAGCATGCCGCCGAGCACCGTGGTTCCCAGCACGATGCGGCTGACGGCGCCGGCACCGGTGGCGGTCACCAGCGGAAGCAGGCCGAAGATGAACGCGAACGCGGTCATCAACACGGCGCGGAACCGCATGTGGGCGCCCTGCAGCGCGGCGGCATAGCGAGTGTGCCCGGCCTCGCGCTGTTCCTTGGAGAACTCCACGATCAGGATCGCGTTTTTGGCGGCCAGTCCTATGAGGAGCACGAGGCCGATCTGGACGTAGACGTTCAGATCGATGCCGAAGGCGCTGGCCGCACCGACGGCGCCGAGCGTGGCAACCGCGACCGAGGTCAGCACCGCGAACGGGATCGCCCAGCTCTCATACTGCGCCACCAGGAACAGGTAGCCGAACAGCAGCGCCATCCCGAACAGGGCCCCGATCGAGCCGGCCTGGTTGGCCTGCTGGTAGGACAGGCCCGACCAGTCGAACGAGTAGCCGTCAGGCAGGGTCTTGGCGGACACCTCCGCCATGGCCTGCATGGCATCGCCCGACGAGTAGCCAGGCGCCGACGAGCCGTTCACCTGTGCCGACATGAACTGGTTGTAGCGGTAGTAGAGGCTGGGTCCGAAGTCGAACGATTTGGTGACCAGTGTCGAGACCGGCACCATGTCGCCGGTGTTCGATTTGACGTAGAGCCGGTCGATGTCGTCGATCTTGTTGCGGAATTGCTGATCGGCCTGGATGTTCACCTGGAAGATGCGGTCCAGGTAAGTGAAGTAGTTCACGAACATCGAGCCGAGCTGCGACTGCAAGGTGTTGTAGAGCGATGAGATCGGTACGTTCAGCGCTTCCGCCTTGGTGCGGTCGACGTTCAGATAGACCCGCGGCACGTCGGCATCGAAGGTGGAGTAGGCGGATTCGATGCGAGGATCGGCATTCGCCGCCACCACCAGCGCACGCAGCGCCGAGGCCATGTCGCTGGGCGACTGGCCGCCCAGAGCGATCAGGCGATAGTCGAAGCCGGCGGCGGTGCCGATGCCCGGAATCGGGGGCGGCGGGAACGCGAACACGCTGGCGGAGGGGATTGTCGCGAACTCTTCCGACAGCTTCTGATAGATCCCCCGCAGCGAGGTCTCCTCGGTGGTCCGCTCATCCCATGGCTTCAGCACGATGACGGCAAGGCCCTGGTTGGAGCCGGGCGCGCTGGTCAGAAGCGAGTAGCCGGACACGGTGCCGACATTCTCCACGCCGTCGATCTTGAGCGCGATGTCGGTGATCTTCTGGATCACCTGATCGGTCTGCGGCAGCGCGGCGGAGGAGTCCAGGTTGGCGTTCACGAACAGGACGCCCTGGTCCTCGTTGGGAATGAACGCGCTGGGCATGCGGTCAAGCAGGAAGAAGGCTGCCCCACCGACCGCCAGGATCAACACGCCGGCCGTGAGCGAGCGGCGGGCGATCAGGCCGACCGCGCCGACATAGCCGTTGCGGGTGCGGTTCAGCACCTTGTTGAAATAGAAGAAGAAGCCGGACTTCTTCTCCTTCGGCGGCTTCAGCACCAGCGCGCACAGCGCCGGCGACAGCGTCAGCGCATTCACCATCGAGATGAAGACCGAGGTCGCGATGGTGACGGAGAACTGGCGGAACAACTCGCCGGTGATGCCGGGGAAGAAGGACACCGGGCCGAACACGGCGAACAGCACCATCGTGGTCGACACGATCGGGCCGGTCACCTGTTTCATCGCCTTGATGGTGGCGGCACGGCTGTCGAGCCCGTCCTCCTCCATCACGCGCGTGACGTTTTCCACCACCACGATGGCGTCGTCCACGACGAGGCCGATGGCGAGCACGATCGCGAACATGGAGATCGTGTTCAGCGAGAAGCCGAACAACAAGAGGAACACGAACACGCCGATCAGCGAGACGGGAATCGTGACCGCCGGAATGATCGTCGTTCGTAGGCTCTCCAGGAAGATGAAGACCACGATCAGAACGATCACGCCGGTGATGGCAAGCGTGAAGGTGATTTCCTCGATCGAGGCTTCCACGAACAGGGTCGAGTCGTAGAGAACCTCGACCTTCATGTCGTCGGGGAAGCGGCTTTCGAGCTGCGCGAGCTCCGCTTTGACGCCATCGGCAACCGCCAGCGCGTTGGCGCCCGGCGACTGGTAGATCGCGATCATCGCCGTTGGCGCATTGTTCAAATAGGCTTGCGACGAGTATGTCTGCGCGCCCAGTTCCACGCGCGCGATGTCGCCTATTCGAACCACGGCGCCGTCGTCGCCGGTTCGAACGATGATGTTCTCGAACTCCGAGGGCGATTGCAGCTGGCCGACGGCGGTGATCGTGTACTGATTGACCTGGTCGTTGCCGATCGGCGGCGCGCCGATCTGCCCCAGGGCCGCGACGATGTTCTGCTCCTGGATGGCGGAGAGAACCTCCTGCGGGGAGAGGCTGATCGCCGACATCTTGTCGGGATCCATCCACACGCGCATGGAGTAGTCCAGTTCGCCCATGAGCGTGGCATCGCCAACGCCTTCCACGCGGGCAAGCGGGTCTTTGATGTTAATGGAGGTGTAGTTCGACAGGTAGACCGGATCAAAGGTGCCGTTCGGCGAATACACGCTGACGAACATCAAGATGTTCGTCTGCTGCGCCTGCACCACGACGCCCTGTTCCACCACCGAGGAAGGAAGCTTTGACTCCGCCTGGGAGACGCGGTTTTGGACGTTGACCTGGTTGATGTCCGGGTCGGTGCCGATATTGAAATAGACGTTGAGCGTGTATGTCCCGGCGGCGGCCGACACCGAGGACATGTAGATCATGTTCTCGACGCCGTTGATCTGTTCTTCCAGCGGAGCGCCCACGCTGTTGGCGATGGTCTCCGCGTCGGCGCCCGGATAGGTCGCCGTCACCTGCACCACCGGCGGCGTGATGTCGGGATACTGTGCGATCGGGATCGAATAGATCGCCAGGATACCGGCGACCGTCAGAACAATCGAGATGACGGCCGCCAATCGCGGCCGGCGGACGCAGATCTCTGAAATCATAGATCAGTTCCCCGAGCCGGAGGACGACGTGCTGGAGCTCGATCCGCCGTTGCTGCCGGTCGAGGAGGACGGTGCCGAGGAGGACGGTGCCGAGGAGCCGCTGCCGGAAGAGCTGTCGCCCGACGACCCGGAACCGGAGCCGCTGTCACCGGACGTGCCGGAGCCGGAGGCGCCATTTCCGGGGCTGCCGCTGGACGATCCACCGCCGGAAGTGCTGCCGCTGGACGACGCGCCATTCCCGGACGAGGATCCGCCGCTGGACGAGCCGTTCGAGGGCGAACCGTTGCTCTGGCTGGCGCTGGAGACCGTGGTCGGATTGACGGTCATGCCGGGCTGAACTTTCTGGACGCCCTGCACCACGACCGTTTCGCCGTCCTGGAGACCGGAGGTCACCGCCCAGCCATCCTGGACCTGGATGGAGGTCTCGATCCGGCGCTCCTGAACCTTGTTGTCGGGGCCGAGGACGAAGACGTAGCGGCCCTGGCGGTCCTCCTGCACGGCGCCGAGCGGCGCGATCGGCAGCTTGGTCTGCTTGGCCTGGCGCAGGATCGCCGTCACGTAGGCGCCGGGGAGGAGGGCGCCGTCCGGGTTCGGGAAGTCGGCGTAGACGGAAACGGTGCCTGTCGTCTGGTTCACCTCGTTGGAGACGAACGACAGCTTGCCCTGAGGGGCGTAGTGCTCGCCGGTCGGCAGCGTGATGGAGGGCACGAATGCGGTGCCATCGGCTGTGGCGGCATTGATGCCGCGTTGCTGGGCGAACTGGATCCAGTAGCTTTCCGGAATGGAGAACACCATCCGGATCGGATCGAGCTGCACCACGGTGGCGAGCGTCCCGCTCTGGGGCGAGACCAGGTTGCCCTGGGTGTAGTTGGTGGCGCCGATGCGGCCGTCGATCGGGGAATTGATGGTGGTGTAGCCAAGATTGATCTTGGCCGTTTCGATCTGGGCGTTGGCCTGTTCGATCGCCGCTTGGCCGCTCTGGACGTTCGCCGATGCTTCGTCGCGGCTCGCCTGAGCCTGGTCGACCACCGCCTGGGAGACGGTCTGGCGTTCAAGCAAGGTCTGTTGGCGATCGAGGTTGAGCTGTGCGTTCTTGAGCTGCGCTTCCGCTCCGGCCTTCTGGGCTTTTGCGGTGGCAAGCTGGGCATTCGCCGCATCGAGCTGAGCCTGATACTGGTCCTTCTCGATTTGATAGAGGAGCTGGTCCTTCTTGACGAAGGCGCCTTCCTTGAAGGCAACCTGGTCGAGGAAGCCTTCCACGCGGGCGACGAGGTCGACCTGCTGGATCGCCTGGATGCGGCCGAGGAATTGTTGCGATGCGGCAACATCCTCGCTCTGGATCGGGGCAACCACGACGGCGGGTGGGCTCTTGTCGCTTCCGCCCGGCGCCTGGGCGAACGCGGGTGTCACGCCCAGCGCGGCCAATCCAACGGATGCCGCGACCAAGCTTCTCCACCGCACCGCCAGTGCGCGCGCGTCGCGAGAATAAGCCATCCAACCCCTCCAAAACAGGCCGCTACAAAGAAAGCAAGCCGTAAGCGTTTAACACTCAACTGCGACAGCGCGAAAGCGCTTGCGATGCTCTTGGTAGGAAAAACCGCGTGACATTGGGCCAAGGAAGGCCGGCGCGATCGCACCAAGGCCTTGACAGACGCGCTGGCGGGTTTGAAACCGCGCGTCGGTCGGGTTGCGGTTTGCCGTTCCTAGGCAGATAGTTGTATTAGCACGTATCTATGGCCGCCCGCCGGGGCGTGCCCGGCGTGGTTTTCCGGACGCAGCGCAGCAAGGCGCGGCGAAACCGGCCGACCACAACATCAGGAGGATGCTTCCCCATGCGCGAGGCTTATATCGTCGATTTCATTCGCACGCCGATCGGGCGGTTCGGCGGAGCCCTTTCCGCCGTGCGCGCAGACGATCTCGCTGCGGCGCCGCTCAAGGCGCTCGTCGAGCGCAATTCCTCGGTCGATTTCGCGGCGGTGGACGACGTGGTGTTCGGCTGCGCCAACCAGGCCGGCGAGGACAACCGCAACGTGGCGCGCATGGCGGTGCTGTTGGCGGGGCTGCCGGAGAATGTCACCGGAACCACCGTCAATCGGCTGTGCGGGTCCGGCATGGATGCCACCGCCATGGCTGCCCGCATGATCAAGACGGGCGAGGCCGAGCTGGTGATTTCCGGCGGTGTGGAATCCATGTCGCGCGCGCCGTTCGTGATGCCGAAGGCGGAGACCGCGTTCTCCCGCAAGGCGGAAATCTACGACACCACCATCGGTTGGCGCTTCGTCAATCCGGTTCTGAAGAAGCAGTACGGCGTCGATTCCATGCCGGAGACCGGCGAGAACGTCGCCGCCGATTTCGACGTAACCCGCGCCGACCAGGACGCGTTCGCGGTGCGCTCCCAGGAGCGAGCCGTTGCGGCCCAGGAGGCCGGCCGACTCGGAGAGGAGATCGTTCCGGTCACCATTCCCCAACGTAAGGGCGATCCGGTGGTTGTCGACAAGGACGAGCATCCCCGCGCGGGCACGACGGTGGAGAAGCTTGCCAAGCTCCCGACCCCATTCCGTGAGAACGGCTCCGTGACGGCGGGCAACGCCTCCGGCGTGAACGACGGGGCGGCTGCGCTGCTGCTCGCTTCCGCGGACGCGGTGGAGAAATACGGCCTCACACCGATCGCCAAGGTGGTCGCCGCCTCGACGGCCGGCGTGGCGCCGCGGATCATGGGCATGGGCCCGGCGCCGGCCACGGAGAAGCTGATGGGCCTCACCGGCCTCAAGATCTCCGAGTTCGACGTGATCGAGCTCAACGAGGCGTTTGCGAGTCAGTCGCTGGCGGTGCTGCGCCGGCTCGGCCTTCCCGACGATGCCGAGCACGTCAACCCGAACGGCGGCGCGATCGCGCTCGGCCATCCGCTCGGTATGTCCGGTGCGCGGATCGTCGGCACGGCGATGCGCGAGATGCAGCGCCGCGGCGGCAAAAAGGCCCTGGCAACCATGTGCATCGGCGTCGGCCAGGGCATCGCCATGGCCATCGAGGCCGCCTGAGGGGGCTTTATCGGGTTGTCTTGCAGGGAAACGGGTTCCCTGCTTTTCCTGCGATTGCTTGGCCTGACTACTTCAGCGCCCGGCGGCTTCGGCTGTCGGGCGTTTTGCGTTTTGTTCCCAACAAGGGCTACGCAAGGCAACCTGGCTCGCAGGCATCTTATGAGCGAGACGTTGAAATCAGGCGTCGATTATATGATTTGCAGAGGCAATCCATCAAAGCGCAGACTGAAGCGATAGAAGAGCAGCGTCGCGCTCCGGAAGCGCAGCGAGTTGCAATCGATGAGATGCGCACGCAATCCAGGATAATGTTTGCGTCTGTCGTGGGAATTTTTCTCACAGCCATCGTTACGCTCGTTGCCGCTTTAGTCTCTTGGTAAAGCTTGATTGACGCAACGATGGGCTCGATTTCTTGATGCGAGATACTGCAAGAAAACCTGACCCTCCCTCCGCTCATCCCCGCGAAAGCGGGGATGAGCGGAGGGAGGGGCTGATCTCGGAGCAAAGAAGCTTCCGCCTCTCCGGACAACTCCGACCAGCGCGCGACCGCGCGCCGGCCGGTCAAAAGGCGAGGAGCGCAGCGACCGGGACGAAAAAGCGGGCCGCGCCCGCGCAGCCGCGAGCGTAAGCTCGCCGGCGTGAGCGCTATTTTTCCAAAGCAAATCCCGGACGGAAAACCGGTTCCCACTTTTCCTGGGATTTGCGAAGCCAGCGCGCGACCGTGCGCTGGCGCTTATGCGCCGCCCACCCGGAGCCGGTGAGCGGAGCGAACTCGGCGTGAGGGAAAGAGAATCAAGCCGCGTCGGCGAGCAGCGGGTATTCCTCTTCGACCAGGTACGGGCCGCCACCTTGGGAGGCGCGCGAGGAAAACAGCACGAAGCGCGAAGCCATGAAGGTCGGGGCTTCGAAATCGCCGCGGATGGAGAGCCAGCTCGCGACTTCGCGGGCCGACGCACCTTTCAGCCGGGCGATGGTCACGTGCGGGGTGAACTTGCGTCCCTCCGGCGGCAGGCCGATGCGCTGTAAGAGCCGTTCGTGTTCGGACTGCAGCTCCAGGAGAGCGGGATTCGGTTCGACCCGTGCCCAGATCGAGTGCGGCTTACGCGAGCCGAACGCGCCCAGTCCGGAAAGCCGGACCCGCACTTCCGTACGCTTGACGGTGTCGAGCATCGCGGCAACCTCGTCGGCCGTGCGGTCGTCGATATCGCCGATGAAGCGCAGCGTGATGTGGTAGTTTTCCGGGTCGATCCAGCGGGCGGAGCGTAGGCCCCCTCTGAGAAGCGATAGGCGGTTGCGGACGTCCGGCGGGATTTCGAGCCCCGTGAACAAGCGCGGCATGGTTGAGACTCTCCCCGCTTGTGTTTGAAGTGCCGAGCGAATCGACGACTGTCTATAGTGTCTCGAACGTGGCGCGCGAGCGCAAGTCGGCGCGACAGAAGATCACAGGCATCTGGCGACGTGTCAAAAAAGGCGGCCAAAAAGAAAGGCGCGGCTGGTGGCCGCGCCTCGCTCAGTCCGTGATTTGGGCTGATGCCTACTGGCGATTGCCGAAGAGCTGCAGCAGCATCATGAACAGGTTGATGAAGTCGAGGTAGAGGCGCAGCGCGCCCATGATCGCCTTCTTGCCCGCCACCGCGCTGCTGTCGCCGGCATAGTACATCTCCTTGATCTGCTGAGTGTCGTACGCGGTGAGGCCCGCGAACACGAGCACGCCGATCACCGAGATGGCGAACTGCAGCGCCGAGGAGCCGATGAACAGGTTCACCAGCGAGGCCAGGATGATGCCGATCAGGCCCATGAACAGGAACGAGCCCCAGCCGGACAGGTCCTTGTTGGTGGTGTAGCCGTAGAGGCTCAACGCGCCGAACGAGGCGGCGGTGATGAAGAACACGCGCGCGATCGACTGCCCGGTGAAGACCAGGAAGATCGACGACAGCGACAAGCCCATCAGCGCGGCGAACACCCAGAACGCGATTTGAGCGCCGGAGACGCTCATGTTCTGCACGCGGAAGCTCAGGAAAAACACCATGCCCAGCGGCGCGAGCATGACCACCCATTTGAGCGGCGAGGCGAACAGGGCCATGCCGAAGCTGGTCAGGTACATGCCCTGGCTGATCTGGGCGACCTGGCCGCCCGCCATCTGTGCGGCGCCGCTGGCATCGCCGGTCACCGCCATCGAAAAGGCGCCGATTGCCACGAGGCCCGTCACTGCAAGGCCGATGGCCATCAGGTTGTAGACCCGGAGCATGTAGGCTCGCAGGCCCTGATCAATGACGCCGGCCTCGGCGCGGCCGGCAGCGTAGCCCTGGGCCCGCGCGTAAGAATTCCGGTCGAAGGTCGACATCTGGTTCCTCTCTCCCACGTCGTCGTTTCGAAGCGAACGGCACGCTGCGCGTGCAAACTCTCGCAGGGCGAATATGGGGGTACGAAAACGGCCCGGCAAGGCGCAAAACGCCGTACCGGGCCGTGACTTGACGCAACCGTGATCGAACACAGTCGGGGCGGCAAAAGTGGGCCCAGACCGCGCAGCCAGCGCGCGACCGCGCGCCGGCCCTTATGAGGCCGCCCACGCGGAGCCACGAGCGACGCGAGCTGGCGTGAGCGCTAATTTTTTAACCGCAAATCCCGGACGGAAAACCGGTTCCCACTTTTCCTGGGATTTCGCGCAGCCAGCGCGCGACCGCGCGCCGGCCCTTATGGGGCCGCCCACGCGGAGCCGCGAGCGACGCGAGCTGGCGTGAGCGCTAATTTTTAAACCGCAAATCCCGGACGGAAAACCGGTTCCCACTTTTCCTGGGATTT
>NZ_JABJVY010000026.1:0-84714 GCF_040750475.1 Amorphus sp. 3PC139-8 | reverse complement strand
AAACTTGTTCGTCGTCTTGCTCGTCATAGCCCCATCCTCTCAGGAGTTGGAGCCTCCGACAAACCCGGGGCGGTTCACCTATGAGGCGATATAGCCTCTCTCTCTCAGATAGCTGGCGACTTGATCCGCGAGCTCTTCCGCCGTGTGATCTCCAGTTGAGAGCGTAAGTTCGGGGGTTTCCGGAAGTTCATAGGGGCTATCGATCCCGGTGAAGTTTTTGATCTCGCCGGAACGTGCCTTCTTATAGAGGCCTTTCGGATCGCGGCTCTCGGCAAGCGCAAGCGGCGTGTCGACAAAGATTTCCACGAACTCCGTTTCTTCGACAAGGTCACGCGCCAAACGGCGTTCGGCCCTGAAGGGGGAAATGAAAGAAACGAGGACGATGACGCCGGCGTCGACGAAGAGCTTGGCCGTTTCAGCGACCCGGCGGATATTTTCCACCCGGTCGGCGTCGGTGAAGCCAAGATCACGGTTTAGTCCATGCCGGACATTGTCTCCATCGAGGAGATAGGTGTGATGTCCGGCGAGGTGCAGCTTTCTTTCGACCAAATTTGCGATTGTCGATTTGCCTGCGCCGGATAGTCCGGTGAACCAAAGGATCGCAGGTTTTTGATGGTTCAGGGCAGCGCGCGCGTTTTTGCCGACATCGAGTGCTTGAAGATGAATGTTGGACGCGCGGCGCAGAGCAAACTGGATCATTCCGGCCGCGACAGTGTGGTTCGATTGCCGATCGATCAGAATAAAAGCGCCGGTCTCGTGGTTGGCCTCATAGGAATCGAATGCGATCGGTTCCGAAAGAGCAAGATTGACGACAGCGACTTCATTCAGTTCAACCGTTTTGGCGGCGAGGTGCTCGAAACTGTTGATGTCGACTTTGTATTTGAGTTCGGTCACCGTGGCGGTGACGATTTTCGCCCCGCATTTGAATAGATAGGGTCGGCCGGGAAGGAGAGCTTGACCGCTCTGCATCCACAAAAGTTGGGCAGCGAATTGGTCGGCGACCTCGGGACGCTCTTCGGGCTTTGCAAGCACGTCGCCCCGCGAGATGTCGATCTCGTCTTCGAGCTGGAGCGTGATGGCTTGGCCGGCGAACGCCGCGGGCAATTTGCCGTCATAGGTTACAATGGCTTTGATCTTCGACTTCTGTCCCGATTTGGCGACGACGATATTGTCTCCCGGCTTGATCGTGCCGGTGGCAACGGTCCCGGAAAAACCGCGAAAATCAAGGTTTGGTCGATTCACCCACTGAACGACCAGCCGAAATGGCCGCGCCTCGTGATCATCGACGACATTGACGGTTTCCAGGTGCTCTTTGAGCGTTGGGCCGGTGTACCAGGCCGTCGCGCTGGAGCGCTCCATCACATTGTCGCCGTAGCGCGCTGAGATCGGGATCGGCTGTAGAGTTTCGAAGTTGAGCGTTGCCGCGAAATCGCGGTAGTCGGACACAATGCGGTCGAACGCCTCGCGAGAGTAGTCGACGAGATCGATTTTGTTGACGGCCAGAACGACGTGTTTGATACCGACCAATGAAACGATGAAAGAATGGCGACGGGTTTGCGGCAGGATGCCGTGTCGCGCGTCGACCAGGATCACCGCAAGCTCGGCATTCGATGCACCGGTTGCCATGTTGCGGGTGTATTGCTCGTGGCCCGGCGTGTCGGCCACAATAAATTTCCGCGCCTCCGTGGTGAAAAACCGGTAGGCGACGTCGATCGTAATTCCCTGCTCGCGCTCCGACTCCAACCCGTCGACCAACAGGGCGAAGTCGATATCGTCTCCGACCGTCCCGTGCTTTCGGCTGTCGCGCGTAAGTGCAGCGAGCTGGTCCTCGAAAATCAGCTTGGAGTCGAAGAGTAGACGGCCGATAAGCGTTGATTTGCCATCGTCGACGGATCCGCAGGTGATGAAGCGCAGCAGTCCTTTGGAGTCCTGAGCGGCGAGATAGTCGGCAACGGCGTCAACGTTGTGAACGACATTTGGCTTCATCAGAAATATCCCTCGCGCTTTTTCTTCTCCATAGATGCCGACTCGTCGCTGTCGATCAGACGACCCGACCGCTCGGAAGTGCGGGCAATCAGCATTTCGCCAACAATTTCCTCAAGCGTGGCTGCGCTCGAATTGATCGCACCGGTCAACGGATAGCATCCGAGGGTTCGAAATCGCACCAGTCGGGCCGTTGGTGTTTGGCCAGGCGTAAGCGGCATGCGCTCGTCATCGACCATGATCAGCGTTCCATCTCGCTCGACAATTAGTCGTTCAGCCGCAAAATAAAGAGGAACAATAGGAATATTTTCAGTTAAAATATATTGCCATATATCGAGTTCAGTCCAATTGGACAGAGGAAAAACGCGGATCGATTCACCTTTTTTGATGCGAGTATTGTAGAGATTCCAGAGTTCGGGCCGTTGATTCTTAGGGTCCCAAGCATGCGTTTCGGTTCGGAACGAAAATATGCGCTCCTTGGCTCGGCTTTTTTCCTCGTCCCTGCGGGCCCCACCGAAAGCGGCATCGAACCCGTACTTGGTCAAAGCCTGCTTGAGAGCCTCGGTTTTCATGACATGCGTGTAGTGGGAGGATCCGTGGTCGAACGGATTGATGTTTTGAGCCCGACCTTCCGGATTTGTGTAGACGATGAGGTCCAGCCCCAACCTCTTTGCCGTCTCATCCCGAAACTCAATCATTTCCCGGAATTTCCAGGTGGTATCTACATGTATGAGCGGAAAAGGGGGCTTCGACGGATAAAATGCCTTCATCGCAAGATGAAGCATGACCGACGAATCCTTGCCGATCGAATAGAGCATGACTGGATTGCGGAACTCCGATGCGACTTCCCGCATAATTCGGATCGATTCGGATTCCAGTCGCTGAAGATGTGAAAAACGTTCCGACGACACAGTCTGCTCCTGACGGGGGTGCGAGAGGCTCAATCGAGAGCTATAGAAACCTTTGTGCTTAAGCAAGGCCATCCGATGGTCAGAAGTTTAAATAAAAAGTATAATATACCGGTATTTGGAAAATTTGGAGAAATGCTTGCTTCGACGCGTTTTGTGCCGATTCTAGAGCCATTTCTTATCGATCAGGTGGAATCACCTGATCGATAAGAAATGGCTCCAGATTCAATAGCTTGAGCAATTCCTTTTCGTTCAGATCGACCCGATCTGAACGGGAAATGCTCTAGGTCGATCTGACGAGCTTGAGTGTCTCGTCCCGTCAGAGACGACCGGAGATCTCTGCTGTTCCGCACCTCCCCGCGGTCGGACCTTGGGTCCGAGTGCCGCTGGTAAGGTCGTCTTGACGATGAACTTGTCGGGCTAGAGCTCCGTCAATTGGAAATAATGTCCGCTTCTCGATCGATTTTGAAGTCCGTGAACCATGCGGAGCCGCCGGTCGCCTCGCGATCTAAAGCGGCTCTGGCTTCGATTCTAAGGCGGAGCCACTGGGCTGGGCAATCCGTCTCGGGCACGTTGAACGCGATCTCCTCGCGAGTCCAAGACAGCGTCCCCTTAAGCGGGGGAGAGGCCGTCAGCACTTTGGCATTGTCTTGCACGCACGAGATCTGCCAGGTGAGGCCACGCGGAAGGCCGAGGCGGTTCGATTTCTCACGAAACGAAAAGCTATAGCGCCCCGGGGCGAGGACAAGGAGTTTTCTGGCAAGGTCATTAGCGCCCAACCGGCCTCGGTAGAGGTCGATCCGCAGCGCATGGTCGGCGCCTTCAGGGGATGCGATGGAAATCTCCATTCCTCTTTGTGGGACGAGGGTCCAATCGAACGGCAATCCGCTGATCGGGAATTGAAAATGTCCATTCGGAAGATAATCGAGACCGGCAGATTGTTCGTTTGGCAACGTTCCGATCCAGAGGAAAAGCGCATCCTGATAGGCGCCATTCTCGATCATGGCGTTTAAAACTGGCGCTAGTTCGTCATTGGTGGGTGGCGCGCGCGTGCCTTGGAGCGATGAAAGCACGATATATGCGGTTGGCAATGTTTCCTTGTTCCGGGAGAGGTAGCGAAGGAACCCGCTGCGCCAAGGGGGATTTTTGGCCAGGGCGTTCGTAACGGCTGTCAATCCGCTTGGAACGGTCACGAACTGCCCAAAAGAGGCGTAGAGTTGTCCGCTCACCCGGCCTGCAAAACGCAAGGTCATATCAGCATAGCGAATGGCCTCGGAAAATTCGTTGGCCGCGGCGTAGTGATTGAAAAGCCAGATATTGACCGCAAGGATGCGTGGATCCCGTGCATTGGCCGCTCTGATGACGTCTAGGGCCTGCGCATCCTCGCCATGGGCGTCGAGGCTGAAACCATAAAGGGCGAGCGCGCTCGCATTCAAAGGGTCGCGTCGGAGAACGATTTGGCTCGCCTGTTGAACGAAATCCCAGTCTCTTTCTTCAGATGATTTCGAGGCCTCGACTTGCGCGGTTTGTAGCAAATCAGCGGTCTTGGCCTTCTCAAGGGACGTTTTCGGTGAGTGCGTTGTCAGCGCTCTTGAGTCGCGATCGACCGACCCGAGAATCAAGACGACCAGGAGAAGGCCGGCGATGCCCAATAAGGACGGAACGATCCATCGTCTCCGGGGCTTACTCGCGCCGGCGACCATTTGGTCCTGGATCTTCTGTTTCCAGCCGTCCAATGTCTTGGGTCCTTCTCGTAAAAATTGCGAAAAAAATGTTGACGTAAGCTGGTTCTTCAAGTCCGTGCGGTGTCAAGTATCTAAAGATATTCCGATTTTATCGTACCTCGAAAAGGTCAATTCCATTGCTTTGATGTCTTTCCGTGCAGAAAGGCAGTTTCAATATTGTACGAAATTCTCAGGGAGACGGGGGATAAAGGCAGCTTATTACGTGTGTCCAACTCCATATGAACGAACGCGACTCATGCTTCCGCGTATCCATGTATCAAACCGTGGCGACCCTAAGGCTGCTTCGTCCGAACCTGTTCGACCGATGTGGCGGACAAGTCGGAGGCTGAGTCGAGCTCACAATCCGGGACGTCCGGGGCACTCGACGCGAGGCACTCGTCGGATACCGCAGGTGAGGGCGGTGCGTTGCCAACCGTGGCTGGAACCAGCGATATACACAGACAGACGACCGCTCCCATCGCGGGCTTCCATAGCGTTCTCAGCTTTCCGCTTTTCTCTATGCGTGGCTTCGGAACGACGATCAAGGGGAGCGACAGACGAACGGGAGCGGACGCTCTGCTCGATCGCGCTTCCAGTTGGGGGGCATGTGAGCGATCGTAGATGGCGCGTCGGGACGGCGTCTTCAGGTCGTCCCACGCGGTCGCAATGCGTGTGGCATAAACGGCTTCCCAATCCGTCCTCTCCCGATCGGGATGGAGCCAACGCATCAACCATCGTCCGTGTTCGCGGATCTTCTCTTGCGGCGCATCGGGCGCGAGGGCAAGCACGCGGTAGCTATCCTCCGCGTGATAGAACACCACCTGCTCAAGATAGAAGCGCGAGGCGCGCACGAGCAGTGCCACAGGTCTGTCGAGAAGGCGCGCGGCATGCTGAATGGTGTGTTCGCAGCCTCCGGCAATACGAACGAGCACCGTTATATCGTCGGGCAAAGACGACTGCTGACGCAGCACCTCCACGAGTGTCGGAGCGCGCAAGAGCTCCAGCGCCGTAATCAGAGCTCGAGGCGCCTGCTCCCGCACGGTCTATCGGCCTTCAGATCGGTCCAGAAGAGTATGCGTCTCCTCGTCATCCTCCTCGTCGTATTCGTCTGAGGCGCCATCCGTGAGCTGATTTTCGGCGCCATAGCCGTAGTAGCCGTAGTAGCCGTAGCCGTAATTGTAGCCGGATTGCTTGAAATTATATTTGTTGAGCACGACACCGAGTACTTCGGCACGCGCGAATTGAAGCCTCTTCAAGGCGTTGACAACACCGTTGCGCGGCATCTTGTGCGCTTCGACGACGTGGATGCAGCCCTGCGCAAAGTTCGACAAGATCAACGCGTCCGCCATTCCGCCCACCGGGGCGGAATCGACCACGACAAGATCGTATTTTTCCGAAGCGACGCTCAAAAGCGAGGCCATACGAGAGCTTGCCAGAAGATCGGTCGGGTCGGGTGGAAGTGGTCCGGATGCCATGAACTCGAGATTCGGATAGTCGGTACGCTGCACAACTTCAGGCGGACTCGCCGTCCCGACAAGACAATTCGACAGTCCTCGATTGCTCGTCGATCCCAGTCGGCGGTGAAGCGAAGGCTTCCGGAGATCGGCATCGATCAGCAGCACCCGCATGCCGAGAAGGGCGAAGTGTCGAGCGACATTAAGCGCTGTCGACGATTTGCCCTCTCCCGGACGACTGCTCGTCACCAGCAGCGTTTTTGGAACACCGGCGGAAGTCGAGAACTGAAGCGCCGTTCGCAAGGATCGATAGGCTTCATTCAAGGCAGACCGCGGATCTTCCATCTCAGAATGGTATTTCGTGTCCTCGACGTCCGGGATGAGACCGACCAGAGGCAGGCCGAGGATTTCCTCCACTTCCTCCGGCTTGTTGAAGCTGTCGTCGATGAATTCCCGCCCGAATGCGGCCATGCCTCCAAAAATGACGCCAAGAGCGAGCGAAATCGCTAGGTTCTGTTTCAGATTCGGCTTGTAGGGGCCGCCTGGTCGCTGGGCCTCGTCGACCACCGAGATGTTCGATGGGTTGCCGCCACCGCCCGCGACGCTCAGCTCCTTGTAGCGCTGCAACAGGCCTTCATAGAGCGAGCGGTTCGTGTCGACCTCGCGCTTCAGGATCGTGTATTCGATATTACGTTCCTGATAGTCCGTGACCGAGCGTTTGAGGTTCGCGAGCTCCTTCGTGAGGGAAGTCTCGTGCTCCTTGGCAGCTTCGTACTGGGCTTGGATCGAATCCTTGATGCGCTCTGTTTCCAGGCGGATTTGCGTATCAAGTTCATCAATCTGGCTCTTGAGGCTGACCATGTCGGGGAAGCCGGGCTTAAAGACTTTTAGCTTCTCCTGATATTCGACTAAAAGATCTGCTCTCTTAGCCCGAAACGTCTTGATGGCTTCGTTTTCAAGAGATTGAGGAAGGGTGTCCTTCCCCTTGACTTGATTCCAAAGGAGCTCTTGGCGAAGGCGCTCTTTGGCAGCCGTGCTCAAGGATTCGTTGGTGCTTTCCAGATTGGTTTGTGCCAACGACCCTTCGCCGCTGGTGACCAGAATATCTTTTTCTTCCGCGTAATCGACGAGCTTGCGCTCGGAGTCCTCGAGTCGCGTTTTCAGGTCTTGCAGACGCTCCTCGAGAAATTTACGCGCATGGGCTGAGGCCTCGTAGCTGCGCTCCAGGTTCATGTCGACAAAGCTGGTTACGGCGGCGTTGGCCACTTCCTGGGCAAACCGTGGGCTGGAGCTGTCAAAGCTCACAGCAACCACTTGCGAGCCGCGAATTGGTTGCACGCTTAGGCCGCCCCGAACGCGGCCGATGGCGATCGCTTCGTTGCGCTTGGCGTTGTTGGAATTCTGATCGCCGCCGCCGAAAATCGTCGACTTTACACGCGATAGAAGCGAGCCTTTGGTGGCGACGAAGTCTGGCTGTTCGCCCAAGCGCAGTTTTGCAACGATCCGCTCTGCCAGCGCCCGGCTTTTCAGAAGCTGATACTGGGTCTGGTAAAACTCCGCGCCGCCGCCACCTTCGCCGGAATCGAGTCCGGGGACCCCGTCAAGGGTCGAAACGTCACGTTTGATCTCGATGGTTGCCGTGCCGCGATAAATCGGCGTCTGCAGAAGCGTATAGACAAGGCCGACTGCCACGATCGCGATCGCAACCGCGAGCACGAGCCAACGATGTTTGAGGAGGATGCCGATATATTTCCGGATATCGATCGAATCGCCGTCTCCGATCGCTTCGGCATAAGCAGGCGCGGGGGCATAGGCCGGCGGCGGCGGGTCGCGACGTTCGGCTAACTCGCCACGCCGGGGGCCGCCAGATGGCAAATTGCGCCAGCCACCGTTGCCGGAAGCGCCTCCACCTGATCCGTGGTTGTGCGGGTCGTTCCAGCCCTCGGAGCCCCCTGAATAAGGCGAGGGCAGCTGGGCTGACGCGCGCGGCCTTCCGGAAGGGCCGGATGGCCCTCCCGCTTCATGATCTTGCGCGTCCTCGTTGCGGTCGGACCGGCGCAAATCCCAGGAATCACGCTCGCTATCCCAAGCGTCCATCGCTACCTCTCAAGACGCGAAAGTATTGTTAAAAAATGAATGGCCGGAAGAATCCGACAACACCAAGTGTTTCCTTGAAATTCCGCCAGGCGACTTTCGAACCGGAGTCATTCACCACGATGGTATCGCCGCCGCGGATGACCGGATCCGGCATTGTGCCATCTTTGATTTTGTCGATATCGAAAAGTGCGGCGAGACGCTCGCCCTTCTCGACACGGAAGATGATGACATTGTCGGAATCGGCGACACGGTCGACACCCTTCGCCATTGCCAGCACCTGTAGAAGAGAAGAAGTGCCAGGAATTTCGTAGACGCCGGGGCTTTTGACCGCACCTTCCACCGTCACGCGCTGGCTGCGATATTCCTTTACGAACACGCTGACCTGCGGGGATTGCAGATAGTTTTCGGACAGTTTCGCGGCGATATCCTGTTCAAGTTCTTGGGTGGTCTTGCCACCCGCTTTGACCGAGCCAATCAATGGCAACCCGATCTCGCCAAGCGCGTTGATTTCGACCGTCTTGGTCAGGTCGGGAACCTGAAAGACCGATACCTCCAGGATGTCCTGAGGCGCGAGGCGGTAGTCTTCGTCGGCGAGTGTCGCGGCGGCGGGAATGGAGGTCATCGACGTCGAGCCCACGCGTTTCGCCGATCCCGCAGGCGACGTTGCGCTCGTCGCCGGCGAGGAAACAGATGTCCCGCCTGCGGACTCAAATGACAGCGGCGCTCCCGAGCCGTTGGACGACGTGGCGCTGTTTGAGCCTTGCTGATCGGAACTCACACATCCCGGGAGCAGCAAAGCTGCCAGCAACAAAACGATGATCCCGGACACTGTCCGCATGCTCCTCCCCTCTCGATATCTCATGTGACCGCCGGCATCGCGAGTGCGGGAGGAGGGGCGATCTGAGACGGATCCAGATCCTTGACGATTCCAAGCGGCCGCGTCTGACACAGACGCTCAGCCTCCTCTTCTCCAAGGCGCGATGCCACTGCCGCGCGGGCCGCACTCAGGTTTGGCGGCCGGCGGCTTGTATTGTGCGCATCCGTGGCGACGATATGAACCATTCCTTCATCGAGCATCAGCTCGGACCAATAACGCGCCTGGCTCCCAAACTGCCCGGTTATGGATCCCGCCGTCACCTGGATCCAGGCTCCGGATGCGAACAGTCGCTTTATAGCCGAGAAATGGGTGTCGATCCATGAGAGCCTCTCCGGATGAGTGATCACCGGGATGAAGCCGACCGCCAGGAGGTCTCGGACAAATTCCTCCAGCCGGGGAGGAGCGACATGATGAGGTGGTTCGAAAAGAAAATAGCGGCTGTCGGCGAGCGTTAGAACGCGGCCGCTGCGAAAGCCCTGCGCGAGGTTCGGCGCGATGTGCACGTCCGCGCCGGCAACGAGGTAGAGATTGATGTCGAGCTCGAACAGATGGGCGGCCAAGTCTTCGACGGCGGCCCGGATCCGCGGCCCTTCGTTGTCGTAGACGCCGGGAGTGATGTGCGGAGTGCACGCGACGATCCGAATGCCATCCGCCTCTGCCATGCGCGCCATTTCGATTGATTGCGCGAGATCCTTCGAACCGTCGTCGAGGCCGGGCAAAAGATGGCAATGGAGATCAATCATGAAACTCTGAACCTCGGTTGCCCCCGTAGCCCCCCGAGGAAATCGAACCTGTTGCATCTCAAGTGGCGTTTTGTTCGATCGACAAAACCACCTATTTGTCGCGGCCCTTTCCGTCGGGCCGCTACGGTGTTTGGCGGAAGGACACGATCTTGGCGCACATCCGCCGATCGAAAAGACCCATGCCTACTTCGCTCCGCGCCCGGTTAGCACGGTTCCGATGGTGCGGAACAGAACCAGGACGTCGAGCCAAAGCGAAAAGTGCTTAATGTAAAAAAAGTCGTAATGAAGCTTCTCGAGCACTTCGTGGTCCGTCGCCACGTGACCCTGGTTGATCTGGGCCCACCCCGTGATACCCGGCCGGACCACGTAGCGATATCGGTAGAAGGGAAGTGCGCCTTCGAACCAGTCGGAGAGGACTTTTGCCTCGGGGCGAGGGCCGATCCAGCTCATCTCCCCACGAAGAATATTGAAAATTTGTGGCAATTCGTCGATCCGCGTGCGCCGGAGAAAACGCCCCAGCCGCGTGATCCGAGGGTCGTTGTCGCGCGTGATTGCGGCCTCGCGCGCCTTCTCCGCCGCCTCTTCGGCGCTGATCATCGTGCGCAGCTTGTAAACCGTGAAGGGTTGGCCGCGATAGCCGGTCCTGGTCTGGCGAAAGATGGCCGGCCCCTTCGATTCCAGGCGGATTAGGAGCCCGACGACAAAAAGGAACGGCAGCAGGATCGGGAGGAGCAGGAATGCGACCAACCAATCGATCAGATCTTTCATATGCAGGTAGACGCGGTTCGGAATGAGCGTGCCGAGCGTGTTTTCCGACAGGTGCTCGATTTCCACGCGCCCCGTTAGCGACTCCATCGCTTGCTTCACGTGGAAAACCGGAATTCCCCTCAGCGCGCAATCGGCAATAAAACGCTCCCAGTCGTCGGAAAGGTCGACGCGCAGATCGGCAATCACGCCGTGAATTTGGCGCTGGGGGATCTGCGGTGCCTCAAGCTTCAGCCAATGAACCCGTTCCACCCTGCCACGGTCGCGAAGTTCGATGCCGGGAAGAACGGCCAATCGCAAAAGCTCATGACGCCGCGCTACCAGGAACGCCACGAAATACCAGACGCAGGCGATGGCGAAGCTGACGACGAATTGGAACCGGCTATAGTCGAGCCGAAACAGGAAAAAGCCGATCAAGACGACCGCGTAGGAGGCGACGAAACTCGGCAAGACATAATAGGTGTCGTTGACGCCGGGAAAGCGGTTGATCTGCCGGAGGATGAGGACGCCGCCCACCACCGCAAATGCGGTGCCCAAGAGCGTGTTGCGACCGCTTGGGCTGGCCCAGATCTGCGCCAAGTCGCCTTGGCTGCGAAGAAGCAGCGGGACCACCGACGTAAGCAGCAACCCGAAGAGCAATTGGTAGCGCAGCCGGAGCAACGAGACGAAAATCGAGGAACGATCGGCGTGGCGACCCTTCTCTGTGCGCCTGACGGAAACCGGCTTTTCTCCGATCGGCCAAGTCCTGACCGGATCAACCATGGCAAGCGTTCTCCCTCAGTCGCCCTGCACCGTCCCGATAGGGCGTGCAGGCAACTGATCGCTGGCCCCCATATGGCCCGTCCGTTCGCCAACGCGCCATCAAGGCGCTCCGACGTAAAATTGTGCAGCGACGCTTCTTCATCTTTGATTGGCTCATGAAAATGACCATGACGAATGGTCGTCGCCGGACGAACCAAAATTCAGTTCACGCAATAGGCACCACAACCGTATCGAAACGATCGGCAATTGCCCGAATGACGGGCAGTTTCGCTCCCGATGGTGTCTAAAGGTTGCGGTGTCACTCCTACTCGGAAGAAAGCTTCGTGCAAGCTGCAATCGCTACAATTTTTCGGGAAGTTGCATTCCCAATCTCTTGCACTGCGGTATAGCTAATATGCGACCAAGGGTCCACACGTGAAATGCGATCAGAGGGCGCAGCTTTTGGTGTTGTTTTTACATTATACAATCAAATTTAGAGAATGGGCCTGTTTGGCACCGTTTACCGGGGCGCTTCGCTGTTTAGTTTTGGATCCCTCCGAGTGCTGCACGCAGGTTCAAGTCGAATTCGCTCTTTAGACGCCTCGCTAAAGATTGAGGCGCATGCGGAGATATTCGGTTGAGGTGGCGATAGCGCTCTGGTAGAAGCTGAATTGCTGATGGGGGTCCGCCGCTGCCGCAGAGCAGCTTAGATATGGAGCTGATGATGAAATTGATGACAGCTCTCACGCTTGTTCTAGCGGGTGCGGCCGGCATGGTCTCGGTCGCCAACGCCGAAGATGCGCCGGTCTCATCGTGCCAGGCGCTCGTCGAAGCGGGAAGCTGCTCCTTTGCCGAGGAGCTGCGCGACGTCGATAGCCCGGTCGGGTCGCTGTCGAAGGTCGAAGGACGTGTCGTTATCTCCGACAAGGAAGGGTTCACACCCGTCCGCGGCGATAAGGCGCTGAAGGTCGGGGACCGTGTCCTGTTGATGCAGGACGGTAAGGCGCTGGTGCAGGCGGGCTCCTTCAAGGCCGAGTTGGTTTCGCCTTCGATGGTTGATGCCAGCCGGGTCGACGGCTGTGGATGCCTTAAGGTGCAGGCCGATACGCGTACATTCGCTCAGTTGGGCGCTGGTGGGCTTTTTTCGGGAGTTGCCGGAGGGGGCGGAGTAGGTGGCGGTGTTGGCGGTGCTCTCACTGCCGGTGTTGTCACTGCCGGTGCCGCCGGTGCCGCGGCCGGTATTTCTGCCCAGCAGACCGGGGACGTCGAGCCTGGAAATAGCCCGCTGCAATTTCAGCAGGGTGGGCAAGGTGGTAATAACTGGACCACTTCGGGCAGCCCGTAGTCGGGTCGGTCGGATAGAAAGACGTCTGTCGGGATTTTAAGGACGGCCGCGATTGGTGCGGCCGTTTTTCTATTCGGACGCTGCGGATTTCGTGCCCAGCCTGCGCCAGCAGCGCGGATCTGATGAGTCCGCGCTCGCCCCGCTTCGATCGATCCTCCGGCGTCAACTTCGTCGCAGCTGACGAATGACGATTTTCCCTCCGGGCTGCGCGGCTTCTTCGAAAAGTGTCGATAGAGAAGCACGTCGGAGAGACCGTTATATCCACAATAAAAAAGAACGGCAGACTATTTTCCCGAAAATGTGTTTGTTGGGCGACCTTTGGGCCATGTCATGGTTCGCCAAATGATGGAGGCCCGCAAGGCGGCTCGCCCGCGGTGGTGAGCGATCACGCTCCTCTATAGTGAAGCTCGCGGAACCGTTATCGCGAAATGCGAGCCTCCGGAGGCGTAAAGCGGGCGTGCCAATCGCCGCTGCTAAAGCAATTGAGGGCGCCGGCGATGGTCTCGCGCGGCTCCAATTCGGGCTTGAGAAATCTGAAGCTCTTAATGGCAAGCCGTTTTCTTGCTGAATCGCAGATAGGCGAGAATAAATTGTTCTGTGGCGTTTCCGGATGGATGGCCGGTGTTCATTTCGGCAGGAAACGCTTTGGAGGATCGAAACCGTTTTGATGCGGGCAATGTTGACCAAAGCGTTTCAGGGTCGGAGGCACGCGCGAGACGATGCGTCGCCCGCGTCCGAGGTGGTGGCCCATTCTCCGGATCGTTCTGTCCTGGTCTATTGGTTGACGGCCGGCGTTTTTCTGGTCGCGCAAATTTTCGGGGGCGGAACCAGACAGGGGTTTGCCTCCGACGCGGTCATCGAAATCGTGGGCTTGCCATTGCTGGCCCTGGCGATTCTCCGGTGGGCGACCGCGACCGATCGCGATCGATCCTTGATCCCGGTGGCGATCCTCGGGGCGGCCGTCCTGCTGTTGTTGGTTCAACTCGTCCCGTTGCCGTCCTTTCTCTGGACCCATTTTCCGGGCCGGAGCCAATTTGCCGAGAGCTTCACTCTCAGCGATCAGTCGCTGCCCTGGTGGCCGATTTCGCTGGATCCGGCGGCGACGCTCGGCTCGCTCCTGTCTCTCATTCCAGGTGCTGCAATTTTTCTGGCCTTGTTGACGACGGACAATCTGGACCGTCGGACGATAAGCCTTGTATTTCTCGCCGCCGTGGCCGTATCGGTTGTCTTGGGCTTGGCTCAGGTGGCGGGGATTTCGACCGAAACCCTGTATTTTTACGAACGAACCAATCTCGGCAGCACGGTCGGCTTTTTCGCCAACCGAAATCACTATGCTGCGCTCCTTTATTGTGCGCTCCCGTTTGCGATGGCGTGGACCGTTCATTTCGTGACGGAGCGGCATCGCGAAGGATATCGGGTGGCGGCGCTCTCGTTTGGCGCGTTGACAAGCCTGCTCTTGCTCACGATCGCCATCTCGCTGTCGCGGTCGGGTGTATTGCTCGGCACGCTCGCCCTCGTGGTCAGTGCCTTCATGTTTAGGAGCAACATACCGGCCGGCGACCAGAAAAAAGTGCGCCTTGCCGTCATTGGAGCCGGGCTTCTGGCCGCGTTGTTGATTGCAAACTACGCGCTGCTTGGCCTGGTCAATCGGATTGCGACGACGAGTGCGGTTGACGACTACCGAAGCGTAATGTGGTCGGTGACGGCGGATGGGCTCGTATCGCTTTTGCCTTTCGGGGCGGGCTTCGGCACATTCATTCCGGTCTATCGCTGGTTCGAACAGCCGACCGATCTTTCCTCCACATGGGCGAACCGGGCTCACAACGACTATCTGGAACTTGGGCTCGAAGGCGGATTGCCCGCCCTCATTCTGATCGGTGTCTTCGTCTGGTGGTATGGACGTACAGCCTATCGGCTATGGCGGGGCGACCAGGACCAGCGCGCACAGCTCGACGTCAATCTCGCGCGGGCCGCCAGCATTTCCATCGGCCTGCTGCTCTTGCATTCCTTCGCGGACTATCCGATGCGCACGCTCGCCATCCAGGCGGTGTTTGCGCTTCTTTGTGCCTTCCTCGTCCCGCCCATTTGCCGTCCCGATGGGACTGTCCTCAAACGCCGGCGCAAGAAAAAGCGGCCGCGGACGAGCCCTGGCAAAGGGCAAGGCCGGCCACCACAAAAGCCGTCGCGCGAGCCGCCCCCGAACCGTCCGTCGACCCATGGGCCCGGAAGCAGCGTGGTCTGGACGGACTGACGGCGGACGAGAGCGATCAGGTCTCACCTTTTCTTAATTAGGATCAATGAAAAGAATTGGCTCGGGCTTTCTTTCCGAATTGGTCAAAATGGGTCGGCCATGTCGGCGATCGGATGAGGCGGTGTCGCCGCCATAAGAGGCCGGAGCCAACTGGGGCCGGGGGGACGCGCAAATATGGACACGCTGAAAGCCCGGCGTTTGCGGGCGCTTTCGTTCGTCTCGCTGTTGCTCGCGGGAGGGCTGACCGCCTGCATGAGCAACCCGGACGCGAAGACGCCGTTCGTCCGGGCGTTTGGCGCCTCATGCGGTGAGCCGTGTGTTCTCCCTTCAAGCCGTGGCGGAGAGCTCGACTATTTTGTTGCCGCAGCCGAAGAGGTGAATGCCGGGTCCAAGCAGCTCGTCATCGTCAATGGGCGATGTGCCTCGGGCTGCGCGGTCTTTGCCGATATGACACGCGATCGCGTTTGCCTCACCGATCGCGCCCGGTTCGAGTTCCACAAGGCTTCGGTCTACACGTCAGATCTGAGCGAGCGGTTGGCGGAGGTCGATCCCCCGCATTCCGACGATATTCTGGCGTGGGTCGGCAGCCAGGGGGGCTTTCCGAAAGACGGTCTTCTTGCCATGGGCGAGCGTGATGCCGAGCAATTCTGGCGCCATTGCACGCCGGGCGAGCTCACGGCCGCTGGCTTGCCGGCGGGCCGATGATCCGCGCTGCCTTATGCTTTGTTTCGCGGTTCTGACGCGCCGGATTTTGCCGAAAGCCGGTTTCCTTTTCCGCGATCGCGCTCAGTAGTCGCGTTCGAAGAAGAGGCCGAGCGATGAGTTACCGTCGGAGGCGACGGCGCCCTTCGCCTTGAGGTCGCGGGTGATATCCAGATTGATCGTGGCTTCGGTGTTGCCCTCGGCGCCGGCCTGAACTCCGAGATAGATGTTGTCGCTGATATAGCGGCCGGCCTGCAGCGCGGCATTGCCTTCGGAGTCGGTGATCACGTCCAGCTCGTCGAGACCCGTTGCGCGCCGCAAATTTTGCAGGAGCGAGCTGTTGCCGCCGCCGGCGAGTTCGGCTGCCGCGGCCGCAAGCTGGGCGATCTGGGTTGCCGACAGTTCGCTCATGGAGCGCTTGAAGATCAACTGGGCGAGCACCTCGTCCTGGGGCAGTTCCGGTTGGGACGAGAACGTGATCTGAGGGTCGGAGACGCGGCCGCGCACGGAGATCGTGACGGTGATGCCGTTGCCTTGGGTGCTGGCGCTGAAATTGATGAACGGATCGAGGTCGCCGATCAGCGTGACACGGCCTTCGTCGAACACGATCCGCTGGCCGACGATCGCGATCCGGCCGCGAATCAGCTCAAACCCGCCGACCGGCTGCACGTTGGTCACCGGCCCGGTGACCCGGACGCGGCCGCCGAGTTCGGCATCGAGGCCGCGGCCACGCACGAAGATCTGGTTCGGCGCGCTGATCGAAATGTCGAGCTGAACGATGCTCGGCCGCGAGGCCGGCACAGGGGTGCCGCCGATCAGCTTGGCGCGCTTCAAGGTCGTGACCACGGCCTGCGGAGGATCGATCTGGACGACGTCGATGGCCGGGGCGGTCCCGCCGAAGGAGTCCGGGATCATGATCTCGGCCTTCTCGATCCGGAGATCGCCGGAGACCAGCGGATCGCGCGTGAGCCGGCCGGACATCTGCAGCGTGCCGTCTACGGTGGCGATGACCAGCTCGTCGTCGACATAGCGGGCCTGGTCGAGCGTCAGCCGCAGGTCGGCCGGGAAGCCGGCGCGCGGATCGATGGAGATGGTGCCGCCGGCGTTGAGGCTGCCGCCGCCGGCCACGGCCGCCCGAACGGTCCTGAGCGTGATGCGGTCGCCGTCGATGGTGCCATCGATGACAATGTCGTTGAGCCGAACCTTGGTGTCGGGATCGATCACCTGGGCGCCTGAGGTTCCGAAGCGCCCGTTGATCACCGGCTGCGTAAACGAGCCTCCGACGGCGGCATCGAAGGTCAGGACGCCGGAGACTTGCGTGCCGCGATCGGCGAGCTGCCGGTTGGCGAGCGACAGGGGAACGGAGCCCCGGGCCTGGAGATCGAGGCCCGAACCGGAGAGCGGCAGACGGCCGGAGGCCGACAGCGAGAGGCCCTGCGGCCCGCCGACATCGGTGGACTGGAGCGTCAATGTCTGGTCGGCGAACCGGCCGGAGGCGCGCAGTTCCAGCGGGGCCGCGCCGAATTCCGCCAGCGGCGCGGCGGAGAGGCCAGACCCGGAGATCGTGAAGTTGGCTGCGGGATTGGCCAGCGGGCCGGTGACTTTCGCTTCGCCGGTGATGGCGCCGGCAAGCGCCTGACCCGGCGCGAGCGCGTTGAGCGGCTCCAGCGGGAAGCGGGTGAGGGCGAGGGTGAGATCCAGCGATCCGTCGCCGAGCGGAACCGCGCCGTTTGCCGTGGCCCGGAAGCCTTCGGGGCTCGTCAGAGTGGCCTCGACGGTGAGCCGGTTCGCGGTGGACGAGCCGCGTGCCGTGAGATCGAGGGTGGACAGACCCGCCTGGCGAAGCTCGGCCGCGGTCAACGACCGTCCATTCAGGTCGAAACGCACGTTGGGTGCGTCGCGGGTGCCGCCGACATCGGCGGTGCCGGTGAGGGTGCCGCGCAGGCCGAGATCCGGCTTGATCGTGTTGGCGATGGCGAGCGGCAGAGCGGAGATCGCGACCTTGAGGTTCAACGTGTCGGCGATGGTGCCGTCGGCGGTGATCTCGCCGCTGCCAACCGCGAGCGCGAGGTCGTCGATATCGATGGATTGGCCGGCGATCACGATCGTCGTCTGCCGCTTCAGATGGGCGGCGAGATCGCCCTGGGCCAGGTCGGCCTTGGTGAGAACGAGCCGGAATCCGTCGCCTTCGGGCGCCAGCGTGCCCGTTGTGGCGATCGTGGTGCCGATCGAGAGCGCGGCATTGGCCGTGAAGTTGGTGCGCGCGCCCTCGCGCCGGGCGGTGGCGTCAAGATCGGTGACGGTGTAGCCGGCCGCGACGACATTCTTGGCGGAGACGGTGCCGTCGGCGGACGGCACCCCGAATAGATCATCCAGGCGTAGGGCGACGTCGGCGCTGTCCACGCGCGCGGCATCCACCACGAGCTGACGGATCTTGGCGTCGACGACCGCGCTCTGTTCGCCGTTCGCGTTGGCAAGCTCGATGTGCGCCTGGGCCGAGCCGCTCGCGTCCAGAAGCGCGAGCGCGGCGGCGACCGACACGTCCGGCGCGTTCAGGTCCAACGTGCCGGAGAAGAGCCCGTTTTCCGTCTGGGTCAGGTTGCCGGTCAATTCCGTGCCGCCAGCGACGAAGCTCAGGCCGGAAAGCCGCTTTTCGCCGCCGGTGACGGCGACGTTGGACGTCAGCGACACTTTGTGGCCGTCGAGGAACGCGTTCGCCGTGACGGCTCCGTCGAGGTTGTCGTCGCGCAAGGTGCCGTCGAAGCCGAGTGTGGCGTCGCGCAGCGGCCGGCCGGAAAGTGTTCCGGAGGGAACGCTCGCGTCGAAGGCGAGCGCGATGACATTCTCCTGGCCCTTGGCGGAGCCGTTCGCCGTCAGGCGGCCGGACGCCTGATCGGAGATCAAGGCGAGATCGGACAGGGCAAGGTCGAAGCCGAAATCGGCGTCCTCGCTGGAAAAGGTTCCGTCGGCGGTCAGCGTCATGTTGTCGTTGGCAAGCCGCAGCTTGTCGGCCTTGATGCCGGCCTCGCCGCGGCCGACACCGCCGGTGATGGTGGTCAGGCCGCCGAACAGATTGTCCGCGGCATCGATGCCCAGATGCAGGCCGTCGGCCTTGCCGTCGAGGGTCAGGTCGAACGCGCCGGTGATCGGGCGCACCTCGCCCTTGGCTTCCATATCCAACGCGCCGGCGAGATCGCGATTTGCGAGTGCGGAGAAGGGGGTCAGGCTTGCCGCCTTCAACGCGATGGTCCCCTGGAAGGCCGCTTCTTCGATTTGGCCGGCAAGCCGCGCTGAAAGGCCGTTGCCGGAAAGCTCGGCTTGGCTCAGCCGGATGGGCTGGCCCGCGGCCCAGGCTCCGTCGATCACCAGTTGGATGGTATCGCCGATCGCCGTGTCGAGCTCCGGCTTTTCGGAGGCCAGGCCCGCAACGGTGCCATCGATCCCGAACGTGACGCGCCTTGCGTCCGGATTGTTCAGGTTCTGCGCCAGGCCGCCGAGGATCACGCGCACGGTCTCCGCGGAAATGGTTCCGCTGGAGAGGCCGGTGAGCTCGATGCGGCCGTTCCAGTCTTCCCGGCCGCCTTCGCCGAAGGCGAGCTGGATCGTGCCGTCCTGAATGCTGGTGCCACCGCCACTCGGCAGCACCACCGCGTCGCCTTCAGGGTCAGCCAGCTTGCCATTAACGGATAGCCGGCGGAGGAAGCCGTCGGTGGTGGTCTCGGCCGATGCGGAAAGGGTCAACTGCGCGCTTGTCACGTCGAGCTGGTCGAGCACGAACCCGCCGCTGTCGCGCACCACGCCCGAGGCCGTCACGAGCCCGTTATTTCCGAAGAATTCGCGATGCTTGGGTGCGACCAGCTCGGCGATCGACCCCTCCAGCCGCGCCCGGAAGGCCAGGCCCTCGTCGCGCTGGCGCAGGCTGACGGCCCCGACGACGATCTGTCGATTGTCGGCGTCGAGGTTCATCGTCACGTCGAGATTGTCCAGCGGACCTTCGCCCTTGATGGTGAGGTCGACCGGCGGCTTGCCTTCCATGTTCAAGAGGTTGGCAACCACGCCGTTGGCCGGCTCGGAAAGGGCGAGGTCCAGCTTGAGAGCCCGGCTGGAATTGGAGAAGCCGGCTTCGAGCGCGAGCTGGCCACCTGGCCCGTCCAGGCGCTTGATCTGCAGCTTGGTGTCCAGGTCGCCGGAGGCGAGCTCCAGGTTTCCCGTCACCGCGAGCTCGGAAGCGAGCCCGAACACGCTTTGTCCGAATTTGAGGTGGGGAACGTCCAGCTCGCGCAAGATGACGGCCACCGGCAGCTCCGGCACCTGGAACGGCGCCGCCTCGGGCGAAGGCAGGCTCTTGTCCGGCAGCGGCGGTCGCGACATTTCGATGCTCTCGGCGGAGAGCTTGTCGATCGAGAGCCGGCGGCGGAACAAGGCCGCCCGGTTCCATTGGATCGAGGCATTCTGGATGCGAAGCCACACGCCGTTATCGTCGGCGACCGTAATTTGGCGGATGGTCGCGTTGGAGGAAAGCGCGCCCTGGATACCGGAAAGCCGGATCTGTCGATTCGGCGCGGAAAGCTGGTTTTCCACGAACCGAGTCAGGAAGGAGCGGTCGGCCTCTTCCGTATCCTGGGCGGCATCCTGCGCCAGCGCAGGCAGAGCGGTTAGGACGAGAAGGAGGGCGAGGAGGAGCCGGGTCAAAACGCCTGTCCTATGCCGACATAGAAAGCGACGCTCGGTTCGCCGTCACGCTGTTCCAACGGCACCGCCACGTCGAGGCGGATGGCGCCGACGCTGGTGAAATAGCGCAGACCCACGCCCGCGCCCAGCTTTACGTCCTGGTCGAAATCGGGCGTGGAGTCCGCGCCGACGAGGCCTGCGTCCAGGAAGGCTACCGCGCCGATCGTCTGGGTAAAGCGGCCTCGGACCTCGAACGAGCCTTCCAGCAGCGACTTGCCGCCGACCACGTTGTTGCCGACGTCGACGCCGATCGAGCGATAGGGATAGCCGCGCACCGAGCCGCCGCCACCGGCAAAGAACAGGAGGTCGGGCGGAAGCTCCGCGATCGAGGGACCGACCAGGGTCCCGATCTTGCCGCGGGCGGCCAGCACGATCCGGTTGTCGCCGTCGACGGCGTAGTAAGTGCGCGCCTCTGCGGTAAAGCGCGAGGCGGCGTTGGCGTAGTTGAACTCGTAGAAGGGCAGCGCGGTGACGTCGACATAGTGGCCGCGGGTGGCGTTGGTCGGGTCGTTGCGGCTGTCATAGGTGAAGGCGCCGAGGAAGCCACCGGTGGTGAAATCGCGGGTGCCGTAGACGTCGTCCTCGAACTCCGCGACCTGGCCGGTCAGGAAGCCGCGCGCCGACAACTCCTTGGAGAATTGGTGGTTGATGCCGGCCTGGCCGCTCACACCCGTCTTGGTATAGGTGTCGAGCACCTCGCGTTCGCCATAGATGGAGGCCACGAAGTTGGAATCCGGCGTGCCGACGCCGGGCTTGGTGAACGTGGCCCCGGCGCGATAGGTGAAATCTTCCGGATCCACCTTGTTGTCGAAGTTCGCGACCTTGCCGTCGATCCGGAGCTGTTCGGCGCGACCGAACAAGTTGCGGTGCAGCCAGTAGGCCTCCAGTCCGAGCCCGTCGATACTGGAGAATGAACCGCCGACGCCAATCCGGTGCAGCTTGCGTTCGCGCACGATCACATGCATCGGCAGGCTGCCGTCGGGCTCGATCGTTTCGTTCTCCTCCACCCGCAGCGACGAAAACACGTCCAGCTTGGCGAGCCGGTCGCTGGCTCGCTGAACGGCGTCCGGGTCGAATTCCTCGCCCTGCTTGAAGCCGGCCATATAGGCGACGAAGTCGGGATCCATCCGTTTGGTGCCGCTCACGCTGGTCGGGCCGAAATAGGCTTTGCGTCCGGGCTCCATCTCAAGTTCGGCATTGACGGTGTCGGAAGGGTGTACGGCACTGACATGGCGCGGGCCGGCTTTCGCCTTGGCGTAGCCTTGCTGGCGCCATGCCTCGACGGCGCGGGCTTCCGCCTGCAGGATGACCGTCGAGCGAGCCGGCTGCCCGGTCTGAAAGCCGCCGCTCTCCGGCGTCGGCACCACGTCGCGCCGGTTTGTGGGATAAGGCGCCTGGTTGCGGATCGTGGCCTTGTCGAACAGGAACAGCGGCCCCGGATCGACGCTGATGCGGACATCGGCTGTGTCGGGAAACGTGGCGTCGAAGGGCAGGTCGGCCGCCTGCTGGCCGTCGATTGTGATGGAGACGGTGCCGCCGTAGCGGGCGTTGGCATAAAGCGCATAGACCAGGTTGCGGTAGTCGCCGCGGGCTTTGGCCAGAAGACCGGCCGCGCCGGACGCCGGTCTCTTGCGGTCGCGCCAAAGGCTGGAGGCGCCTTTCAGGCTGCTCTCCACATCCGTGTCGCCCGGAACGTCGAACGTCACATCATAAGGTTGGGGCTCGCCGATGACGTCGGTCGTCTCCGCGTCGTCGGACCCGCTCCCGAACAATTTAATGCCGAACAGCTCGAATGCCGCCGCCGGCGCAGGCGCGAGCGCAGCGGCAAACCCCGCCGCCCAGGCGAAAGCCAAGGTCGGTAGCCGGATCGCGTTCATTCGTCTTCGTTCGTCGCTTTGACCGGCCATTCGCTCGCTGTCGCCTACGTCTCCGCCGCCTGCTTTTTTCCACGAACGCGGTGCCGGGTTCAAGCAACGGGCGGGAGGAGGGTTAGCGGAAGGTGACGAATCCGACCGAGGGCTGGCGGAAAGGTAACACCTGCCTGCGCTGTCACAAGAATTTGACCCGCCGGGGTCACGCTGACCGGTTTTCGGTCTCAGGCCGCATTGCCTGGGTGAGGGGTGTCGCCGAAAGGCCGTGAACGACGACGGAGGCGAACACCACCAGGCTCAGGATCGGCCACAGATCGATCCCGGCCTCCTCTTGGGACAGAACCGCGTAATAGGTCGTCGCCACTCCGATCGGCCCGAACCAGCCGAGAAAGGCCGCATCACGAACGGTCTTCATCTCGCGCGTGAGGGGACAGAGCGCGAGCCACCAGGGCAGTCGCCTGAGCAGGAGAATGGCGGCCGCAAAGACGACGCCAGGCCAACCCAGGTTTCCCCAGGCGCTCCATGGCAGCATCAGACCGATCAGGATGAAGACCGGCAGATCGAAAAAGCGGCTGATGGCCTCCTGCATGTGCTCATGCCGGGTCTGGCGCTCGGTGACGACGCGATTGAGCATCAAGCCGGCGGCGAACACCGCCAGAATGCCGTCGCTTCCGATCAATCGGACACCGGCCAGCACGGTTAGCGAAAGGGCGAGGCCGACGGTGATGGTGGACGGGTTTTCGGTGAAGGGTTGCTTATAGGCCCAGGAAAGAAGCCTCCCGGCCAGCCAGCCCGCGGCCAGGCCGATCGCAATGGCACCGCAGATCTCCCAGAGAAAGACGCGAACGATCCACTCCGAAAGCGCTTCCGGCGGTGCTTTGGTGAGAAGCAGGATCGCAAGCATCACGAACAGAAGCGCCAAGCCGTCGTTGGCGCCGCTTTCCGCCGTGAGCAGGTGGCGCAGCCGATCCGGCAACCGGGCTTCGGCGAGTTGGCCGCCGGTGATCGACCCGGCGACCACCGGATCGGTGGGAGCGAGGGCGGCGCCGATCAGGAGCGCTGTCAGAAGAGGTGCTCCAAGGATGAGATAGGCGAGGAGGGCGCTCGTGATCCACATCAGCGGCAGGCCGATCGCCAGCGCAACGACCAGGTCGCGCAGCCGGTTGAGTTCGTAGCGGGTCGGAAGCCGCAGGGCGGCGCCCATGACCGCGATGGCCAGCGTAACGCGCGCCACCTCCTTGAGCAGGGTGAAGCGATCGACCGGAAGGTCGGCGAGATCGATCAACCGCCAGGCCGACGGTCCGATCAGGATGCCCAGGGCGAGACAAATCGTGGTTTCCGACACCCACAGCCGGCTTTTCACATAGCCGGCGACGATGCCCAGAACGAACACCGTGCCCGCGGAGACCGCGAGCGCTGCATTGAAGTCCATCGGCTTGCCACCTCGGTGGGCCGGTCCGGCGGATGGGGTCCTGCACCCTGCTCGACCGGGCGCCCGTCTCGATGTTTGTGAACCGTTGATATCTACGATCGTTCCGACATTTCAGGCTTTCCACCGGATTTCAGCCACCTGTCCTCTTTTTGTTCTAGATTTGCGAGTGCTTCTGAATTCGGTTTCAGGTTGAGTTTTCGATAAAGTGAAAGCTGATCGGGAGATGAATGATTTCTATTCAAAGGCTGGTGGGATGCGTTGTTCTACACGTGGGGGCATGGGATCGATTGTCTGATCTTGCCGGGGCGATGTTTGACTTTCACAGCCCGCGCTGACAGTTTGAGGCGACAATGCGTCGGGGCGACGCTCCGACTGCTGCTTGCGTTTGTCGTGCTTATTGCGACGGCCCTGCGGTGGCGGTCGGCTTTGGGGGCGGCCGCCGGCGGTGTTGGGGCGCTGTGGCGGACGTGAGGCCAAAAACGGGACGACACATGTTTAAGAAGATCATGCTGCCGATCGATCTCGAGCACGTCGAACGGCTGGAAAAGGCGCTGCATGTGGGGGTGGATCTTGCCCGTCTCTACGGCAGCACGATCTGCCTGGTGGGCGTGACCGCGGAAACGCCGACCGCGATTGCGCACAATCCCTCCGAATATGCGCAGAAGCTGCAGGCGGTGGCGGCCGATCTTGCGGAGACCAACGAGGTCACCGCCGAGGCGGTGGCCTACGCCGCCCACGATCCGGCGGTCGACCTGGACAAGACGCTGCTGCAGGCGGCGCGGGAAGCGGAGGCGGACCTGATCGTTATCGCGTCCCATGTCCCCGGACTGCCGGAGCACCTGTTCGCCTCCCACGGCGGCGCGGTGGCCTCCCACGCGACGATGTCCGTGATGGTGATACGATAGCAATAGCAAATCCAGGAAAAGTGGGAGCCGGTTTTCCGTCCGGATTTGCGAAGGAAAAACGAAATCCAGGAAAAGTGGGAGCCGGTTTTCCGCCCTGATTTGCGAAGGAACAACCAAACTTCAGGACAAGCGGACCAGCGTCCCGCTTGGATTTTTGAAGCAAAACGACGCCGGGGACTCTGAAACCGGGCGTCCGTCCGGGCTTCTCGCAAGCCGGACACTCAAGCGCCTGCCGGCGCCGCGACCATCTGCCCAAAAGAACAATCACGCGAGGACAGTGCCGTGAACGACCAATTGGACTCAGATGAGGCGAATGACGAAGCCGCCATCGTCACGCCCGACGGCGAGGCCGATCTGATCGACACCGACTACACGGTCGGTCAGGACAACATCCAACCGCAGATCGGCCCGGTCTATTTCGACATTCACAACCCGGTCTTCATGATTTCGGGTTTGACGATCATCGCCTTCGTCATCTTCGCCGTGTCGGCGCCGGAGCAGGCGAGCACGATGTTCGGCTGGCTGCAGCCGACGCTGACCTCGACCTTCGACGTCCTGTTCCTGTTTGCCGGCGACGTGTTCGTGATCCTGGCGCTGGTGCTGATGATTTCGCCTCTGGGCAAGGTGCGGATCGGCGGAACGGAGGCGACCCCGGACTATTCCTATTCCGGCTGGTTCGCGATGCTGTTTGCCGCCGGCATGGGCATCGGCCTGATGTTCTTCGGCGTGTCGGAACCGATCACGCACTACACCTCCTCGCTCGCGGCCGATGCGGGCTCGCCGGACAGTTGGGCGCCGCTTGCCGGCGCTGCGGGCATGGAGATGGAGGCGCGCCGGCTCGGCATGGCGGCGACCATCTTCCACTGGGGTCTCCACCCCTGGGCGATCTACGCCGTCGTCGGCCTGTCGCTGGCGATTTTCGCCTTCAACAAGGGCCTGCCGCTCTCCGTGCGGTCGATGTTCTACCCGATCTTCGGCGAGCGGGTTTGGGGCTGGACCGGGCACATCATCGACACGCTAGCAGTGTTTGCGACGCTGTTCGGGCTTGCGACCTCGCTCGGGATCGGCGCCCAGCAGGCCAACGCCGGCTTGGACTTCCTGTTCGGCATTCCGCAGAACGACATCTCCATGGTGATCCTGATCTGCGCGATCACGGGCGTTGCGCTATTGTCGGTGGTGGCGGGCCTCGATGCCGGCGTGAAGCGCCTGTCGGAAATCAACATGGTGCTCGCGGCCCTGCTTCTGGGCTTCGTGATCCTGGTCGGTCCGACGCTGGTGATCGCCACCGGCTTCTTCGGCAACCTGGTCGCCTACCTGGAATATCTGCCCGCGCTTTCCAACCCGTTCGGCCGGGCGGATACCAACTTCAGCCAAGGCTGGACTTCGTTCTACTGGGCCTGGTGGATCTCCTGGTCGCCGTTCGTGGGCATGTTCATCGCCCGCGTCAGCCGCGGCCGGACGGTGCGCGAGTTCATCTTCTGCGTACTTCTGATCCCCTCGCTGGTGTCGGTTCTGTGGATGACCGCTTTCGGCGGCACCGCCATCACCATGCTGAACGAGGGTCATCAGGCTATCGCCGATGCCGATCTGGAGCTGAAGCTGTTCGTCATGCTCGACGAGCTGCCGCTGGCCGTGATCACCTCCTTCATCGCGATCGTGCTGGTGATCGTGTTCTTCGTGACCTCCTCCGATTCCGGCTCGCTGGTGATCGACACTATCACCGCCGGCGGCAAGGTGGACGCGCCGGTGCCCCAGCGCGTGTTCTGGGCGACGTTCGAGGGCGTGGTGGCGATCGTGCTGCTTCTGGGTGGCGGACTCACCGCGTTGCAGGCGGCGGCCGTCTCCACCGGGTTGCCGTTCGCCCTGGTGCTCCTGTTGGCCTCCGTCGCGCTGGTCAAAGGCTTGCTCAGCGAGCCGCGAACCGCGAAGTAAAGCAAACTCGGAGAGTGGGGGACATCTCCCGCTCTCCGCCAGCTTGCCCTCGATCAAGTCGTTCGGGCCGTCCGGACCCGTGTCCTACAGCATCTCGTAGAGCGACAGCCGAACGGCGGAGTTCAACCGCGCGCCGGATCCGATCGCCAACACGCGGTTGAGCCACGCCGT
Organism: Amorphus sp. 3PC139-8; assembly: GCF_040750475.1. NCBI lineage: Bacteria > Pseudomonadati > Pseudomonadota > Alphaproteobacteria > Hyphomicrobiales > Amorphaceae > Amorphus > Amorphus sp. 3PC139-8. The sequence continues at coordinate 58,082 of NZ_JABJVY010000026.1, read as the reverse complement.
GCGCGGATCGGCGGTCACGAAACGGGCATGGGTGCGCATGTAGTAGCACGCCGGGTCCACCGGCTCTCCACGGGCGATCGCCGCCAGCACCTCGGCAGGGCCATGGCGCAGCCCGAAATTCTGTACTTCCACGATCGCGCCCTCGTCGGTTTCGAAGGCATAGCGGGCGTCGAGTTCGGCGACGCCGTCGCCGCGAACCGTCTGCCAGTCCGCCCCGATCGGCAGGATCCGGCCATTGAGCCGCTCGCCGCGCACCACGCCCCCGACAATCGGAATGATGCGATGCTTACCTTTGGCGCCGTCGCCCAGCTCGTGCGGCGGCGACAGGGTTACGTCGAAATCGCACAGATGGCGAAGGAGCGGGGCGGGCAGGCTGATTTCGCTGTCGGTCATTGCACGGTCCGCGGCAGGAATTGAACGAGGGTCGCGAACGCTAGAACCTTTTCCGTTCAGGAGGAACCACCTGAGCGACTAGAAACGGGCCCGGATTCAAGAGCTTGAGCAAGTCCGTTTCGTTCAGGTCGATGCAGTCTGGACGTGCTCGAGCAGCAGCACCGGGCGGAAGAGATACGTCCGCGCGACCGACATGCCTCCGCCGCTCGCGTATGGGTGAAGGAGCGGCGGAGACCGTGGCCGATCAGATCATGCCGCCGTTCACGCGGATGACCTGGCCGTTGACCCAGCCACCGTCGGCTCCGACCAGCCAGGAGACGGCGCCGGCGATTTCGTCGGGTTGGCCGAGACGGCCGAACGGGATCCGCCCGGTGGCCGTGGCGATTTCCTCTTCGGTCTTGTCCTGCATGAAAAGCTTGGTCTCGACGGGACCCGGTGCGATGGCGTTGACGGTGATGCCGCGCTTGGCGACCTCCTTGGAGAGGACATGGGTCATGGCCTCGACCGCGGCTTTCGTCGCCGCATAGACGCCATAGGTGGGCGGATAGGCGCCGACGACGCTGGACGAAAAGCTGACAATGCGACCACCGTCGGCGAGCCGCCGGCTCGCTTCGCGCAAGCCGCGAAACACGCCGCCGATATTGACCGCCAGATGCTGATCGAAGGTGTCGTCATCGACGTCGGCAAGCGGGGCGAGCTTCATCATGCCGGCATTGTTGATCAGCACGTCGACGCTCCCAAATGCGGCTTCGGCGGCCTCGAAGAGGGTCGGAACGCCTTCCGGGGCACCGACATCGGCTTGCGCCACGATGGCGTGGCCGTTGGCGACGGCGATGGCGTCCGCGATCTCCTCGGCGCCGGTGCGGTCGCTCGCGTAGTTGACGACGACGTTCAAGCCGTCGGCGGCCAGCCGCGTGGCAATGGCCGCCCCGATGCCTTTCGAGGCGCCGGTTACGATCGCGGTGCGGGGTTTGGTCTCAGTCATCATTGGCTCCTTCCCGGTAGGGATTTGCTGCCGGGAATTTAGGAACCTGCGGCCGGCGTATAATCATCTTCCGCTTGTCATCATCATTCGGTTCGGGCGAACAATCCCCCATGGATCGTTTCGACCGGATGCGGCTTTTGGTGCGAATTGTGGAACGGGCGAGCTTCACGGCTGCCGCGGCCGATCTCGGCGTGCCGCGCTCGACCGCCACGGAGGCAATCCGGCGTTTGGAGGACGAGCTCGGCGCCCGACTTCTGGAGCGCACCACCCGCCACGTCGCGCCGACGCTCGATGGCGCGGACTTCTATCGCCGCTGCGTGACCATCCTGGCGGACCTGGAAGAGGCGGAAGGGGCGTTGCGCCAGTCCGAACCGCGCGGCCTCTTGCGCATCGATGCGCACCCGCTCTTGACCCAGACCTTCATTCTGCCGCGCCTGCCGGACTTTCTGGCGCGCTATCCCCAGATCGATCTCCATATCGGGCAGGGCGACCGGTTGGTGGATCTTGTGCGCGAGGGGGTGGATTGCGTCATCCGGGCCGGAGAACTCGACGGCGACACCGGCATCGCGAGACGGCTGACGTCGATTCAGGAAATCACGGTGGCGAGCCCGGCCTATCTTGATCGGTATGGTGTGCCCGATACGCCCGATGACCTTGCAGGCCATCTCATGGTCGGCTTCGTCTCGTCGCGAACCGGCAGCGTGATGCCGCTTGAATTCCGGGTGGAGGAAAAGGTCTGCGAGATCCGGCTACCGAGCCGGGTGACCTGCAACAACTCCGATACGGTGGTGGCCTTGGCCCGGGCGGGATATGGCCTCATGCAAGCCCCGCGCTATCGGTTTGCCGCCGACCTGGCCGAGGGACGGCTGGTCGAGGTACTGGCTGCGATCCGCCCCGCGCCTACGCCCCTGAGCGTGCTCTACTCCCAGAACCGACAGACCGCCCCGCGTCTGCGGGTCTTCCTCGATTGGATCAGCGACGTGTTCGCCGAGGCGGATCTGTCCTGACGACCGCGCGTCCTCGGAGGCGTTTGAAGGCGACGTGCGAACCGGCGTGCCGTCCCGAAAATCCGGACATGCTCAAGCGATCGAAACTAGGCCGCGTCGATGGCATGCACCATGGAGTGATAGACCTCGCGCGCCTGATCCAGCTTCTCCGCCGCGATGGCGCGGCGTTCTTCCAGATCCGCAATCGACGACATCAGCTTGTCGCGCCGTTGCCGGGCCGCCCGCGCGGCCGTGGAATAGGCGAAATGCGTGGGTTCGAAGACGCCGGTGCGCTTCTCTTCAGCCGCAATCTGGCTGTCGAGATCGTCGGCGATCCGACGGAAATCGGCGATCATCGCGTCCGATTGCGCGAGCTGGCGTTCCAGCTCCCGGACTTCGAACTCCTTGTTTCTGACTGAGCTTTCTCGCGGCTTCATGACGCCCTTACTCCCCATACCGGAAGCCGACCCTAGCGAGAGATCGTTTCCAAAGAGTTGGCGGAAAATGCCGTGATTCCGGGCTCGCCGTTAGGTTTTCGGAAATGGGTATGAAGCGAATCTTAGCTGGTAACGCTTCGTTTACGGCTCTTGTTCACCATGCGGGCTGGGTCGGTCGTACGCCCACGCGGGCAGGCGGCCGGACACATTTTAGAAAACGGTTTGCCATTCTCGCTTGCGCGGGCGCTGGCGGGCCCAATCGACTGGCGGGAAAAATGCCTGTCTGGCAATGGGTTAAAATGAACCGTGAATTAGCGTCGGTACAGGCCTTCAGGCCGGTTTCGGCATTTGTTAACCAATATGGGTCAGTCTCTCGAATCGGGGAACGGACCACGTTGGCACCGAAAGCCCGGACTGCGACGAAATTCACAGATGTGCGGGCGGGTGGCACGAGGGGATTGGCATGCGCGTTTTGCTAATCGAGGACGACCGCGCCACGGCGCAGAGCATCGAGCTGATGCTGAATTCCGAGAAGTTCAATGTCTACATCACCGATCTCGGTGAGGAGGGCATCGATCTCGGAAAGCTCTATGACTACGACATCATCCTTCTCGATCTGAATCTGCCGGATGTGTCGGGTTATGAGGTCTTGCGCACGTTGCGTGTCTCGAAGGTCGGGACACCAATCCTGATCCTGTCGGGCCTCGGCAATATCGAGGACAAGGTGCGTGGTCTCGGCTTCGGAGCCGACGACTATATGACGAAGCCGTTCCACAAGGACGAACTCGTCGCGCGCATCAATGCGATTGTGCGTCGCTCCAAGGGACACGCCCAGTCGGTCATTCGTACCGGCGAGCTTGCGGTCAATCTCGACACCAAGACGGTGGAGGTCGGCGGCCAGCGCGTGCACCTGACGGGTAAGGAGTACCAGATGCTGGAACTCCTCTCCCTGCGCAAAGGCACCACGCTGACCAAGGAGATGTTCCTGAACCATCTCTATGGCGGCATGGACGAGCCGGAGCTCAAGATCATCGACGTGTTCATCTGCAAGCTGCGTAAGAAGTTGTCCGCAGCGACCGGGGGCAAGAACTACATCGAGACCGTATGGGGTCGCGGCTATGTCCTTCGGGAGCTCGACGTCGACGAGGAAGTGGCCAAGGAAACGGCCTGAGGCATCAGGTATTTCCGGGGCAATCCGGTCGCTTCGCGTCTCGGCCGGCGGTGTGCCGCCGTCCTGGTCCGGCGTATTCGAACGCGTTCTATGCACCAGATCTTTCGATCCGAGCGACCGGGTCGTGAAATCGCCGTTCCGACGGCCCTCAGGCCGCCGTCAGCGTGAAGCGCTCGCCATCGAGTGCCGCAGTCGCCTTCATGTCCGCCTCCCGCAGCAGGAGCCGGGTCAGATAGGGCTGGATCGAGTGCGGATCGATCGGTCCTTCATCGGTCTCGCCCGTCAGAAGACCCGTGGTGTCGGGAATCCGGGCGTTGATCCCTTCCGCATCCACACGGATTTTCATGCGTTCGCCGTCCATCTCCGCCGCAACCCGGATGAGGCCGCCGCGCGGGATCGCGCGGACCGCGAACAGGGCGAGGTTCAAAAGGACCTTGACCGCGGATCGCGGAGCGACCGCGATCGGCAGCTCGATCTCCAGGTCCGCGCGCTCATGCTCGAAATGATGGGTGAGCAGCTTGGTCGCGTCGGCAAGGTCGATCATCGAGCCGGCGGATCCGCCGGCGCCATAGGCCAGCCGCATGAGCTGCAGCGCCGCGGAGGCCTGGCGCGCGCTCTTCTCCACGAGCTGCATGGCGAGCTCGCGCGTTTCTTCCGAATCGTCGCTCTCCAAAAGCTCCAGGCCGTTGGTGATCGCGCCAACCGGACCGACCACGTCGTGGCAAATCCGGCTCGCCAGAAGGCTCGCAAGGTCGACGGAGCCAAGGATCTCGTCGTTGGACACGAAATCGAATTCCCTTGTGTGTGGTGGAGGTCGCGGACGATGAAGCGATTCGCGCGGATCTGCGAGCGTTACACGCGCAAGCTGGACCTGCCAACCATGCTGCTTGCCGGAGACTGAAGACATGACCGCGCCGTCGTTTGCTTCCCCGTCCGTCCGTCCGATCGTGGCGCTTCTTGCCCTGGTCGCTACCCTGATGATCCCGCTCGCCGCCCAGGCGCAGCAATCTCTCCAGCCGTCGCAGTCGACCGCTCCCTATCAGACCCAGCCGGGTGCTCCTCAGTCCCTGGAGCCGGCCGCGGGGCCGGAGCCGACCCCCTACCAGCCGGGGGGCGAGACCTATAGCCCCGACGAGATCTCCCAGGCCGGCCATAAATTCTTCGGCGAAGTGTCCGGCGGGCTGGCCACCATCATCGAGAAGGCGTTCTCCAGCTATGGCGCGCCCAACGCCTATATTCTGGGCGAGGAAGCGTCCGGTGCGCTGGTGGGTGGCCTGCGCTATGGCGAAGGCACGCTCTACACCCGGCTCGGTCAAACCAAGGTGTATTGGCAGGGGCCGTCGATTGGTTGGGATTTCGGTGGCGATGGCGCCCGGGTGATGACGCTGGTCTATGATCTGCCGTCGGTCGAGGCGATTTTCCAGCGCTATGTCGGCGTCAATGGCTCCGCCTATCTGGTCGGCGGCTTTGGAATGACGCTGCTGGCCGCCGACACGACCTATATTCTGCCGGTTCGCTCCGGCGTGGGCGCCCGGCTGGGGATCAATCTCGGCTATCTGAAGTTCACGCGGAAGCCCACCTGGAACCCGTTTTGAGGGGCCATTTGACCTTGGCGTGCCGGTGGCGTTCAGCTTGCAACCACTGAAAAACAGTGAAGTGGCCCGATCCTGTTGTTCGCGTTAAGAGAGGGCACCGGGATGTGTGGTCCGGGTCGTCGACCGAGTGTCGGCGGTGCGCGGGGCGTTGCCGTCCGCGAGCGGTTCGGAGGATGATGTGGACGATCGGCTGTCGCTGCTTGTGACCTATGGCCCGCTCGCCGGGTTTGTCCTCGCGTTGGTGTTCGCCCTGTTCTGGCGACGGGCGGCGAAGCGCGCGCGCCAGCAGGCCGAGCGCGCCAAGCCGTTGGCGCAGGCGGAAGCGCGGGCCGAACGCGACGTCTACCGTGCCGAACATGCTGTTGAACTCCGGGCGATGGAGCAGCGCCTGGAAGAGACCAAGGAGCAGCTCGCCAAGGCGCGGCTGGAGATCGCCCGCGACAACAAGCTGCAGTTCGATTTGAACCGGGCGCTGGAGCGTGCGGTGGAGGCGGAATCGGCGCAGGCGCGGCTGGAACGGGAACTGGCCGATGAGCGCAGCCGCGCGTCGACCGCGGAAAGCCGGGCGTCCGAGCGCGAGCGCGAAGCCACGGCCCAGGCGAATCGGATCGCGGAAGCCGAGCGGGCCGCGGAGGAGCTGCGCACACAGCTCAACGAGGTGCAGGCGGCCTTGACGGAGGCGCGCGGTCAGCTCGCACGGCGCGAGGAGGAGGCCGGAACCGCCGCCACGCGGATTGCCGCCCTTACCCAGCAGCTCGACGACCTGCGCGCCGCACAGGTTAGCGGCGAGGAAGTCGAAGCCCTGCGCACCAGCCTCAGCCGCGCAAACGAGGCTGCGGCGGCGGAAAAAGCGCAACGCGGCGAGGCGGAACGCAAGCTCGCCGAGCGTGAGAAGGCCGCGGCGGACGCCGAGAACCGGCTGCATGACGCGGAGGATCGCGCCAAGACGGCGGAAGCCGAGCGTGCCGATGCCGCCCGCCGTCTTAGCGAGCAGGCCGGAAGCCTCAAGGAGGCGGGCGAGGCCCGGGCGGAAGCCGAACGCCGTCTGCGCGAGCATCTTTCGCGCGGCGACCAGGATCGGGTGATGGCGGAGTCCGCACGGGCGCGCATCGATCTCTTGTCGCAGGAGCTGTCGGACCTCAGGTCTGCGCGCGTCAGCGGCGACGAGGTGGCGGCGCTGCGCGCGAACCTGGCCGATGCGAACGCGGCCCTTGCGCAGGAAAAGAGCCGGCGGATGGAGGCCGAGGCCGTGGCCGAGCAGGCCAAACATGCCGCACCCGCCGCACCTGCCGTGTCGGCGGCACCGGCCGAGGCGCCGGAGCAACGTCTCGCCGACGGGGAAGAGATCGCCCGCCTGGGGCGCAGCCTCACCGACGCCAACAACGCGCTCGCTCAGGAAAAGAGCCGGCGGATGGGCTTGGAGAGCGAGATCGAGCGCCTCCGCAAGGCGGTTGCGGAGGCGGAGACGGCCGGCGAAGCGGCGCGCGCTGCGGCGGCCTCTGCGGCCACCGCCGATACCCCGGCTCCGGTCGCGACCGCTCCCGTTGCCACGGCGGTGACGGTCGCCTCCTCACAGGCGGACGGGCCGGTGAGCGACGATCTGCGTCATGAGCTGGAACGTCTGAGGGCGGAGAATGCCGCGCTTGCCCGCTATGCCGATGGCCATGGCGACATGGATCGTCTGGAGACGGCGGTGCTGCGGGAGCGGCTCCAGGATATGGCCTCCGAGATCGCGGTAATGGCCGCCAAGATCCGCCGTGAGGCGCTGGCCGACGGCGACGACACCCCGCTCAAGGGCGAGAGCAACGATCCGATTGGCGCACCCGACCGCGATGCGCAAAGTCTCGCTGCGCGCGTCAAGGCGCTCAGCCGTCGCCGCATGGCGTAGCGGACAAGAAACGCTCGCGAATTCGGTACGCGCGCGCTGATCGACGACTACGCAGCGGCTGGAATTGCGCAGTCGGCTGCCTGTTCGGTGCGTCACGACTGCGTCGAACCGATGGACGGCGCGACGGATTGCGTGACAGTTTCGAATATTTCTGATCTTCTTTTAAAAACAACGCTGCAAAAGCGCTGAGGGGAGGGGCGGGACGCGCCGCCGATTGTCTCTGTGGAGATCCGGTTTCTTAGGGTCGTTTCGCCGGCCAAGGCGCCGCTTGCGCGCAAGCGGACGCCTCCGGAGCGATTGCAGCCGGACCTTGGTTCGTCAGGATGAGAGATGCGCGCGGAAGCGGCGTCGATCGGTGTGTGCGGAACCCTGGAGGGAGGAGGCGATTGGCTGCGACCAGCTCGTGCGATGATCCTGCCGTGGCAGCCCGCAAAAGCGAGGAGCTTTTGGCGGCCCTTGGCGAGCGCGAGCCGGAAACGGTCGATCATCTGCGCCGCGTCGCCGCCATCGCCAAGGCTGTCGCGTCCGATCTCGGCTGGCCCGAGGACCAGGTGCGCTGGGCGACCTATGGGGCGCTCCTCCACGATATCGGCAAGATGCGCATTCCGCAGGGGCTGACCTACAAGCCGGGACCGCTAACGCAGATCGAAGAAACCGCCATGCGCGCGCACGTCGACCACGGGGTCCGGCTCGTGGCGGCGTTCGGCTTCCCGGAGACGGTGATTCGGGTCGTGGCGGAGCATCACGAGCGGCTGGACGGAAGCGGCTATCCCCACGGCCTCGTAGGGGACCGCATCTGCCGAGAGGCGCGGCTGGTGATGCTGGCGGACATCGCCGACGCGATGCTGTCGCGGCGTCCGTACAAGGAGCCGATGAGCCTTGAAGACGTGCGTCTGGCCTTCGAGGTGGGGCGAGGCACGCTGTTCGATGCCGATCTGATCGACCCGGTGCTGAAGCGGCTTCAGGCGTGCGCCGGTGAGAAGGATGCGGGGCCGACGCTGACGTAAAACCATTCCGGTTTCGCGGCTGGTCAGAACGGCCCGAAGGCACAAAAAAGGGGAAGCGGATCCGCTTCCCCTTCTTGCAATTTTTAATTCAGCCGATTGCGCACCGAATCCATGCTCTGCGCGACCAGGTCGTCGGCCACCTGGCCCTTGACCTTGTCGGAGAGGATCCGCTCCGCAGCGGCGATCGCCAGATCGGCGGCGCGCGCGCGAACTTCCGCCACGGCCTGGTTCTCGGCCTGGGAGATCTTGTCTTCGGCCGCCTTGGTCCGCCGTGCGATCATGTCCTCGAGTTTGGCATTCGCCTCCTCGGTCATGCGTTCCGCTTCGGACTTGGCGTCGGCGACGATCTGCTCGGCCTCTTCCTCGGCTTCGCGGCGCTTGCGCTGGTAGTCCGCCAGCAACGCCTGGGCCTCTTCGCGCAGGCGGCGCGCCTCGTCGAGCTCCTTGCGGATGCGGTCGGCGCGACCGTCCAGCGAGCGGACGATCAGGCCGGGCACCCCGTAATAGACGAGGATCGCCAGAAAGATGATCAGGCTGATCAGCGCCCAAAAAGCGTCAGCGGGTCCCATCTCGGCTACTCCTTCGCCGCCTTGACGGCGGTCGCGATTTCCGACCGATCGACGCTGAGCGCTCCGATGGTGTCGATCACGGCCTCCGCGGCATCGGTCGCGATGCCTTCGACCTCGCCAAGCGCTTGCTGCTTGATCTCGGCGATCTGAGTCTCCGCCGATCCGATCTTCTCGTTCAGATCGGCCTCCGCCTTGCGGCGGCGGGCCTCGATATCCGCCTTGATCTGCTCGCGCCGATCGGAAGCGATCGAATGGGCCTTCTTCCGGGCTTCGGCAAGCTCGGTCTCATAGGCCTCGATCGCCGCGTCGGTTTCTTCGCGCAGCCGTTCCGCTTCGCCCAGATCGCCGGCGATGCGATCGCGCCGGTCCTCCAGGATCCCGCCGAGCCGGGGCACGATGACCCGGATCATCAGGAAGTAGAGCAATCCGAAGGAAACGACGAGCCAGAACAGATGGGACGGAAACGTTGCCGCGTCGAACGCCGGAAACGCACTCTCCGCACCGATCGGCGCATCAACGGGTGCTGTGTGGGCGGCTTCGGCTGCCTGCCGCGCCAAGCCTTCGCTGGCCATCGCGTTACGTCCTCTTCCGCCGGCGTTCTAGTGAACGCCGGCCGTACCAAACGAGGTAGACGAACCGTCTGAGATTAGACGGCGAACAGGAGCAGCAGCGCGATCAGAAGCGAGAAGATGCCCAGCGCTTCCGTCACGGCGAAGCCGAAGATCAGACGACCGAACTGGCCATCGGCAGCCGACGGATTGCGCAGCGCGCCCGCCAGATAGTTGCCGAAGATGTGGCCGAGACCGATACCGGCACCACCGAGACCGAGGCAGGCGATACCCGCACCGATGAACTTCGCAGCTTCAGCTTCCATGAGGTTTGCTCCTTCACGTGGAAATTTAGTCGGGTTGGTCGGGCGCGGACCGTCAGTGCGACGGATGCAGCGCGTCGTTCAGGTAAAGACAGGTCAGAACCGCGAACACATAGGCCTGCAGCGCGGCGACCAGGAACTCCAGGGCCGTGATGGCTACCGTCATGATCAGCGGCAGGATCGCGCCGACGATGCCGATCGCGCCAAGCGCGCCCAGCCCGGCGACGAAGGCGGCGAACACCTTCAGCGTGATGTGGCCGGCAAGCATGTTGGCGAACAGACGAACCGAGAGGCTGACCGGACGAGAGATGAACGAGATCACCTCGATCGCGCTGACCAGCGGCAGGATCGCCATCGGCACGCCTTCGGGCACGAACAGCTTGAAGAAGCCGAAGCCGTGGCGCCGGATACCCGCCACGACCACCGTCAAAATCACCAGCATGGAGAAGGCGAAGGTGACGATGAGCTGGCTGGTGACGGTGTAGAAATAGGGGAACATCCCGATCAGGTTGGCAACCAGGATGAACATGAACAGGGAGAACACCAGCGGGAAGAAGCGCATGCCTTCCGCGCCCGCCGAACTCCTGAGCATCGAGGCGGAAAACTCGTAGCTCATCTCCGCCATGGACTGCCACCGCGTCGGCACCAGGCCGCGCCCGCCGGTCGACAGGATCAGGAAGGCGGCAACGATGCCGGTCGTGACCAACATGAACAAAGAGACGTTGGTGAAGGAGAGGTCGACCCCGCCGACTTGAACGTCGACGATGGGATGAACCTCGAACTGATGGATCGGATCGAGCGCGCCTTCTGCCGCCACTTGCCCCGTTCTCCTCGCTGTCGGCGCCGGCCGCTATTGACCGTCGCCTCCGTCTTCGTTGACCCGCCTTTTGCCGGGTTCCGGGGTTTGGATCAACCCCGCCGATCGCAACACGTTCACAACACCGGCTGCGAAGCCGAGTAAAAGAAAAACTATGAGGCCCCAGGGCGAAGTGCCGAGCCATTCGTCAAGAAACCAGCCGAGGCCGGCCCCGACGGCGATGCCGCCGATAAACTCCGAACTCAGCCGCAAAGCCTGACCGAGGCCCGTAAAGGTGCTTGACGGCCCAGATCCCCGTCCGGAGCGCTTCTCTTCGGACGCTCGCTGAGCCGCGATCTTGCCCTTGAGCTGTTGCAGCCGGTCCGACAGGTCGCCCGTGTCGGAGGCTTTGGAGTGCTGGTCGTCTTCGCCCGCCATATCCACTCGACAGTGTACCCGGCCCGCCGGCACACACCGGAGACCCCCGACGCATGCCCGAAAGCCGTTGGCGGACACGGGTAAAAGGCCACCACCAACCCCTTAAGTCGCGGCGAACGTTATGCAGCGCGCAAAGACAGAGTCAAGCTGCGGTGGACGGCCCTGGAATGTTCAGTGTTCCAAGGGGCTTGGCTGGCTCGCCGACCCTTGAGCCGTTCGGCGCCTCACGGACACACGAAACGCCTCTAAGTTATTGTTTTAGCGAGCTTCCGCTCGGAACGTCCGGATTTATGGGTCCTGACCCTAGACCGCCTCGCGGAAACGTTCGGCGGTCTCCAGATCGACCGAGACGAGTTGGGAAACACCCTTTTCGGCCATGGTGACCCCGAACAGGCGGTGCATCCGCGCCATGGTGATCGGATTGTGGGTGATGATCAGGAAGCGGGTCTCGGTGCGCCGCGTCATCTCCGCCACCAGGTCGCAGAAGCGTTCGACGTTGGCATCGTCCAGCGGGGCGTCGACCTCGTCCAGCACGCAGATCGGAGCCGGATTGGTGAGGAACACCGCGAAGATCAGCGCCATGGCCGTCAACGCCTGTTCGCCGCCCGACAGAAGGCTGAGAACCTGCGGCTTCTTGCCGGGCGGCCGGGCGATGATCTCCAGACCCGCTTCCAGCGGATCGTCGGCCTCCACCAGCGTCAATTCCGCTTCGCCGCCGCCGAACAGGTGGGTGAACAGCGTCTTGAAGTGGTTGTTGACGGTATCGAACGCGGCAATCAGCCGCTCTCGCGCCTCGCGGTTGAGGCTGGAAATCGCCTGACGGAATTGGGCGATCGCGGTCACGATGTCGTCGCGTTCCCGCGTCAAGGTGTCGCGGCGCTCTTCCAGCTCCCGCAATTCCTCCTCGGCACGCAGGTTGACACCACCGAGACGCTCGCGCTCGGCCTTCAGCCGGTCGAGCCGTGTCTCCGCGCTGGCCATGTCGGGAACCGGCGCGTCCGCGTTCAGCCCGCCGATTCGCGCGGCCTCCTGCGGCGAACATTCCAGTGTTTCTTCGATCTCTTCCGCAAGCGCGGTTTCCCGGTCGCGGGCGGCGGTCAGGCGCTCCTCCGCGCGCACGAGCGCTTCGCGGGCACCGCTTAAGGTCTCCAGCGCGGCCTTCGCAGCCCGGTCGGCCTCCGTCAGCGTCGCTTCGGCCGTGCTGCGCGCATCCGAGGCTTCGGCGAGGGCGGTTTCCGCCGCGGCGATTTCATTTGCGAGCGCGCGCCGGCGACGATCGTGATCCTCCGGCTGGTCGAGCAGCTTCGCGCGCTCCGCCTCGGCCTCCGCCTTCCGCGTGTCGAGCTCGCCGCGGTGGGAGGCGGCCGTCTCGATTCGGTTGCGCCAGCTCGCCAGTTCGCGGGTGATCGCCGCCTTGCGGTTGCTCCTGAGCTCGTTTTCGCGGCGTTCTCCGTCAAGCCGGGAGCGGGCTTCCGAAACGGCCTTGCGCAGCTCGGCGACCTTGGTGTCGGCGACCTGACGAGAATCGGCCAGCGCGGTCAGGTCGGGCGCGGCCTCAAAGGCGGTGCGGGCGGCCTCCCGGGCCTCTTCGGCGGAGGCCAGCGCGGCTTCGGCGCGGCTGGCGGCTTCCGCAAGCGCGCTGCGCCGATTTTCAAGCTGGGCGGCTTCCTTTTCGGCGGCGGCGAGCCGGTTGCGGGCCGCGCGGGTGGCTTCGGCGGCTGAGCGAACCTTGTCGCGGGCGGCCTTTTCGGCGTTGGCGGCCTGCGTCGCGCTGTCCCGGGCGCGGGTGAGAGCGGCCTGATCCTCCGCCAAGGCCGCCTTGGCCGTCTCGATCTCGGCGGCGAGCGCATCCAGCCGGTTTTTCTGTGCAAGCCGTTGGGCGGCCGCCGTGGGGGCGTCGGCGCGGGCGGTGAGTCCGTCCCAACGCCAGAAGTCGCCCTGCCGGGAGACTAGCCGCTGGCCGGACTTCAGCGATGCCTGCAGTCGGGCGCCGTCGCCGGCGTCCACGACGCCGATCTGGCGCAACCGGCGCTGCAACTCCGTCGGGGCGCGGACATGGGCGGAAAGGGCCTCGGCCCCCTCCGGCAGTGCCGGGTCCCCGGCGTCTTCCGGCGTCGCGGCCCAGTAGATCGCGGCGTCGGTGTCGAGAGCGGCATCGAGATCGTCGCCAAGGGCGGCGCCGAGAGCGACTTCGTACCCGCTATCCACAGAAATCGCGTCGACCACCGGGGGAAAGCGGTCGTCGCCGGCGGTCGCCAGCACCGCTTTCAGCGTCCGCGCCTCGGTTTCCAACGCCGAGATCGCTTTTTCCCGCTCGCTGACGGGGCCGAGCGCGGCATCCACTCTCTCGCGCGCCTCGGCGGCGGCCGCTGTCGCGGTTTCGGCGGCCGTCGTGGCGTCCTGCTCGGCGGCTTCGGCGGCCTCCAGATGGCCGCGGGCTTCCGCGACGCCGCTGGTCTTGTCGAGCTCGGCCTGGATCTTGGTCAGGTCGGTACGCACCTTGTCGCGCTCGGCGGTCAGGCGTTCCACGTCGCGCTCGGTCCGCGTGCGGTCCTGCTCCAGCCGCCGGCGCTCCGCGCTGGCCTCGGCTTCCGCGCGGGTGGCCTGGGTCTGGGCGGCTTCGGCCTGCGTCAGAGCGGCCTGTTCGTCGGCAAGCCGGGACTCGGCTTCGGCGCGCCGTTCCTCCGCGCCCGCGTCCGCCGCAGCCAGGGTCTTGGCCTCTTCGTCGAGCCGGGCCATCGCCTCTTCGGCGTCGGACAGCACGGTGGCTTCGCGGGCGATGTCGGAGGCGATCTGGGAAATCCGCCGCTCCAGTTCGGCGAGTCGCTCGCGCATCCGCCGCTCCTCGTCGTCGAGCGCGGTCGCGGCGTGTTTCAGGCGCTGCAAGGTGGCGCCGGCGGCGGCTTCCTTGTCGCGCAGCTCCGGCACCTTGGCGGCGGCGACCGCCTGGTCGCGGGCCGCGGTGGTCTGGGTATCGGAAGCGGCGGAGGCGGCTTCCTTGGCTTCGCCCAGGGTCTCGGCGGCGGCGCGGGTCGCTTCGGTGGCGGCGCGCCAGCGCAGATGCAGCACCAGCGCCTCGATCTTGCGGATCTCGGCGGAGAGCGACCGATAGCGGGTGGCCTGGCGCGCCTGGCGTTTCAGGCTTTCAAGCTGGGAGCCGATCTCGCCGACCACGTCCTCGACCCGGTCGAGATTCTGCTCCGCGGCGCGCAGGCGCAGCTCTGCCTCGTGGCGGCGGGCGTGAAGGCCGGAGATGCCGGCGGCCTCTTCCAGGATCTGCCGGCGCGAGGTGGGCTTGGCGTTGATCAGCTCGCCGATCTGGCCCTGGCGGACCATGGAAGGCGAGCGCGAGCCGGTGGAGGCGTCGGCGAACAGGAGCTGGACGTCGCGGGCGCGCACCTCGCGTCCGTTCACGCGGTAGACCGAGCCGGAATCCCGCTCGATCCGCCGACTGATCTCCAGCGAATCATCGCTGTTGAAGGTGACCGGCGCGGTGCGGTCGGAATTGTCGAGCAGGATGGAGACTTCGGCGACGTTGCGCGCCGGCCGCTTGCCGGACCCGGCGAAGATCACATCGTCCATGCCGGAGGCGCGCATGGACTTGTAGGAGCTTTCGCCCATCACCCAGCGCAGCGCCTCGACCAGGTTCGACTTGCCGCAGCCGTTCGGCCCGACCACCCCGGTCATGCCCGGCTCGATCAGGAGATCGGCCGGGTCGACGAAGGACTTGAAGCCGGAAAGACGCAGCCGAGCGAACTTCATGCCTGCGGCACCTTCCCGGCAGGATACCGACTAGCTACCGCTCTCCTCGTCGATGACCTTGGAAAACTCCTCAATATCACGCGCTCCCCTGAGCATGCGCCCGTTGATGAAGAAGGTCGGCGTCGAGTTCACGCCAAAGTCGCGCGCCGCCTTGTCCTTCACCTCGTTCACTCCGTCGAGAAGCTCCTGATTCGTCAAGCACGCCTCGAAGCTTTCTTGTGTGAATCCGGCCTGTTTCGCGAGATTCAGGAGCGCGGACACCGGGTCCTTCGAGTAGGCCCACTGGCGCTGCTTGTCGAACAGGAGATCCGTCATCTCGAAATACTGATCGTCCGGAGCGCAGCGCGACAGCATGGCGCCGGCCGCGGCGAGCGGATCGAGCGGGAAGTCGCGGAAGATGAAGTAGACCTTGCCCGTGTCGATATATTTCTCCTTCAACTCAGGCAGGGTGGCGTCGTGGAAGTGGGCGCAGTGGGGGCAGGTGAGCGAGGCGTACTCGACGATCGTCACCGGCGCGTCTTCCGATCCCATCGCCATGTCCGGCAGAGGGCCCTCGGCCATCAGTTCCTTCACGTCGACGGTCTGCTCCGCGCCCTGGGCGAAGGCGGCTGGGGCGGACGCCGCAAGCGCGAGCGCGGCGCCAACGGCGAGGACGGTCCTTCGGGTAAGCGTCACGTCAGTTCTCCTCGTTCACGCGCCCGGAACGGACGCCGTTTGAAACCCATATGCTTCGAACGCGAAGCGCCGGCGTTCGCGAAAACCGGTACTCACTTTTTTGCCCGGCGCTCAAAACGGCGCCATTTCTCGGCGGACAACGGCGAGGCGTCAACCGGATCACGGCTTGCCCGGTTCGCTCTTGCCGGGGTTGGCGTGGGAGGAGAGCACCGCGCGGCCCAGGCGCTCCAGCGCGGCCTTGAGCGGTTCGTCGTCCACCCCGGCAAGCCGTGTCGCAAGCTGGTCTTCCTCTTCCCGCGAAAGCGGACGAAGCGCTTGCCGCTCCGGTTTCGGCACGGGAATCGGGCGTTGCACGATCTTGATGCGCTCCACCGCGCGCCAGCCGAAGAAGGTGTTGAGCCGCTCGATCAGCAGCGGCGCGGTGTGCTGCAGGATCAGGGCGGAGGCGCTGTTGGTGGCGACCACGAGGGTCGCGCCGCCGGCCGCATCGGGGTCGGCCTTGGTCCGGCGCGGCCAGATCAATCTTTCGGGAAGTGCGGTCTTGGCGGTCTGCTCGTCGACGATGGAGGCCCAGTTGGTGAGAATCGCCGCCGACGCAAAGCCGCGCTTACGGGCGGCCGGCGTCAGCGCGTCGCCGATCAGGTCGGAAAGCGGCACGGCCCGCCGGCGGCGTGGGCCGGTGCGTCGATCGTTGGGGCGATTGGCGGGCGCCATCGGTCCGTCCTCGGTTGCGATATACTGGGCAGGATCGGCCGGAATGCCGGGTCCAGGCGCGCGCCATCCCGCTTGAAACCCGGCTGCGGCGAGCCGCCCGCACGTATCTATCCTAAACGCCACTTCGTGGCAGCCATCGGGCAGCAACGCTTGATCTTGGTCCGGCCTTGGGCGACACGCGAACCATGACCGCTGCGATCCGCTCCCGTTCCACGACCGCCGATTCCCTGCTTGCCTGGTACGACCGCCATGCACGGCGCCTGCCCTGGCGGATCGGGCCGGAGCGGCGCAAGCAGGGCGAGCGCCCGGACCCTTATCGCGTCTGGCTGTCGGAAATCATGCTGCAGCAGACTACGGTCGCTGCTGTCGGCCCCTATTTCGGCCGCTTCGTGACGCGCTGGCCGCAGGTGGAGGATCTGGCCGCCGCCGACACCGATTCCGTCATGCAGGAGTGGGCGGGGCTCGGCTACTACAGCCGCGCGCGCAATCTGAAACGCTGTGCGGAAATCGTCGCGGCGGATCATGGCGGCCGGTTTCCGCAAACGGCGGCCGGGCTCGCCGAATTGCCGGGAATCGGGCCCTACACCGCTGCGGCGATCGCCGCGATCGCCTTCGACGAGCCCGCCCCGGTGGTCGACGGCAATGTCGAGCGGGTGGTAAGCCGGCTTCGCCGGATCGAAACGGCGATGCCGAAGGCGAAGGCGCTGGTGCGCGAATACGTCGCCGAGATCACCCCGAAAAAGCGTCCCGGCTGCTTTGCCCAGGCGATGATGGATCTCGGCGCCACCATCTGCACGCCCAAACGCCCGACCTGCGCGCTCTGCCCGATCTCTGAAGGGTGCGAGGCGCATGCCGAAGGCGATCCGGAGCGCTTTCCGGTCAAGGCGCCGAAAAAGGAAAAGCCCACCCGCACCGGCAAGGCCTATGTCGCGGTGCGCTCGGATGGCGCGGTGCTGCTGCGCCGTCGGCCGGACAAGGGGCTTTTGGGCGGCATGGCGGAAGTTCCGAACGAGGGCTGGGCCTCGGCGAAAGGGGAGGTGGAGGCCGAAGGTCCGCCGCTCAGAGCCGAGTGGGTCCGGCTGCCCGCGCCGGTTACCCATACTTTCACCCATTTCCATCTGGTGCTGGATGTTTACCGGGCCCGCGTCGGGTCGAAGATCGCCGCACCGGCGGAGGCCTGGTGGTCACCGCCGGCAAAACTCGGCCGGGAGGCGCTGCCGACGGTCATGCGCAAGGTCGTCGCGGCGGCGACGGAGACCGGTTGAGCGTTACGCTTGAGGGAAGCCTGTGAAGTGTAACTTGCGTCGCCTCTCGCTCCGCTTGCTCCCGCGAAAGTGGGAGTTCATAGGGAGCTGGAGGTTTCGCCGCGAAGGTGCCGCCCCGCACGACTCTAGCTGTCGGCGCGATCAGTCTGCGGCCCTGAATTCGATGTCTTCCGCCCCATAGACTCCCGCTTTCGCGGGAGTGAGCGATGTTTGGGCCAGGGCTTCCGTATTCTATGGACGGCGGTTTCGAGGGCCAGACCCGTTCCGCTTTTCTCGGACTTACGGAGCGGGTCTACGTCATTGTTTCGACGCGTTTCCGGACGGCCAACCGGTTTCCACTTGGCCTGGAAACGCTCTAAAAATCACGCCGCCTTTGCCGTGGTGGCCCGAATTTCCTCGCGCAGCGCATCGATCGGCTGGCGCTTGCCGCGCTTTTCGAAGTGCCAGTAGGTCCAGCCGTTGCAGGCGTCGAGGCCCTGGACGGCGGCACCGACTTTGTGGATGGAGCCGATATGGGCGCCGGCCTCCAGGGTGGCGTCGGCGCGCACGATCGCCTCGTGTCGGCCCTTGGGGCAGGTGAGCCGTTCGCCCGGCCGCACCAGGCCGGCTTCCAGCACGGCACCGAACGGAATCCGCGGCGCGGCGCGCTTGCCGAGCATGGTCTTCAGGCCCTGCTCCGGCGCGGGACGCACCGCCTCGATGCGGGCGCGGGCGGCGGCCGCATAGTCGGCCTCGCGCTCGATTCCGATGAAATGGCGACCGAGGGCCTTGGCGACGGCGGCCGTGGTGCCGGTGCCCAGGAACGGATCGAGCACCACGTCGCCGGGATTGGAGCTCGACAGGAGCACCCGGTAGAGCAGGGCTTCCGGCTTCTGGGTCGGATGCAGCTTGTGGCCGTCGTCGTCCTTCATGCGCTCCTGGCCGGTGCACAGCGGCAGCGTCCAGTCGGAGCGCATCTGCAGACCGTCGTTGAAGGCTTTCAGCGCATCGTAATTGAAGGTGTACTTGGTCTCGTGGCTGTCGCGCACCGCCCAGATCATGGTCTCATGGGCATTGGTGAAGCGCCGGCCGCGGAAATTCGGCATCGGGTTCGACTTCACCCAGACCACGTCGTTGAGGATCCAGTAGTCGAGATCCTGCAGCGTGGCGCCGACGCGGAAAATGTTGTGATAGGAGCCGATCACCCACAGCGTTCCGCCGGGACGCAGCACGCGCTTGGCCGCGGCGAGCCAAGCTCGCGTGAAGGCATCATAGTCGGCGAACGAGGAAAAGCGATCCCAGGCGGCGTCCACCCCGTCGACCCTGGAATGGTCGGGCCGGGTGAGGGCACCCTCCAATTGGAGATTGTACGGTGGATCCGCGAAGACCACATCCACCGACGCTTCGGGAAGGCCGTTCATCACATCGACCGCTTCGCCCAGATGGACGCGATCGAGAACGCCATTCAAAGAGAGAGACCGGGACGCCCGGGCGGACGCCCCGGTTTGATTGCTCATCATTGCGACGCATTACCCTACGCAATTGGCAAGGTCGTTATGCGTCAACGGGTATGAATACGTGGTTAATTTCTGAGGAATTTCAAAAGGTTAACCAAACCTTGCCGAACCGGGTCCGGCTCTGCCAAGAAACCGGCGGGAAGGGCGTGCAGCATGGTCCGCTATAAAGAGACGACAACAGCCGAGGGAGTGGACATGAGTGGTCGCGAGCCGAATTCCCAGCCTGCCGGCGCGCATCTCGATCAACCGGCGCCCTGGCCCTCGGAGGCGTTTCGTGATCCCCATGCCGCGGTGGCGCGGCTGGAAGCGATCTATCAGCGGAACACCGCCTTCTTGCGCGACCGCTTCGAGGCGGTGGTGGCCGGCGGCGGCGTGCCGGACCAGCGCGTTCGGGCATTCTATCCCGAGGTCAGGATTGCGACCCAATCCTTTGCCCGCGTCGATTCCCGGCTCGCCTACGGCTTCGTGCCGGGGCCGGGCACCCACCAGACCACAATCACCCGCCCGGACCTGTTCCGCGCCTATCTGATCGAGCAGCTCAGCCTTTTGATCCAGAATCACGGCGCGGCCGTCACGATCGGCGAATCGGCCACGCCGATCCCGATCCATTTCGCCTATCCGGAGGGAATGAATGTCGAAGGCGCATTGGCGGGCGACGTGACCTGGCCGCTGCGCGATCGCTTCGACGTGCCGGATCTGACGCACATGGACGATGCGATCGTTAACGGCGCTTTGGAGCGGGTGGCCGGCGCGCCGATGCCGCTTGCGCCGTTCACCGCGCCCAGGACGGACTATTCGCTGCACCGCTTGCGGCACTATTCGGCGACGAACCCAGCCTCTTTCCAGAACTATGTGCTGTTCACCAACTACGCCTTCTATGTCGATGCCTTCGTGCGCCACGCCCGCGAGCGGATGGCGGCCGGCGGCGACGGCTACGACGCGTTCGTGGAGCCTGGCGATTGCGTGACGCCGGCCGGCGCGTCATCGCCGACCAGCGGGCAGGCGCCGGAGCGGATGCCGCAGATGCCGGCCTATCATCTCGTGCGGGGCGATCATTCCGGGATCACGCTGGTGAACATCGGAGTGGGGCCCTCCAACGCCAAGACGATCACCGACCACGTGGCCGTGCTGCGGCCCCATGCCTGGCTGATGCTGGGCCATTGCGCCGGGCTGAGGAACACTCAGCGGCTCGGCGACTACGTGCTGGCCCACGGCTATGTGCGCGAGGACCATGTGCTCGACGCCGATCTGCCGACCTGGGTGCCGATCCCACCGCTGGCGGAAGTGCAGGTAGCGATCGAGGAGGCGGTGGCCGCGGTCACCGGGCTGTCGGGCTACGAGCTGAAGCGCGTGATGCGCACCGGCACGGTGGCCACCATCGACGACCGCAACTGGGAACTGAGAGACCACCGCGAACCGCTGCGCCGCTTCTCCCAGTCGCGGGCGATCGCGCTCGACATGGAATCGGCGACGATCGCGGCCAACGGATTCCGGTTCCGGGTGCCCTACGGGACGCTTCTGTGCGTCTCCGACAAGCCGCTGCACGGCGAGATCAAGCTGCCCGGCATGGCGAGCGCATTCTATCGGCGCCAGGTCGACCAGCATCTCGCGATCGGCATTCGGGCGCTGGAAAGCCTGCGCTCCATGCCGCGCGAACGCCTGCATTCGCGCAAGCTTCGCTCGTTCGAGGAAGTCGCGTTCCAGTAAGATCCCGGGGGCATGCGTTCAAGTTTTCTTTATCAAAGCCCGATATAGGTCGGCCCCAAGGGCGACGAAGACACTAGATTCGAGGGTGTTGGGACTTCTGGGCGCTTCCAGGCGAAGGGACAAGCGGTTCGCCAGCCGGAAACGCAAACGATCGGTTGGAGCTGATTTGCCGTTGGGCAGACAGCCGGAAGGGCTCTGACGGGGCCGACCTGCATATGGACGACGATTGCGGATCGACTGTCCGTTCTCAGCCATCCGATGGTTTCTTCAGATCACAGTTTCCGACCTCGAAACCCGATTGCTGCGATCCGCGCGCGGTTCGCGGTGGCCGTCGAGGACCGGCTCGATCTCGGCCTTCGCTCGACGAACCCAAGGAGGATACCGTCTTCATGTCTCAAGCGATCAACCTGACCCGGCCGGGGCTCGGCCGCACGGCCCGCGTCGTCGCGCTGGCCGCCGTCGTCTCCCTGGTGGGAGCGGACCTCGCCCATGCCGCCCAGGTGACAGTCTACACCAAGTCCGGCGCCACCGTGGTCGTCAACACCGACACGCTAACGGCGCCTGCGATGTACTACACCGCCGTCGGCGCACCCTACTGGGTCTATCCGAGCCACCCGGCCTATGTGCCGGCGCCGGCCTATGCGCATCCGGTCTACGGTCCCGCAGGTGTCAACGGCGTCGCGCGACGGACCGCCCGGCGGACCACGCGCCGCGTCGACCGGCGCTGGTAAGCGCCCGCTCGCCTGCGACACGCATTCATCGAGGATATCGACGATCATGGGACTGAACCGGACATTCCTGCGCGGGCTCGCGCCTCTGTTCGCGGCCGCGCTGTTCTCTGCCACCCCGGCATTCGCGCAATCTGACGACACGCAGGCCAAACCTTCGGCCGAAGCCTCCGCCGAAGCGGGCCTGGCCGCCGTTGGCGACATGGCCACCTATCTCGGCGGCCTGACGAGCTTCGAGTTCAACGCCTCCAGCCTGTTCGACGAGCCGACCCTGAACGGCCCGGCGGGCAAGCGCGCCGCCAGCTACCACGTGGCGGTCAAGCGGCCGAACAAGCTGTTCCTCGACGCCCAGTTCGACGACGGCAGCGAGCGCAAGGTCTGGTTCGACGGAGCCAATGTCACCTTCGCCAACACGACCGCAGGGACCTATATCGAGTTGCCGTTCGATGGCGATATCGACGGGCTGGTGACGGCCATGGAAGAGCGGCTCGGCACCACGTTTCCGCTCTTGTCGTTCGTCACCTCCACGCCGTTCAGCGAACTGGACGAGGCGGCGATCGGCGCGGAGGTCTTGGGCGAACGCAAGCTCGGCGACGATATCTCCACCGTCGTTGCCGTGGAGACGATCGACGCCTACCGGCTGTTCTGGATCGCGGACGGCAGCGCCCCGCTACCGGAGCGTCTCGTGACGACCTATCTGCGCGAGCTCGGCGATCCGGAGATGATCACGACCTTCCACCGTTTCTCCGAGAAGGCGCTTCCCGACGCCACGTTCACCGCGGAGATCGCGGACGGCTGGCAGGCGATCGAGCTCAATCCGGCGCAGTAGGCGGGCTCCGCGAAGCCCGAGAAAAGCGGGACCCGGTTCGCCGTCCGGAAACGGGGCCGAACAATGTGCCGGCGCGCCGTCGCGCGCTGGCTTCGCCGATTGTTTTCGCTCACGCCAACTCGCCTTGCTCGCGGCTGCGCGGGCGCGGCTCATCCAACAAAAAAAGCCGGGGTCGCCCCCGGCTTTCGTCGTATTAAAGCGTTCCCAGGCCAGACGCACCAATCAGGTGTTGGAGATCTCGACGCCCAGCGCGTCGTAATAGTGCAGGTCGACCAGGTCGCCCGACTTGATGTCGAGCTTCTTCAGAAGCTCCGGGTGGACGAGCGCGACGGTGCGCTTCTCGCCGTCCGGCGCCTCGAAGGTGACCGTGCCGCTTTCCTGGCTGATCTCGAGGATCTTCGCGGTCAGGGTGACGTTGCGGACGGTCAGGCCTTCCGGCAGCTTGTCCGGGTCGGCCAGCGTCACGTCGAGGTCGAGGGTGATGCCCGGCTCTTCGGCCTTGCTCTGGGCGACGTCCAGGATCAGGCCCTGGAGGTGGCTCACGGTCAGGAACTGGTTCTCGCGCACCTCGTCGAGATCGAAGCCGGGCGGCACCGGCATGGCGTACTCGTCCCGGTTCGGCGTCTTCACGACGACCTGGTTTTCCATCTTGTTGGTGGTGACCACCTGCGCCTTGAAGGTCTCGACCTCGGCATCGCCGAACACGTCGACATAGTTGATGGCGTCGGCCGTATCAGTGGCCTGCTGGCTGGCGGTCTCCGCCGCGCCGGCCGGAGCAACCGCGCAAAGCGACAGCAGAAGTGCGGCGGCCGCGCCGCGCATGGGGGAAAGCCAAGTGCTCATTCAAGTCCTCCATAGGCCGACGATGCTCGTCAACCGACTGCCTCCGTCGGCGACGAGGCAGCCCAACCCGACATCGTTCGACAGGAATGCGATCGGGGCAGAGGCTCAGCCCATCCGCCCGCACCTCATCGAACGCATTGAAACGATCACGCTTTTCGGCTTCGCGGCGATTCGATCCGGTCGCCTCGTGACCGCGCCGAACCCACCGTCAAATCCGGACAATCCTATGGCGAAGGCTTGTCCGTCCCCGGTCCAAATGGATCAGTCCGTAACAGTCGGTAACCATCCGGGCAGGGTGCTTGCTGATAGCACCACAGCGCCCCGTAAACCACTGCAATGAACACGTCCGTATCGTTCGAGCCGAACCAATTCGAACGGGACATGCTCTCGGAAATCAGGATGCCTCGCCCGTCTCCTCGGCCTCCGGATCCTCGAAGAAGAGGAGCAGGGCGGCAAGCGTCTCGTCGGGGGCCTCTTCGCACAGGAAATGGCCGGAATCGATCTCGTGACCGTCCACGGTCTCGGCCCAATTCTGCCAGACCTGCAGCGGGCCGTTGCCGCCGCCGGGAATGCCGTGCGACCCCCAGAGCACGAAGGTCGGCGTGGTGATCTTGCGGCCGGCCTCCTGGTCGGCCCGGTCGATGTCCCAGTCGATGCTCGCGCCGGCGCGGTAGTCCTCGCAGGTGGCGTGGACGCGTTCGGCCTGGCCGTAGAAGGCGCGGTAGTGTGCAAGCGCGCGATCGTCGAAGGAGGTCAGATTGTGGGACTTGGTCCAGCTCGCCAAGGTGTGGTCGAGATATTGTACCGGCGCGCGGGCGATCAGGAGCTCCGGCAGCGGCTCGTGCTGGGCCAGGAACAGCCAGTGATAGGCGCTCATGGCGCGCTCGACGGTCATCCCGTCCCACATCGCCGCGGTCGGGATGATATCCAGAAGCGCGAGCTTTTCGACCGCCTCGGGAAAGTCGAACGCCAGCCGGTAGGCGACCCGCGCGCCACGATCGTGGCCGGCGAGGCGGAAGCGCGAGAAGCCCAGCCGGTTCATGACCGCGACCACGTCCTTGGCCATTTCGCGCTTGGAATAGGCGGTGAAGTCGCTTCCGGTGGCCGCCAGACCGCTCGCCCCGTAGCCGCGCAGGTCCGGCAGCACGACGGTGTAGCGTGCCGCGAGCGCGGGCGCGAGCTTGTGCCACATGGCATGGGTCTGAGGAAAACCGTGCAGACAGACCAGCGGCGGCCCATCTCCGCCGATCCGGCAGTGGATTTTCACCCCGTCGCCGTCGACCATCTCCGATCGGAAACCGGGAAACAGCTCGGGCAGTTCGGCCATGGAGATCCTCTTGCGCCGGGGACGGGTCGGGTGAACAGGTCGCGGTCGAGGATGACGATCTCGACCGCGGCTTGCAAGGCGGGGGATCAGGAGGAGCGGCCGATCGCCCGCGCGCCGATGTCCGTGCGATAAAATCCCTCCGGCCAGTCGATCTTGTCGACCGCCGCGTAAGCCCGCCCCCGCGCGGCCTCGATGGTCGTCCCCGAGGCGGTGACGGCGAGCACCCGGCCCCCCTTGGCCACCAGCCGGCCGTCGGCGCGCGCTGTGCCGGCATGAAATACCACCACTTGCGGATCGTCGATGGCGTCGAGGCCCTTGATCTCCGATCCGGTCTCCACCGGTCCGGGATAGCCTTTGGTGGCCATGACGACGGTGAGGGCCGGGTGCGCCGACCAGGTGGCGGTCATGCCGGAAAGACCGCCCGGCGCCGACGCCGCGAACAGAAGCTCGGCGAGATCGCTCTCAAGGCGCACCATCAGGACCTGACATTCCGGATCGCCGAAGCGGACATTGTACTCAATCAGCTTGGGGCCTTCGTCGGTGATCATCAGCCCGGCATAGAGCACGCCGCGAAACGGGGTGCCGCGCGCCTTCAACCTCGCCACCGTCGGTTCGACGATCTCGCGCAAGGTGCGGGCGACCATCTCGTCGCTCATGACGGGGGCGGGCGAATAGGCGCCCATGCCGCCGGTGTTGGGACCCTGGTCTCCGTCGAAGGCGCGCTTGTGGTCCTGGGCGGTGGCGAGCGGCAACACCGTTTCGCCGTCGGTCAGCGCGAAGAAACTGGCCTCCTCGCCGATCAACTTTTCCTCCAGTACGACCTCCGCGCCGGCGGCGCCGAACGAGCCGGAAAAGCAGGCCTCGATCGCCGCCTGGGCCTCGTCCATGGTTTCGGCAACCACGACGCCCTTGCCGGCGGCAAGCCCGTCGGCCTTCACCACGATCGGCGCGCCCATGTCGTGAAGGGCCGCAAGGGCCGCCTCGAGGCTGGCGGCCCGGCGGAAGGCGGCGGTCGGAATGTTCGCTTCCGCGCAGAGCTCCTTGGTGAAGCCCTTCGAGCCTTCCAGCGCGCTTGCGGCTTTGGTCGGGCCGAAGGCGCGAATGCCGGCTGCGTCCAGCACATCGACGAGCCCTGCCACGAGCGGGGCTTCCGGACCGACCACCACCAGATCGATGCCGGTCTCCCGGCAAAAGGCGACAACGGCGTCGTGATCGTCGCTCTTGAGGGGAATCGTCTCCGCAAGCGTTGCGATCCCCGGATTGCCGGGCGCCGCAAATAGCCGCTCGACTCGGGGCGACTTCTTCAAGGCCCAAGCCAGGGCATGTTCGCGGCCGCCGCCGCCAATCAGGAGAATGTTCACGAAGGCCCTCGTTGCTCGTTCCGATCACTGCCGCGTCGGCTTTAGCACCGGGCCCGGATCGCTTCCACCGCAAGCCGCGCATCCCCACCGGCGAAAAAGAGGCGGAGGTCACGCAAATTTGCGCCCAATGTCCGCGCGATGGCCGGCTTCGGACCGGGCGGAACCTTTCGACCGCGGCCTGGTTCGGCTACAATTGAGGGTCGTTAGGAGGACCCGACATGGTGTCCAGAACGCGCAAGGATGAGGACGAGACCGTCGCCCTCGGTCCGGTCGCCGGGGGAGCGATGGCGGTGGGTGCCATGGCGCTCGGCGCGCTCGTCCTTGGGCGCCGCGCATTGCGCTCGGCGCGCGATCGTCGTCGTGGGCTCCTGCCGCATCCGTCAAGTGCCGATCAGGTCGACGAGGGAGCCGCCGACGAGGTCCCGGCGGAGCGAGGAAGCGAGCCGCGCGGCGACTAGCTCCCCACCAAATTCGCGGCGATGTCGACCAGCAGTGCCAGGTTGATCGTGGAAAACAGAAATGACAGCACGCCGTGGAACGTCACCCATTTGCGGAAGATGCGGCTGACGGTGGCGACGTCGGACACCTGAAACGTCATCCCGGCGCAGATCGCGAAATAGAGAAAGTCCGAGTAGTCCGGCTCCTGCCCGCCGG
This sequence comes from Amorphus sp. 3PC139-8, assembly GCF_040750475.1. NCBI lineage: Bacteria > Pseudomonadati > Pseudomonadota > Alphaproteobacteria > Hyphomicrobiales > Amorphaceae > Amorphus > Amorphus sp. 3PC139-8. Next base: position 31,585 of record NZ_JABJVY010000026.1, on the reverse strand, counting down.
GGAAGGCGAGGCCGCGCTCCTGTCCGTCCGAGGCTTCCTCGTAGTAGAGATGCGCATAGCGGACAGCGAAGATGCACTGGATGGTGAACCAGGTCAGCAGCACCGTTCCGCCGCCCAGGATCAGGTGCAGGGTTTCCGACAGCGGTCCCTGGCTGTGCGCCACCCTGAGCACCCAGATCGTCGCGGTAACGGAAACACCTGCGCCGATTACCAGAAGCAGCGCGAAGCCGAGCTGTCCGATCGAGGCGGCCACGATCCGGTCATGCAGGGAAAGGGCGCTCCAGCGCTGCATGACGAACACGATCAAGGCGATCTGACAGGCCGCCGCGCCGCACCACCCGATCGCGACTCGTGACGCCAGCGTCATGGAGGAGGGCAGGAGCAGGATCAGCACCAGGCCGAGCCCGATGCTGATGACGTAGCGCAGCCAGTGCACGCGATCCGGCCGGGTTCGGAGGAGCTGGTCGACGCGGTGCTTCATCTCGCGCTCTCCCCTGCTTGCGCCTTCCGGAAACCGGTAGCGGGCGCAGCCCTATTCCAAGCCCGTAACAGTCTCTAGCAGCCTTCCCGTCACAGCAAAACAGGAGCGGGGCCGTAACTTAGACCCGTGCCGTGATTCCGGGAAAAGCGGAACGGGTCTAGGTCATGGGTCGATGACCTAGGGTCAGGACTCATGACTTCCGGATTTACGAGTCCTGATCCTGGCCGGCACATGGGTGCAATTGGCGCGGGTTCATTTACGTGATGGTAAGCTTAACGCCCGACATTTGCCGCGTGTATCGGGTCTTGTGAGGCGTACCGTGAGGCAGAGCGCAGTCGCACTCCTTGGAGTGCTGGTCGTCGGTGGGTGCAGCCATATGGCTGCAAGCGACGCCCCGCAGGAGCCGTGCGCCCAGTCGCTGCGCAGCTCGACCCGGCTGACGGGATGCGTAGGCAATACGTCCGGGGACGAACCTGTGGCGATCGTGCCGACGGCCTATGCGGCCCCTGCGACGGTGCCCGGTTTCCGGCCGTGGACCGACGCGGTCGAGTATCAATTCCGCTTCGTGATCGGCGATCAGGTCACCATCAATCTGCCCTTCTACGACGACGAGTCCACCGAGACCCAGGTCGCGCCAGACGGCATGATCTATCTGAGCCTGATCGGCGGCGTGCCGGCAGAGGGGCGGACGCCGAAGGAGCTCGAGCAGGAGCTGGAAAAGCGCTACCGGAAATATCTGCGCTATCCGACCGTCGGCGTGGTGCCGACCAGCTTCGGCGCTCGGCAAGTCTTCGTTGGCGGCGAAGTGAATGAACCCGGCGCCCTGACCATGCCGGGTCCGCTCGGGGTGATGGAAGCGGTGATCATGGCCGGCGGCATGAAAGACACGGCCGGCACCAACAAGATCGTTCTGATCCGCCGCGGGCCCGACGACAAACCCATGTTGCGCGTGGTGGACCTCGCCCAGTTCGCGGGCAGTGCCGATCCCAACGAAAACCTGATCCTTCAGCCCTACGATATCGTCTTCGTGCCGCGCTCGCGGATCGCGGAAGTGAATCTCTGGGTCGACCAATACATCAACAAGACGCTACCGTTCAGCAGCAACTTCAGCTACGCGATCCAGAGAAACGTCTACTGATGATCCCGCCGGGAACCCCTCTTGGAGCTGCCGGCGACGACCCGGACAGGGCGGTGCCGTTAGGGTCTGGTTCGGGGCCGGAAGACGGCAAGGGCGGGTCAACGGTGGACGATGGACAAACGCGAGGCGGAGGGGCGGCGACCCGCGCCGGAATGCTGGGCAGCTTGTTCGGCCGCCGGGTGGAGCGGAACGCGTCTGGCGGTGTGGACAGGTCGACGGATGACTTCTCGGTCGCGGGCGGACAGGACACCCAGCATCTAACGGCGGCGGCGGTGTCCGCGTCGCTTGCGGCACGGCGCGGCGGCGCCGGACCATCGCCGCAAGCTGCCGTCCCGCGAAAGGAGACCGGGACCGGATGGGGCGTCGGCGAGCCGCGTGCAAGCGACGTCGACGGCCGCAGCCGACGGCTTGCCTCCCGACTTGAGACTAGAGCGCGCTTCGACACCGGTGGCCAAAGCTACGAAACGTTGGATTGGTCCATCGGGGGCTTCGCGCTCGCCGCGGCCAAGACGGGCTTTTCCAAAGGCCAGACCTTTGGCGGCACGTTCACTCTGTTCCTCGACCAGTTCGTGATTTCCACGTCGGTTCAGGCGGAAGTCGTGCATGTCGACCCGCACCGCATCGGCTTTCGCTTCACCGAGCTGAGTCCGTCGCAGCTTCGCATGCTGCGGACGCTGGCGGCCGCACTGCTTTCCGGGCGGGCGCCGACCGCGCTGCCCGTTGGCGAGGCGCCGTCGGATGGCCCGCGCAAAACCAAGGCGAAAAGCGATCGGCGGCCGGCATCGCGCATGATCCGGCTCGTCTCCGGGACGTTCAATGCCATTCTGGCGCTGGTGGTGGTGACGATCGGCCTGTTCGTCTTCTTCGCTCCGATCGAACCGGTCTTCACCGCGGAGACCGGGGCCGTTGCCGCGCCGCGAATCGTGGTGGCCGCGCCTTTCACCGGCTCGCTCGACGAGATCGTGGCGGTGGAGGATGCCACCGTGGAGGCTGGCGATCCGCTTGCCCATGTGACATCCATCGATGGCGTGCGCCAAATGCTGGAAAGCCCCTGCAATTGCATGGTGGTTCGCTATACGGCCGCGCTCGGCGAGCTGGTGCCGTCCGGCGCGCCGATGGTGGATCTCGTGGACAGGGAAGAGACACCGGTGATCGAGGCGCTGTTCGACTTCAACCAGGCGGAGGCCTGGCAGCCGGGGCGGCTGGTGGAGATCACCTTGATCTATTCCGGCGCGACGTTCGGCGGGCGGATCGAGCGGGTCAGCCCAACGGCCCCGAGCGACGTGATCGGCATTCCGCCGGGTCTTGCGGCATCCAGCGACAAGCAGGTCGCCTGGATCAAGCCGGACAGGGCACTGCCATTGACCGATGTCGGCGAACCGGCGCGGGTACGGTTCCAACAGTCGACTGGGCTATAGAGCGTTTCCGGGCGAAGGGAAAAACCGCTTCGCCCTCCGGACACGCGTAAGAACAAGGGCCTGAACAGGTCGGATCGCAATGCTTTCCTGGTTTGTCGACAGCGGTCTCAACTTTCTGCCGCAGCTTGTGAGCCTGCTCGCGCTTTGGCTCGCCGGCGTGGCGCTGTTCCATCGTCGGCGCGGCTTCCTGGTGGCCGCCTCGGTTCTGGTGGTGGCGCTCGGGATCGGCCTTGCCGCCTACAAGAGCACGCTCACGGCCGCCTCGGGAGGCTCGGGGGCGCCGCTGCGGGTGATGACGGCGAATCTTCTATTCTCCAACACCGACGTGGCGGCCCTGTCGCAGGCGCTGTGGGAGCGCGATCCGGACGTGCTGGTGGTTCAGGAGCGCAGCCCGGTGTGGAGCCAGCTTCTGGAGCGGCTGTTGGGCACCGACTATGTGCTGATGGCGGAAAGTTCCTCGGGCTCGACCGCCATCTATCGCCGGGCGCGTCTGGAGGTTTGCCCGACGCCGGAGATCGACATTGCGCTGCGGCCGCGTTCCGCCGTCGGCTGCGCGCTGGTCGACGGCCAGCCGGTGCTGGTCCTCGGGGTGCACGCGCCGAAGCCGAACAATCCGGCGGACGAAGGCCAACGCGCCGCGGCGTTCCGGAACTATCATGCGGTGATCCGTGCGGCCGGGCTGCCGACGGTCGTCGCCGGCGACCACAACGCCTCGCCGCTGTCGCTCAGCTTCCGCAGCTATGTGGATCGCAGCGGGCTGTCGCTTCCCACCGAGGCAGGGCCCTGGTTCACCCCGAGCTGGCCGAACTGGCTGCCGGCGATCGGCCTGCGGATCGATCAGATCCTCGTCACCGACGAGCTGTCCGCGCGCCTGGTGGGCGTCGGTCCGGACATTGGCTCCAATCACCTGCCGGTGATTGCGGACGTGGCGATCTTGGGTCGTCGTTGAGGAAAGCGGGAACCGTTTTTGCTCGGCGTTCTAAATGCGCCAGCGGCGATGGAGCCAGAGCCACTGCTCCGGGTGTTCGCGGACCCAGCTCTCGATGATCTCGTTGACCATGATCATGGTGGCGTCCACGTCGACGCTGCCGTCGCCCTCTCGCGGGAGCTCGATCGGTCCTTTGAGCTCCATATAGAAGCGGCCTTCCGGCTTGCGCACGGTGCGGGCCGCGTAGACCTTGCAGTCGTGGCGGCGGGCGAGCTTGGCGATCAGCGGATTGGTCTTCGCCGGCCGGCCGAAAAAGGGCAGGGTGAGCCCGCGCCCGAAGCGCTGGTCGACCAGCACGCCGACATGCCCGCCGCGGGCGAGAATGCCGTCGAGCTGGGCCACGGCGCCGGGGCGGGAGGGCACCAGCCCGCCCATGACGCTGCCGCGCACCTGGTCGAGCTCGCGGGCGAGCCGCTCGTTGTTGAGCGGCCGGAACAGGACGGACACGTCGAGGCCGAAGGTCGCCGCGCAGACCGGCAAGAGCTCCCAGTTCGCCAGATGCGCGGTAAACACGATGCAGGGCGTGTCGGAATCGCGGATCTCGATGAATTGATCGATGCCGTTGACCTCGAAATGGCCGGCGGTCGGATCGTGGAAATCGAAATCGAAGATCCGGTCGAGAAACAGGAACTCCGCTGAAGTGCGGCCGAGATTGTCCCAGACGCCGTTCAGGATCTGCCGGCGCTCCTTGGCGGGTATGTCCGGATAGGCGGCGGCCAGGTTCTCCCGCCCGGTCTTGTCGACGGGAAGCAGCGGTCCGATCGTGCGCGCGGCGAAGCCGCCGAACGCCACCGCAGCATGCGCCGGCAACAGGCGGATCAGCCGGACCAGGGCGACCACGATCTTGGCGAACAGCCAATCGGCGAACGCAAGGCCGCGCGCGGCGAGCTGGCGTCGGGAAACCACCGATCAGCTCATCGTCATGACGATCTTGCCGAACACCTTTCGGCTTTCCAGCCGCGCCAGCCCCTCTTCGATCTGGTCGAGGGTGATCACCGTGTCCACCACCGGCAGCACGCCTTCGGCCATATGGGCAAGGCCGTCGCTGAGATTGTGAATCGCGCAGCCGAACGAGCCGAAGATGCGGTACTGCTGCTGGAAGAGCTGCATCAGGTTGATCTGGGCGGTGATGCCGGTGGTCGAGCCGCAAGTGACCAGCCGCCCGCCGCGCGTGAGCGAGAACAGGCTACCCTGCCAGGTGTCGACACCGGTGTGCTCGAACACGACGTCGACACCGCGCTTGCGCGTCAGTTTGCGCACGACGCCCTCGAAGCGCTCGGTGCGATAGTTGATCACGTGGTCGGCGCCGAGTGCGCGGGCCTTCTCCGCCTTCTCGTCGCTGCCGACGGTGGTGATGACGGTCGCGCCGATGTGCTTGGCAAGCCGGATCGCCGCCGTCCCGATGCCGGATCCGCCGGCCTGGACCAGAATGGTCTCGCCGGCTTCCAGCTCGGCGTTGTCGAACAGCATGTGCTCCACGGTGCCGAAGGTGATGGAAGCGCAGGCGGCGTCGACCATGCCGACATTGTCGGGCACCGGCACGCACAGCCGAGCCTTGGTCACCATCCGCTCGCGGGCGAAGCCGTCGAGATGAAAGCCGTGGATGCCGCCGACATTCTCGCAGAGATTTTCGCGGCCTTCCCGGCAGGCCCGGCAGGTGCCGCAGGTCTGCGCCCCGTAGATCGCGACCCGCTGGCCGACGCCGAGCTGGTCAACGCCGGGGCCGACCGACACGACGGTGCCGGCTGCCTCCGCTCCGACGACCAGCGGCAGCTTGCGCTTGGCGAACGCCATGCCGCGCCAACCCCAGACATCGATATGGTTGAGGGCGACCGCACCGATCTCGATTTCGACCTCGCCTTCGCCAGGGGAGTCAGGCGGCGCGATATCCGCGATCTCGAGGTTGCGATCGGAGACGAGCTGAAGCGCGCGCATCGGGTCGAGGGCTCCGTTTGGATGGGTTAACGGGATGAAGGCAGCGCCGGCAGGCCTGCCCCATCCGCTTGTTTTCTCGCAAGTTCGGGCGGCCAACCGGTTTCCACTTGGCCTGGAAACGCTCTCTAGGTTCGACGACTGACGAGGTGGGCGGAAAGCCCGCCGTCGATCGTCAGGACCGCGCCGGTGATGTAGCTGGCGCGCGGCGAAATCACAAATCGGATCAGGTCGGCGATCTCCTCCGGCCGCCCCAGGCGGCCGGCGGGGATCTGGCGCTCGAGCTGGTCGCGGTAGGCGAGGTAGGGCTCGATCAGGCTGGTCTCGATAAAGCCGGGCGCCATCACGTTGACCGTGACGCCCTTGCGCGCGATCTCCACGGCGAGCGTGCGAACGTAGCCGATCAGCGCGCCCTTGGTCGCCGCATAGGCCGCGTTGCCGGAGACGCCGCCGGTGGCGGTGACGGAGCCGGTGGCGATAATCCGCCCGGTCCTTGCGCGAATCATCGGCCGGATTGCCGCCGCCGCCAGGCGCATGAAGGCGAGCGCGTTGATTTCCATCAGTTCGGCGATGCGTTCCGCCTCGATGGTCGCGGCCAACCGGTCGTAGGATTGGCCGGCATTGTAGAGAAGCCCGTAGGCGGCCTCGTCCTCTTCCAGACGTGCCGCCAGCGCCGCGACTTGTGCCCGATCGCCGGTGTCGACCTGCATCGTTTCGATGACGCGATCGGGATGGCGCGCGCGCAGCTCCTCGCCGAGCGCCGCCAAGGCGCCGTCCGTATTGCGCGAGGCGAGCAACAAATCGTAGCCGTCCTCGGCAAGGGCGCAGGCGGTCGCAGCACCGATGCCGCGGCTGGCGCCGACGACATAGACGCGTTTGGCGACGTCGGCCGTCGTGTCCGTCATCGCAGGCAAGCTCAGAACGGTTCCGCCGCGAAGATCAGGGCGACATTCTGGCCGCCGAAGCCGAACGAGTTCGACATCACCGTGCGGATCGGAACGTCGCGGGCGACATGCGGTACCACGTCCAGCGGGATGGTCGGGTCGGGCTCGTCATAGTTGATCGTGGGCGGAAGTCGGCCGGTCCTGAGCGAGAGGACGGAGAACACCGCCTCCACCGCGCCGGCGGCCGTGATGGTGTGGCCGATCATGGACTTGTTGGACGACACCGGGATCGCGGCCAGCGCGTCACCGAACACGGCGGCGAGCGCAAGATATTCCATCTTGTCGTTTTCGGGCGTCGCGGTGCCGTGGGCGTTGACGTAGTCGATGTCGGCCTCGGTCAGATCGGCATCCTTCAGCGCATCGCGGAAGACGCCGATGATGGAGGATCCGTCCGGTTTGGAACGGGTCCGGTGGAAATCGTCCGCCCGTTCGCCGCAGCCTTTGACGATGGCCAGCACCTCCGCGCCGCGGGCCCGGGCGTGCTCCAGGCTCTCCAGCACGAAGGCGCCGCCTCCCTCGGCGACGACGAAGCCGTCCCGATTCTTGGAGAACGGCTTGGAGGCTTTCTCCGGCGGGTCGTTCTGGGCCGAAAGCGCCGACAGGAGCGAAAAGCGCACGACGGTTTCGGGGTGAACCGAGCCGTCGGCAGCCAGGCAGAGCGCCGTCTCGCAATCGCCGCGCCGGATCGCCTCGACGCCGAGCTGGATCGAGGTGGCACCGGAGGCGCAGGCCGTCGTCAGCGAGATCGGTGCGCCCTGGGTCCCGAACCGGTCGGCCACCCGCTCCTCGATACCGGCAAAGGAGAAGGTGCGGTACATCTCCACCCAGTCGCCATGCTGGGCGCCGTCGAGCATCCGATGCCAGCCTTCGCCGGCCTTCCCGGCCTCGAACAAAGCAAGGCGCTGGCGCCATTCCAGCTCCACTGGCGGCACGGCGATGAAGAGCGGGCCGGGGAAGGTGTCGGAAGTCGGCATGCCGGCCTGGGCAAGCGCCTCTTCGCCGGCCATCACGGCCAGCGTTTCCGTCAGCGCGGGCGCGGAGAACTCGTCGAGCTCGATGAAGTCGACCGCGCCGGCGACCGTCGTTCGCAGGCCTTCGACCGGAAAGCGGGAGATGCGCCGGATGCCGGAGGTGCCGGCGGTCAAGGCCGCCCAATTGTCGTCCTTGCCTTGGCCGAGCGAGGTGACCACGCCAAGGCCGGTAATGGCGACGATGGGGCGGCCCTTCTCATCGTGGGTTGCGCTGCTCATGGTGTCCCATCCGAATTGCCGCCCGGGTCGTCCGCCAGGCGGTGGACGTTATTCGTTGTCGGCGGAAAGCACGGTCAGGCTCTCGCCGCGCCATGCGCCCCATCCGGTCACGGCCACGGTCGAGGGCGTGTCGGTGGCGGCCGCCTCGATCTCCGCCTGTGCGAACGGCGGATAGAAGGAGCCTTCGCCGAGCGTGGCCGCAGCCAACGCCACGGCCGCAGGCATTTGGGCCTCCATGCCGTGGCCCAGCACCGTGCCCGTGCCGCGAACGTATGCGGTCCGGTCGGCGGTGATCCGGTCCAGCATCGTCCGCTCGGCGGCAAGGGCGGCCGGGACGCCGCTGGTGGCGCTCAAAAGACCGATCGGCGCATCGCCGGCCGCGGCGTCGAGCCGGCCGAGCTGGCGCTCGATCCGCGACTGGAAACGCTCCGAGCCGTCGCGCGCACCGCGATCGGTGACCACGTCCTCGATGCGGGCATAGATCCGCGCGCCGCGCGCCTCGGCGTGATCGCGGCTTTCCAGGACCAGGAACGCCCCCATCGAGCCGGGGACCATGCCGCCCTGCTGGCCGGTGCGGTTCCAAATGTCCGGCACGTCCGCGCCCTGCCAGAGTCCCTGCGACATGGCCAGGAACACGACCATGTCGTAGCGCACGGCGTTGTAGGCGCCGCCGACCAGGAAGACGTCATTTTGACCGGCCCGGATCTGCCGCCAGGCGGTCTCCAGCGTGGTGGCGCCGCCAAGCTCCTCGCCCATGAAGGTGCGCGACGAGCCGGTAACGTGATGGACGATCGAGATGTTGCCCGCCAGCAGGTTGGAAAGCTGGGCGAGGAACAGGGTCGGCCTGAGATCGGAGCCGAGCCGCTCGTTCAGGAACGCACCGGGATCCGGCGCATCCCGCCAGCCCTGGACGATGTCGCCGTCGACGGAGGCATCGCGTTCGCCGCCGCCGGCCGCTACGATCAGGTTTGTGCGCTCCAGGATCTCGCTCTCGCCGGCAATGCCGGCATCCGTCAGCGCAAGCCCGGCGGCATAGGTGCCGTAGCGCTGCCAGTTCTCCATCTGGCGCTGGTCGCCGCGCCGGGGGATCTGGGTGGAGAGGTCGATCTCGGTGATCGGATGGACCGGAAAGGGCGCGTAGGTGTCCGCATCCACGGGCGGGCGCACGCGCTCGCCGGCGGCCAGCAGGCGGTAGTGCTCCGAAATCCCGTCAGCGATCGGCGAAACCAGGCCGATCCCGGTGATGACGGCGTCGCGCGGGTCCTTTTCCGGCATTTAGTCAACGCTCCCCGAAAGGCCGATTTCGTCGGCTTGGCGGCGCATCATCGCTTCAAGATCCGGGCTCGGGAACGCCATCGTCTTGAAGGTCAGGGCGGCATCGCACACGCGCTTGCCCTGAACGGCGATCTCCGCCTCCGTGACGGAGAAGCCGGAACCGTCATGGGTGAGCGTGGCGGTGATCATCAGCTCGGTGCCGGGTTCGACGAATGTCCTGAGCTTGCCCTGCTTGACGCCGGCAAGGAAGGGCATCCGCGAAAATCCGTTGTGAGCGAGCACCAGATAGCCCGATGCCTGGGCCATCGTCTCGATCAGGAGCACGCCCGGCATCAGCGGATAGCCGGGGAAATGACCTTCGAAGACGGTGCTTTCGGTCGGAACCGTCGAGCGTGCTTCGAGACGGTTCGAGGCGCGGTCCAGGACCGTCACCTCGTCGATCATCTGAAAATATTCGAGCCGCATCCGCCCTGTCAGCCCTTGGCAGCGACCAGCTCGTCGATCCGGGCGCAGAGATTTTTCAGCACGAAGTAGTCTTCGGCCGCCGCGTTGCCGCTGTTAACCTCTTCGGTCCAGGATTCCAGCGGGATCTTGATGCCGAACTGCTTGTCGATCGCGAACACGATGTCGAGGAAGTCCAGGCTGTCGATGCCCAGATCGTCGATCGCGTGGCTTTCCGGCGTGATGGTCTCGCGCGGCAGTTCGCAGGTCTCGGCAATGATGTCGGCGACTTTATCGAAGGTCGAATCCATCGATCGCAATGCTCCTTATTCTCGTCGGGTCGGTCGGCCATGCGACCCGGATCGGCCGGCCGACGCGACCCGCTGCCACCTGCGACCACTTGATAGGGGATCGAGCCGCGGCTCGGCGGAATCCGCTGTTCTCAGGTCCGCTCACCGCCCGTTCCGCGCTCGGGTGTGTCGGGGCGGAATCAGGCCTGATCAGTCTCGTGTCGGAGGCGTTCCTTAGCACAAGTCGAGGGTGATGGAACACCATATGGGCGGCGAGATGGCGGGGTTTTGCGCTTTCCTCGCCATCCGACTTGATTCGGGCGCACCCGGCCGGTCAGCTCTGGCTGAGGCCGGCGAACAGGGTCGGCATGTCGAGCGGGCGGAAGCCATAGTGGGACAGCCAGCGCAGATCGGCTTCGAAGAAGGCGCGCAGGTCCGGCATGCCGTATTTCAGCATGGCGATGCGGTCGATGCCCATGCCCCAGGCGAAGCCCTGGTAGCGGTCGGGATCGAGCCCGCAATTCCTGAGCACGTTGGGGTGCACCATGCCGCAGCCCAGGATCTCCAGCCAATCGTCCCCCTCGCCGAAGCGGACCTCGCTGCCGGTGCGGCGGCAGCGGATGTCCACCTCCATCGACGGTTCGGTGAAGGGGAAGAAGGACGGGCGGAACCGCATTTGGGCGTTGTCGACCTCGAAGAAGGCCTTGCAGAACTCCTCCAGGATCCACTTCAGGTGTCCGATGGTCGCCGTCTCGTCGATCACCAGGCCTTCGACCTGATGGAACATCGGGGTGTGGGTCTGGTCGGAATCGCAACGATAGGTCCGGCCGGGCACGATGATGCGGATCGGCGGCTCCACCGTCTCCATGCTGCGGATCTGCACCGGAGAGGTGTGGGTGCGCAGCAGCAGGCGCGAGCCGTCCTCTTTCGGATTGAAGAAGAAGGTGTCGTGCATGTCCCGGGCGGGATGGCCCTCGGGGAAGTTGAGCGCGGTGAAATTGTAGTAGTCGGTCTCGATATCCGGCCCTTCGGCGATCTGGAAGCCGAGATCGGCGAAGATCGCCGTCAGCTCGTCGATCACCTGGCTCACCGGATGGATGCGGCCGGTCTCCACCGGGGCCGGACGGACCGGTAGCGTGACGTCGATGCGTTCGGCCGCCAGACGCTCGGTCAGCGCGCGTTCCTGCAACACGGTGCGGCGTTGGGCGATCGCGTCGTTGATGCGGGCTTTCAGGCCGTTGACCGCCGGGCCGACGGTCTTGCGCTCCTCCGGCGACAGGCCGCCGAGCGCTTTCAGCCGTTCGGAGACCACGCCCTTCTTGCCGAGGGCGTGGATGCGAACCTCTTCCAAGGCGGCATCGCTGTCGGCAGCGTCAATCCGCTCGGTGAGGTCGGCCTCGAGCGCTGCCAAGGTCTCGGGGCTGGTTTCGGAGGCGGTTTGGGTCATCATCGGTCCAGGCGTCGGGGCGGGTGCGATAGGCCCGCCGGGATGTCGTGCCGCCGGCTGAACCGGCGCGTGGCCCGAGCTATAGAAACCGAAAGCCGTTTCCGCAATCGTCGGGGTGCATGATGTCGCATGCGACCGCCTCGTCACACCCTCGCCACAGCCGTTCGACGTGATCGGCTTTCTCTCAATCGAATCCGGAAATGACCTCGATCTCCTCTTACCAAACCCTCTCGGGCGACCCGAAATCGGCCCGCCGGCGCCGGCTGCGGCTATGGGCGGAGCTGGTGCTCCTGTTCGTGGTGGCGCCCCCGGCAGTGTTTTTGATCGCCGATGCGCTGAACGTGCGCGTCTTCATGGTGATGGCGGTCATCCTGCCGATCTTCGTGATGCTTCTCATCGGCGATCGGACCTTTCCCTGGCGGGCGACGTTCGGGCGATGGCCGCCGCTCCTGGAGCTCGCCCATATCCTGGCGCTGTTTATCCCGGTCGCGCTGGCGACGGCCGCGGCGGTGCGGTGGATGACGCCGGGCAGCTTTCTCTGGCTGCCGCGCTACCGGCCGGATCTCTGGCTGACGATTATGGTGTTCTACCCGATCGCGTCGGCGGCGAGCCAGGAGCTGATCTACCGGGTTCTGTTCTTCCACCGCTACGAAAGCCTGTTTGCCGGCCATCGGGGCGCGATGATCGTGTCCAACGCCGTGCTGTTCGGGGCGGCCCACATTCTGTTCGGCAACTGGGTCGCGATCGTGCTGTCGGCGGCGGGCGGTGTGCTGTTCGCCTGGCGCTACGACCGCACGCACACCTTCTGGCCGGTGTGGATCGAGCACAGTCTTTACGGCAATCTCGTCTTCACCGTCGGGCTCGGGCAGTATCTTTATTCGGGAAGATAGAGCGGGATGAGGAAAAGGGGACACCGGTTTTCCGCCCGCATCCCGCTCCGAGAACAAAGCGGATCTGGTCATCGGACGACGTGAGAAGGAATTGACCAGACCTGGGACGAACAGGGAACCTTTGCGGCAGTTGCGCGTCCCTTTTCTCGGGGCGGATCAAAACGTTATGCGTTCAGTCGCAGATCAAGGCGACAGCCAAAGGCGAGGGACATGCGACCCGAGATCCAAGGCATCGTGGAATCCGTCCTTTATGCAGACGACCTCGACGCGGCCGCCTCCTTCTATCAGGACGTTCTGGGGCTGGAACTGGTCGCCGAGCATGCGGGCATGAAGGTGCTGAAGGCCGGCACGGGGCAGAATCTTCTTCTCTTCGACCGCGCTGCGGCGGAAGTCGACAAGGACCTGCCTGGAGGCCGGGTGCCCGGGCACCGTTGCGACGGACCGGGCCACATCGCTTTCCACGTCTCGTTTGCCGACTACGATCGCTGGCTGGAGACGCTCAAGAGCCATGGCGTGGCGATCGCGAGCGAGGTGCGTTGGCCCGCCGGTGGCCGGAGCCTGTATCTCGACGACCCGGCCGACAATGTCGTGGAGCTCGCGACGCCTGGGCTCTGGCCGAATTTCTAGACCCGTTCCGCATTTATTGATGATGCGCGCGACGCTGTTTCGCTTATCGGCTCTGCGCGCATCTCTCGGACTTGCGGAGCGGGTCTAAGTGATTGTTTCGACGCGTTTCCGGACGGCCAACCGGTTTCCACTTGGCTTGGGACCGCTCTAAACCCGACACTCGCCTGAAGATCGCCGGTCACACAAAAAGCCCGGCCGTCGCAACGGCCAGGCTTATCCGTGTCGTCGAGTAGAGGAATCCGACCCGGGCAGAAGCGCCCGGACGGCGCCTTACTGCAGCTCGGCGGGAAGCGCGCCGCGCGCCTGGTCCACCAGTGCCTTGAACGCCTCGGGCTCGCTGTAGGCGAGATGGGCCAGCACCTTGCGGTCGACCTCGATGCCCGCCTTGTTCAGCCCGTCCACCAGGCGGCTGTAGGTCATGCCGTGCTCGCGCACGGCGGCGTTGATGCGCTGGATCCAGAGCGCACGGAACTGCCGCTTGCGGACCTTGCGGTCGCGGTAGGAGTACTGGGCGGCCTTCTCGACGGCTGCCCGCGCCGTGCGGATCGTGTTCTTGCGCCGGCCATAGTAGCCCTTGGCGGCCTTGAGGACCTTTTTGTGCCGGGCGTGGGCCACCACGCCACGCTTCACGCGTGCCATCGTTCGCTCTCCGAATGTCTCGGACCTGGTCCGGAGCGCCTTGCGTTTGCGCTCGCGCCACCGTGGTCCGTCTCGCTCATGTTAACGGGCAGCCCCGATCGGCCGCCCCGATGCCCCGACCTTTTTAGGCGTAGGGCAGGAACTTCTTGATGATCTTGGCGTCCTGATCGGCCAGCACCGTGGTGCCGCGCGCCTTGCGGATGAACTTCGTCGTCCGCTTGATCATGCCGTGGCGCTTGCCGGCCTGCTGCGCCTTCACCTTGCCGGTGCCGGTGAGCTTGAAGCGCTTCTTCGCGCCCGACTTGGTCTTCAGCTTGGGCATCTCGGTGACCCTTGAGTTCGACGGTTCTTCTCGATCTGGGCTCGTCCGATCCCAGCAAACTGATGATCGCCTCGCGAAGGGGAACGTCCCCTGCGTTTGGCGAGGTGTGGCCCAAACCGACGCCGGCTCTCTCCTGGCCCGATCTCCGGGCAGGACGGACGGCACCGATCCAGGCCGAAATGTCCCGAAGCGCGGCGCTCGACGTAGAGTGTCGCGGCGGATCCGGCCGGCGCACCATAAAAAGCGCACCGAAGCCGAGCGCCGGCGCCATCCTCGCACTGTCGACGAATGTCGCAGAACTGCGAGAAAATGGAGGCCGCCGCGCTCAGGCGGGATCCCGACCGCGGCCGGACCGTACGCTCGGAAGGCGCACGATATAGCTGCGCTGGCGCAGGAATGCAAGGAAGGCGGAGCAATCTTTGCGCGGGTTGCGCGCGCAATCGTATCCGTCCGGCCGGCGCGCGAGACAGGTTTGGTCTCGGGACGAACGGACGACGCTCCATAAGACAACGGACGAACTGCTCAGGACAGGGATCTGGGGTTGAACGGGCCGCGGGCCTGCAGCTCAGCCGGTATGGACAGATGTGCGGACCGCGTTTCACCTGTCTGCGGGGATAGGTGGCGAATTGAAGCGGCTGCCACAACCTGCTATGTTCTTTATAAGAACAAATTGTTCAATATTGACCAGAGAGGCGGAGCAATGGATTTTACCCGGCGGAGTTTCCTGACGACGGCACTTGGTGGTGTGGCGCTCATTTCCATGCCCATCGGCGCACGTGCGGCGACGACGTTCAACTTTATTACGCCGTTTGCCTTTTCGCTCTCCTTCGCGCCGGTGCTCTATGCCTCCGCCGCGGGCTTCTATGAGGACGAGGGGCTCGACTGCACGATCCAGGCGGGCAAGGGCGCGGCGCTCGCCGCCCAGATGACGATCGCCAAGCAGATGGATTCCGGGCGCACCGGCGGCACCAACTACATCGTATCCAAGGTCAACAACGGCGCCCCGCTGACCTCGATCGCAACCATCGCGCAGCTTTCGCCCTTCTTCATCATCTCGTCTTCGGAAGACCCGGTGAAGTCGGTTCAGGACGTGGTCGGCCGTACCGTCGGCATGGCCAGCCTGGGCGGCTCCATGGAGGCGACGCTGGATCTGATGCTGGCGGCCGACGGCCTTTCGCCGGACAAGGTGGAAAAGGTGAAGGTTGCCGATTCGGCGGCCTCCTACGCCCTGATCGAAGCCGGCCGCGCGGGCGCGTTCATCGGCAACACCTCCTCCATGATCAAGGCGAGCGAAGTGCGCGACGGCGTCTATGCGATCCCGATGGACGACGGCATGCCGGGGCAGGTCTATGTCGCCCATCCCGATGAGGTGGAGGCCCATCCCGACAAGTTCGTCGCGTTCCTGAAGGCGACCCACAAGTCCGCGCTGGAAATCGTCAACACCCAGGATCTCGCGCCGATCCTGAAGATCATCGGCGACAAATACGACGTGAACGGCCTGTCCAACATGGAGACGGCCCAACGCGATCTCCGCGCCAACGCGGAAAACTGGGCGGCCAAGGGCAAGGACAATCTCCTTCGCAATGTTCCTTCGGTTTGGGACTATGCCGTCACCACGCTCGCCGAGACCGGCCTGATAAGCAAGAAGGTGCCGGCCACCGACCTCTACACCAACGCGCTGCTCGATCGGGCGCTGAAGGGATGACCACTGAGGGGGCCGCCGATATCGGCCTGGTCGGCGTCGGCAAAACCTTTGGGGAAGGCACGTCCGCCGTCCGCGCGATCGGCGAGGCGACCTTGGATATGCCGCGCGGCGAGTTCGTCTCGCTGCTCGGCCCGTCCGGGTGCGGCAAGACCACCCTTCTCCGGATCATCGCCGGCCTGGAGCGTCCGAGCGAGGGCGAAGTGATCGTGCGCGGCCGATCGGTCTGGCGCGGCGGCCGGCGATTGGCGGAGGCCACCCGGCCGATCAGTATGATGTTCCAGGCCGCACGGCTGTTTCCCTGGTATTCGGTGGCGGAGAACATCGCGCTGCCCTTGCGCATCCAGGGCGTTGCCAAGGCGGAGCGCCGCGAACGTGCCCATGCGCTGTGCGAGACGGTCGGGCTCAAGGGCTTCGAGGAGGCTCGCCCGACGGCGCTCTCCGGTGGCATGAAGCAGCGCGCTTCGCTCGCCCGCGCGCTGATCACCGATCCTCAGGTGCTTCTGCTCGACGAGCCGTTCGGTGCGCTCGACGCCATGACCCGCGACGCGCTGAATCTCGAGCTCCTGGCGATCTGCGAGGCGGCGAAAGTCACCACCATCCTGGTGACCCATTCCATCACCGAAGCGGCCTTTCTCTCCGACCGGGTGGTGGTGCTCGCCGCGCGCCCGGCACGGATCACCGAGATCGTGGAGATGCCGTTTGCGCATCCCCGGACACTGGCGGTGCAGGAATCAGCCGAATTCCGCGACATGCTGCACCATCTGCGCGAGCGGCTGACGGGAGCCCATTGATGTCGAATCAGCGCGTCCTGCGGATCGCTCTTCCCACCCTGACGGTGGCGGTCTTCTTCATCCTGTGGACGCTCTATGTCCGCACCGCCGACGTGTCGGCCTTCATTCTGCCGACCCCGCTGGAGATCCTCTACGCCCTGGTGGGCATGGTCGGGGACGCCAAGGTCTGGCACCACGCCTGGATAACGGTGATCGAGGCGGTGTCCGGATTTTTGATCGCGGTCGCCTTGGGCGTGTTCCTGGGCGTGGCGATGGCGCGCGTGCGGATGCTGGAATGGGCCTTCAAGCCGTTCATCGTGGCGTTTCAGCTCATTCCGAAGATCGCGCTCGCACCGTTGTTCATTCTCTGGTTCGGTTTCGGGCTGGAATCCAAGATCGTGATCGCGGCGGCGCTATCCTTCTTCCCGGTGTTTTCCAACGCGCTGGTCGCGTTCCGCTCCGTGGAGCCGGAGGATCGCGACGTGTTCACCATCCTGCAGGCCGGTCCGCTTCAGCGTTTCGTCATGCTGGAGCTGCCGACGGCTTTGCCGGTTGTGCTTGCCGGCACGGAAGTGGCGGTCGTGATGGCGATGATCGGGGCGATCGTGGGCGAGTTCATCGGCGGGAACGAAGGCCTCGGCTATCTCGCCGTCTCCTATCTGCAGGAGCTGCGCGTGCCGGAACTGTTCGGTGTGATCGTGTTCCTGACCTTGATCGGGCTCGCGCTCTATACGCTGATTGCTCGGCTCAGGGGTTGGCTGACGCCCTGGCACGCCTCGGTGGCGAAGGCGGAGTAGGGCGCCCGAGCATTCGGTTCTGACCCTAGGTCATGAACTCATAAATCCGGACGGTCCGGGCGGAGGCGATTTGGTCGAATGCCAGGAGCAAGAGCGCAGGAAACCCGGTCGGTTTTCAAGATTTTGCGACGCAGCAGTCGGGCAAATCGACTCGCTCCTTCGGACGCCGAAACGGCTTCGACCTGCTTCGTCAACCCGCTCGGACGGGGGAAAGACCCCGCCCTTCGCGGCTCTCCTGGCATCTCTTTGCCGTTTCAGGCGCCGGAACATTCGCATTTATGAGTCCATGACCTAGTCTCTAGCCGTATCGAAGTCCGCATGGTGCGGGACGACTTTTGTAGGCTTACCCCTCGCATTGCGGTGCAAAATCGGGTCTGATTTGCGCGTGAATCGCTTGTCCGGGACGGGCGCCGTATCTCGCCCCCCTTGGCGAGCCGGCAGTCGGGACGCGAAAGGACCGGACATGACGGCGAGGACCCGATGCGCATAGCCGTGACCACGGCGGCGATCATCTGGATCATGATCACGGCGCGCGGCGTGCTTCAGCCGGTCGCCGTGGCGCTGGTCGTGGTCCTGGTGCTGAGCGCGGCGACCCATAAGGCAACGATGCTGTTGCCGCGCACTTTCCGCAAAGCGGAGATGGTGGCCCGAATCCTGGGGGCCGCCGTCGTTCTCGTCGTGTTTTTGACGCTCGGCCTGTTTATTGCGGAAAATATCGCCGAACTGCATGCCAATCTGACACTCTACGAGACCAACCTCGATCGCTGGCTGGCGTTGGTGGGCGAGCTCTTGGGCGAGGAAGAGCATTTGAGCGTCGCCGGGCTGATCGGGCGGGTCCAGATCACGCGCTTCGCGCTGACCGTCGCCGGCTCGACGGCATCCTATCTGATGGCGCTCTTGGTCGTTCTGATTTACGTGATCTTCATCTTCACAGAAGCGCAGGCGCTGGACGGCAAGATCGCCGCCCTGGCCGGCGATCCGGTGCGCGAACGCAAGATTCGGGTCTATCTGGAGAAGGTGCGGCGCGGCGTTTACGACTATCTCGGCGTTCAGGTTCTGATTGGCGTGCTGCAGGCGGTCCCGACTTTCGCGGTTCTGGCGCTGCTTGGCGTCGACGCTGCCTTGTTCTGGGCGGTGCTGATTTTCGTCTTCAGCTTCGTGCCCACGATCGGGACCCTGTTCGGGATCACGGTGCCGGCGGCGATGACGTTCCTGCAATATTCCGCGCTGGAGCCGTTCCTGATCGTCCTGGTCGTGCTCGGCGTCGTCCAGATCGTCTGCAGCAACGTGCTGTTACCGCAGCTTACCAGCCGGTCGCTCAATCTGAGTTCGCTGGCGGTGCTGTTTGCGGTCTTCGCCGGCGGTGCGGTCTGGGGGATCGTCGGCGCTCTCATCGCCGTTCCAGTCCTGACGGTTGTCACCGTTATCTGCGCGGAGGTGCCGTCGCTGCGGCCGGTCGCTATCATTCTGTCGGCGAATGGTCGACTTCCCGATACCGGCGACGACGAGCCGTCCCCTGCGGAGTGAGAGGGGCGTCGCATGGCCGGAACGGAAGGGGGTGGATGGTGGGCGGTACTGGGATTGAACCAGTGACCTCTACCGTGTCAAGGTAGCGCTCTCCCGCTGAGCTAACCGCCCGACCGAGCTGCGCGATCCATCGCCGAAGCGTGCCTTCGAAGGCCTGTTCGACAAGGTGGGATATCGACGCGCAAGGATCACGGCACCGGATGGCGTTTGCGATCCGTCGAGATCCGTGCGTATAGCGAGGTTCGCAGCCGCTCGCAAGAATGGCGTTGGAATTTTCCCGTGCTTATTCGGGAAAAGGACACGGATCGCGGCGCCCGGCCGCGCCGGGCCGTCAGGCGGCTTCGAGCATGCGCCCGACTTCGCGCACGAGTTCGCGCAGATGGAACGGCTTCGACAGCACCTTGGCCGGACGCGGCACGTCGGTCTCGTGATTGAGCGCCACAGCCGCAAAGCCGGTGATGAACATCACCTTCAGGTCGGGGTCGAGCCGGGTCGCACGACGGGCGAGTTCGATCCCGTCCATCTCCGGCATGACGATATCGGTCAGGAGCAGCGAGAAGGGCTCCTCGCGAAGCCGCTCGTACGCGCTCCATCCATTGTCGAACGCCTGGACATGATAGCCCGCCCGTTCCAGCGCCTTGGTCAGGAAGGCGCGCATATCATGATCGTCTTCGGCCAAAAGGATGCGCAACGAAGCCCCCTTTTCCACGTTTGAGCCGCCGCGGCGTCTTGGCGCGCCGCCTTGTCTCTCCCTCTTGGCCCGGTGCACGTAAAAGCGGCGTCAAAAAACAAGGTTTCCGGAATGTTGCCATCGGAGGGCCCGGCGCGATGGACAGATGCGGGTCTAAGGCGGCAAACTGGAGCTTCCGCGGGTGTGCGTTCGGCGCTCAGAAAAAGGATTGAGAATGCGGACGATCGACGATTTCGAGACGACACCCGCCTTCGAAATCCTGGAACCCACCGGAAAACGCACGCCCTTCGTGTTCAATTCGCCGCACAGCGGCGTTGCCTATCCCGCAGCCTTTCTGCGGAGCTCCCGGCTGGACGCGGTCCAGATCCGTCGCTCCGAGGACACGTTCGTGGACGAGCTGTTCGCCGGCGCGGTCGGTCTGGGAGCGCCGTTGATGCGGGCGCATTTTCCGCGCGCCTATCTCGATGCGAACCGGGAGCCCTACGAACTCGACCCCGCGATGTTCGTCGGCCGACTGCCGGCCTACATCAACGCCCGCTCGATTCGCGTGGCCGGCGGGTTGGGCACGATCGCGCGCGTGGTGGCGGACGCGGAAGAGATCTATCGCGACCGGTTGACCGTGGAAGAGGGGCTGGATCGCATCGAGCGGCTCTACAAGCCCTATCACGCGACGCTGCGCGGGCTGATCAGCTCGACATTGGAGATGTTCGGCATCGCCGTTCTGGTCGACTGCCATTCCATGCCGTCGTCCGCGCGCGGGTTCGAAGGTCGGCCGCGGCCGGACTTCATCGTTGGCGATCGCTTCGGGACGAGCTGTGCGCCGGCGTTGGCGGATGCCGCCGTGGCGCTGTTGAGCGAGCTGGGGTACCGGGTCGGCCGCAACCGCCCCTATGCCGGCGGCTACATCACCGAGCATTATGGTCGCCCGCAGGTCGGCGTGCACGCGCTGCAGATCGAGGTCAATCGCGGTCTCTATATGGACGAGAGCCACTATCGCCGGATGGCGGGGTTCACCGCACTTGCCGAGGATCTGACCTGGTTCGCCGAGCGGCTGATGCAGCTCGTCCCCTTGAGCGGCTCGCTCGCCGACGCCGCCGAATAGAGCGACGGCGAAAAATCGGTAGGGGACGGCCGCGGAATCCGGCGCCCGCGTTTCCCCATCCGGTCGCGCCCCGCACCACAACCGACGCGATCCATTCGCCGTCATATGGCCGACAAGAAAAAAGGGCCGCTTCTGGCGAAGCGGCCCAAGTCTAGGGAGGAAACGCCCAAGGAGGGCTGCGATACGACAACGTCATATCGCATTGCGGTAAATTGGCAGTGCACTGCAAAAAGGTCAAGTGCCTCGAACGTCGAACTGGGCTATCAGGGCGCGGATCTGTGTACAAAACGGCCAACCGATTGCGTCCGGGATCGCCGCCTGAAAAATCGGAAAAGGCTCGAAAAACCCCGGATTTCCTGGCATTTTCGGGTCCGGGTGGCGAGCCGAGCGCAGGGCGTTTGCGGCTTTAACGGAAGCATTTTGAGGACAAGCATGGCTGATATGCGTGATCTGCAACAGGCCGTCGACCTGATGCATCGGCTGGCAGATGCGGCCGGTGCGGCGGTTCTGCCGCATTTTCGCCAGGTGGAGACGGTGGAGAGCAAGGGCGAAACCGACTTCGATCCGGTGACCGTGGCCGATCGCGGCGCGGAGACGGTGATGCGGGCGCTGATCGAAGAGGTGTTTCCGGAAGACGGGATCATCGGCGAGGAGCACGGCATCGTGCGGGCGGAGGCGGAGCGGGTCTGGGTGCTCGACCCGATCGACGGAACCCGCGCTTTTATAACCGGCCTGCCGATCTGGGGCACGCTGATCGCCATTTTGGAGCGCGGCACGCCCGTG
This sequence comes from Amorphus sp. 3PC139-8, assembly GCF_040750475.1. NCBI lineage: Bacteria > Pseudomonadati > Pseudomonadota > Alphaproteobacteria > Hyphomicrobiales > Amorphaceae > Amorphus > Amorphus sp. 3PC139-8. Next base: position 10,128 of record NZ_JABJVY010000026.1, on the reverse strand, counting down.
GCGGGCATGATGGCGCAGCCTTTTGTGGGGGAGCGATTCTGGGTCGATGGCGGTGCGGCCTACTGGGCGCATGGCGAGGAGAGGCGGGAACTGTCCACGCGGCCCTGTCCCGAGCTCTCGGAGGCGACCCTGTTCGTCACCTCGCCGCACATGTTCAAGGGCGCGCGCAAGGCTGGCTTCGAGCGGTTGGCCGATGCGGTCAAAACGGTCCGCTACGGCACCGATTGCTATGGCTATGCCATGGTCGCGGCCGGGCAGGGCGACATCGTCGCGGAGGCCGACGTTCAGCTTTATGACGTCGCCCCGTTCGTGCCGATGCTGGCGGCGGCGGGCGGCTCGCTGACGGCCTGGAACGGCGGCCCGGCCGCCTCCGACGGCACGGCACTCGCGGTCGGCGATCCGACGCTTCACGAGGCGGCGAAGGCGCTCCTGACCAATGCATGAATGCTGCGCTGCAGCAAATTTGCGGCAAAGCAACGCGATTGCGCGCGTCGGTTGCGGAGGGGGCCGACAGGCCTGGCGTTCGGAAGACGGCTTACCGGTTCTCTTTTTTTGACCTGTTCCGCTTTTCTCGAAATCGCGGAGCGGGTCAAAGTTCTTGTTTCGACGCGGTTCCGAACGGCCAACCGGGTTCCACTTGGCCTGGAAACGCTTTAGTTCCGCTCGTCGGGAAACACGGGAAGCGGCATCACCTGGATGCCTTCGTCCAAGAGCTCCGCCGCTTCGTCGGCCGAGGCCTGGCCGTAGATGCCGCGTGCTTCGGATTCGCCGTAGTGGATCCGGCGGGCCTCTTCCGAAAAGCGATCTCCGACATCGTCGGACGAGGCGACGATCCGGTCGCGGATCTCGCGCAGGGCGCTCACCATGGCGGCAAGCTTCGGATCCGGGGCGAGCACGGGCTGGCTGTCGCTCTGGGCCTCCGGCGCCGGGGCCTGCGGGGTCACCTCCCGGCGGGCCTTGGAGATGGACGGCGCCATCAGGCCGCGCTCGATCGTCGCCGACCCGCACATCGGACAGGTGAGCGCGCCGCTTGCAAGCTGGTGGTCGCAGTCGTCGGAGGAGCGGAACCAGGCTTCGAAATCGTGCCGCTGGTCGCAGACGAGACGGTAGCGAATCACGTGTTCGCCTCCGCCCGGACGATCGTCTCGGGCTTTTCGAATGTGCGGGCGTTGGCAAGCGCGGGAATGCGCCGACGCGCGGCGGCGACCCGCGTCAGGTCGAGGTCGGCGACCACCACGCATGGGTCGGTGTCACCCTCCGCCAGGACTTTGCCCCAAGGGTCGACGACGATGGCGTGGCCGTAGCTGTCGCGTCCGTCCTCGTGATGGCCGCCCTGGGTCGCGGCGATCAGGAAGCTGCCGGTTTCGATCGCGCGGGCGCGGGTGAGCACGTGCCAGTGCGCCTCGCCGGTCTGCTTGGTGAAGCAGGCGGGAACGGTAAGAATATCGGCGCCGGCAACGGCGAGCGCGCGATAGAGCACTGGAAAACGCACATCGTAGCAGATGGTCATGCCGAGCCCGGCGAACGGCAGGGCGACCGCCACGGCCTTCTCGCCCGGGCGATAGGTCCGCGATTCCCGCCAGGATTCGCCGTCCGGCAAGTCGACATCGAACATGTGAATCTTGTCGTAGCGCGCCAGCACCGAGCCATCCGGCCCCACAAGAAATCCGCGGTTGACGGCGGCGTCGCCTTCCTTCAGCGCGAGCGAGCCGATGTGAATGTGGATGCCGAGGTCGCGTGCGAGCGCGGAAAGCCGGGCAAGGGTCGGATCGTCGGCCTCCGTCTGCATCGCCGCGCGCATGCGGGCGCCGTCCCGGTCGACCAGATTGGTGATTTCCGGGGTCTGGACGTAGACCGCGCCTTGGCGGGCGGCTTCCCGGATCAGCCGTTCGGCCTCGTCGCCGTTCTGCGCAGCATCGGTCGTGCCGCGCATCTGGATCGCAGCGACACAAACGGTTCCGTCTGCCTCCGCCTCCGCAGTCGTCATTGCCGGGCCTCGGCGACGAGCGGATCGAGCTTGCCGTCGCGCTCCAGCGCGTGGAGCTCGTCGCAGCCGCCAACGTGGACGGAACCCACGAAGATCTGCGGAAAGGTTCGCCCGCCATTGGAGCGCTCGATCATCTCGCGCTTGCGGATCGGATCGTAAGTGGCATCGATCTCGTCGTAGTCGATGCCCTTCTGATCGAGCAGGCGCTTGGCGGCATCGCAGAAGCCGCAGAACTGTCTTGTGTAGATGGTGACGGTTGCCATGATGCTTTTTCGGTCGGAATCTTGGGAAAGAACCGAACCGGTTATATGGGTTGGTCGAGTTTGCCAACAACCCTGGCGAAGACCAGGACGTCGACGGAGGCCGCTCCTGCTCGCTTCAGGGCGCGCACGGCAGCGGTGACGGTGGCGCCGGAGGTGAAGACGTCGTCGACGAGGAGAAGCCGGCGCCCGGTGATCTCGATTGCCGCTTCCGGGCGAATGCGGAAGGCGCCGCGCACGTTGCTTTCACGCTCCTGCGCACTCAGGCCGACCTGGTGGCGGGTCGCCCGCACGCGCAACAGCCCGTCGAGGGAAAGCGGACGGTTCGTCTCCCGCGCGACCACCTTGGCGAGCGCCGCGGATTGGTTGAAGCCGCGCAGGAGCAGCCGGGTTCGATGCAAGGGGATCGGGACGATCAGATCGGTGTCGGCGAGGATCTCCTGGCCGGCCCGCGCCATCATCCGGCCCATCAAGATCGCCGTTTCCTGGCGGTTGCGATATTTGAGGGCGTGCACCAGTCGCCGGGCGATGTCGTCGTAGCGGGCGACCGCGCGGGAACGCTCGAACGGGGGCGGGGCGGCGATCGCTTCCGCCGACAACGCGCCGGGGCCGAGATCGTAGGCGAACGGAATGCCGAGCCGCTCGCAATAGGGCCGCTCGATAAGCGCGAGTTTGGACCAACAGGCGGAACACAGCCCGGTTTGATCGGCGACCGGCATGCGGCAGGACGCGCAGATCGGCGGAACGACCAGGTCGAGCAACATCCGTCCGCCGCGTCGGGCGCTGCCGACGAGCGCGGCGAAACTGTCGCCTGGGCGCCGCTCCGGCGGGGCGGCAAGATCGGGGTCGCCTTCCCACATGAAGAAAGTGTAGCTCTGCCGCACGCGGAATTCGGCTGAAATCGATCAGGGGTCGAAAAACGTGATCGACGGGCAGCTTCGCCACGGGTCGTCTCGATGGTCCCGGCGGAGCGCTTGCGGTCGGGTTCCGCCAACGGATTGGAAAGTGGATTTGCCATGGCCGCCGATTTGTTCGACCGCGCCTTGCTGACCAAGCGCAGGCGCCGCGCGCTCGCGGAGCCACGCGAAGGCGCGGATTTTCTGATGAGGGTGGCCGCCGACGATACGCTCGACCGGCTGGCCGCCGTTCAGCGCAGCTTCGAAACCGCGATCGATCTCGGCGGGCATTCCGGTGCCTTCGGGACGCGTCTTCTGGCCGAAGGGCGGGCGAAGCGGGTGGTGCGTGCCGACAGTCTGGTCGCCAATCCGGCCGATGGCGGCCCGGCCCTGGTGTTCGACGAGGAGGCTTTGCCGTTCGCGGCAAATTCCGCCGACCTGGTCGTCTCTTTACTGCAGGCGCAAAGCGTGTCGGACTTGCCGGGCCTGTTTGCTCAGGTGGCTCAAATTCTGGTGCCCGACGGCCTGTTTCTGGCTGCCTTTTGCGGCGGCGAGACGTTGATCGAGCTGCGCACGGCGCTGATGGCGGCGGAGGCGGATCTCCGGGGAGGCGCAAGCCCGCGAGTGCACCCGTTCGCCGATCTGCGCGACGCGGCGGGCCTTCTGCAACGGACTGGGTTCGCCATCCCCGTGGCCGACGTGGACCGCTACACGGTGCGTTATGGCGGTCTCGGCGATCTGGTCGCGGACCTCAGGGCGATGGGCGCGACCAACATCCTTTCCGGGCGCGACCGGCGGCCGCTGCCGGGTGAGGTTTTGGCGCGTGCCGATGCGATCTATCGGGACCAGTTTTCCGATCCCGATGGCCGCTTGCGCGCCACCTTCGATCTGGTCGCGCTCTCAGGCTGGCGCCCGCACGAGAGCCAGCAAAAGCCCCTGAAGCCGGGGTCGGCGTCGGCCCGGCTGGCCGATGCGCTCGGGACGGTCGAGCGTTCGGCTGGCGAAAAGACCGGGCCGGACAAGCGGAAAAAGTAGCTTTTTGAGACGCTTATCGATTCCGGCGTGCTGCGCCTGCTTCGGCCGCCGCTCGGATATCGGCGATCGCGGCGCCATAGCCGTCGGGGCCGGCCTTGAAGACCGCAGAGCCTGCGACCAGTACCGTCGCGCCCGCCTCGGCCACAATACCGGCCGTCTCCGCCGTGATGCCCCCGTCGACCTCGATCTCAATGGGGCGGTCGCCGATCATCTCAGCGATTCGTCGGATCTTGTCGGTCACCGCCGGGATGAAGGCCTGGCCGCCAAAGCCGGGATTGACCGTCATCAGAAGGATGAGGTCGATCCGGTCGAGCACGTAGGTGATCGCCGATTCCGGCGTGGAGGGGTTGAGCGAAACACCGGCGCGCTTTCCCATGCTCCGGATGGCTTGCAGGGAGCGGTCCAGATGGGGGCCGGCTTCGGCGTGCACGGTGATGATGTCGGAGCCCGCGGCGGCGAACGCGGAGAGATAGGGATCCGCCGGCGAGATCATCAGGTGGCAATCGAACACTTTTTTGGAGGCGGAGCGGATCGCCGATACCACCGGCGGGCCGAATGTGATGTTGGGGACGAAATGGCCATCCATCACGTCCAGGTGGATATAGTCCGCCCCAGCCGCGTCGATGGCGGAGACCTCCTCGCCAAGGCGGGAGAAGTCGGAGGCGAGAATCGAAGGGGCGATGCGGATCGGACCGGGCATGTCTTCCATCACGTGTGGTTTGCGCGCGGACATTTACACCGCACGTCCGCAACGGCAACGTTCACATGTGGATTGGGTCAGCGGATTGAAGTGACCTGTACCGGCTGTATGCGGGATCCGCTGCTTGCGGCATCGCCCAACAATAGTCCTACCATCAACCGCACCGCCGGATCGATGGTCGGTGCGGTACCCGGCAACTGGCGGTTCATCGAAAAGCCTTCGAAGGTCATCACCAGGATCTGGGCTAGATCATCATCCTCGGCGAGACCGGCATGTTCGCTCGGTAGGGCGGTGCGCACCAACGCCGACACGCGCTTTACCATCCATTGCAGGAGGCCCGGATCGTAACGCTCGTTCGGGCAGGCGGTGGACAGCGCCTGCATCATGTTGTTGGCGAAGCCGTTGTCTGCCGCCGGCAGATCGCGCCAAAGCGTTAGAAGAATGTGCTCGAGCCGGTTGGCCGGCTCGGAGATCTGTTCAAGGTCTCGTTCCAATTTGAGAAAATGTTCGTCCAGCCAAGGCTGGTAGATGGCGAACAAAATATCAAGCTTGGAGAGGAAATAGACGTAGATGTTGGAGGTGGATGTGTCTGCGGCCCGGGCGATTTCGGCCATCGAAGTGCCGCTATAGCCGCGTTCGCGAAACAACCTGCTCGCACCACGCAGGATCGCATCAGCAACAGCCTGCTTCTTGATCTGCGGCATGAGTGGGCCTTCAGTCGGATCTCAAACTATCAAACGCGACAGCGTACGGCTTTGCAACTGTTGGTCGTCGTTTTGGCGTGCGAAGTCGCGACGAAATGAGAAATTTTTAAAGAAACGTGCGGAATGCGAAAATGATCTCAGTCATTTTCGCTCTGCGAAGTCTGCAACCTCTGCAACCGGTGGGGAAACGGCTTGCGTCGGAATTCGTTCGCTCCAGGGACCCATCTTGACGACGTAGATACTGCCTTGCACTTCGAACGCGCGCCGGAACAAGGCGTAGGCGCCGTTCCATGACCTAGGCTTCTTTCTTCGGCCTGTCGATCAGCCAGACCAGGCTCACGCCCGCAACCAACGCCCAGAACGGGGCGGCGAGACCGAAAGGGGCAATTCCGGAGGCGGAGACGAGCAGCGTCACCAGGGCCGGAAAGCGATGCGGGCCGGAAAACGCCTGGGTGAGGGACTCTTCCAGGACACCGAGAAGGGCGAGTCCGGCCAGCGTCACCGTGAACCCGTTGGGAAGAACAAGCGCGAGCTTGGCAACCATCGGGGCGCACAGCCCGAGCACGATGGCGAACACGCCGAACACGACCGCGTTGGCATAGCGTCGGTCCATCTCTCCGGCGGCGGAAAACAGTGCCGTGTGAACCGTGGCGATCGCCGCGGGCACGCCGCCGAACAAGGCCGTCACCAGGCTGTGAGCCCCGAGCGCGGTCACGAGCCCGTTGACCGGCGGCTCGAATCCCCGCGATTTCAGGATCGCGATCGACTGTGCGTTGTGAATGGCGACAGAGGTGAGCAACATCGCCGGGGCAAGGCTGAGAATCGCCTGCAGCCGGAACTCCGGGACGACGAGGATCGGGTCGACGATGTGGAGCGTCGGCAAATCGCCGACGGCGACCGGGTCGAAGACCGCGACCGCGATCAATCCCGCCACCAGGGCGGCGAACACCGGCGGGCACCGCCGAGCGATGCGGGGAACCGCAGCGAAGATCAGATAGACCAGAACGGTCGGGCCGGCGACTTCGGGTAGGTCCACCACGCTTTTGACCATTCCGGTGCCGAACGGCAGAAAAACGCCGAGAAGCATGGCGAGCGCGATCGGCAAGGGGATCAGCCGCGTTACCTGCTGCATGGAACCCGACAGCCCGAGCGCCATCATTCCGAGACCGGCCACCATGCAGGCGCCCATCGCCTCCGGGAAGCTCATGTGGGTGAGCGCGGCGGGCAGCAAGGTCGCGCCGGTGATCGTCCACAACACGGTCAGGGGCTGGCGGTAGAGCAGCGACACCACGATCGTGGTCACGCCGCCGAAGCCGTACACCACCGCCGCGAACGATCCGATCAGATCGGCCGGAAGGCCGGCTTCTCTGCCGATGGTGAGGAGGATGGCGAAAGTGCCGGTCGCCGACAGAATCAGTGCGATCAGCGCCGCCGAAACGCCCTCCGCCGAAATCGACCGGGCGATCTCGCGAAGACTGGGCGGCGGCCATCGGATGGGCTCGAGCGGAAAAAGACGCATCTGGACTCAGAACAACGAGAGGTAGGTGGCCGAGGTCGGCCCTGGCCGAACAGGTTACATCAAAGCCGCGATCGCCTCGACGTCCCGACCGGATTGGGTGATGCCAGAAACCGAACGCGACGCAAAGCGTTTCGGTCGTGGTCGGTCGGGGGCGATCCGCCTGTTTGGTGACTCAGTCGAACGGCACGTGCGGCCTCCAAATGACGATTCGCTTCGCTTTGGCGGGCGTGGTCCAATGCGGGATAATGGCAGTCAATTGCTCGGTACCGGGACCGGATGCGTCCAATACCACCGTGGCACGGCCGGAATGTGCGCATCCACGAAGGACGCACTATGGTTGTCGGTTCGCGACGGCTTCGGAGTGTTGGCCGGAGACTTCTGGCCGCGCCCAGAAAGGTTGCGTCTTTGAATTGTTATTTTAATATTTATACATCTTTGGCGTGTGGAATTGGTTGTCTTGGGATGCGTCAGTTCAGACTGTACGAGGGGCCTGCGCCGAAAGGGGGCCGTAGCGACGGGAAGGCCTCTTCATGAGCGCTCCGACCGCCGGCGAAGATCGTCAGGTGCCACCGGATCTTGGATCGATTTTCCTCGATCATGTCGGGCATTTCGTACCGGATCACGAGGCCGCCGCGAAAGCGCTGCGCGCGCTCGGCTTCATCACCACGCCCTGGACGGTGCTGACCTCACCCGATCCGCTGGGTGGACCACCCGTTCTGACGGGGACCGGGAATCACTGCCTCATGTTCCATAGGGGCTATGTCCAGATTCTCGCCAAGACGGCTGAGACCACGCTTGCGCGTCAGTTCGAGCAGGCGATGGAGCGCTATGTCGGGGTGCACCTGGTGACGTTCTCGACCCGCGATGCCGTCTACGAGCGCGCGCGGCTCGCCAACTCCGGCTTTGCGGTGCAGCCGATCGTCGATCTCAGACGCTGCTATGCCGATCCGGACGGTTTCGAGGTCGACCTGGCATTTTCCGTGGCGCGCACCGTGCCCGGCGCCATGGCGGAAGGGCGAATCCAGTTTATCATGCACCGCACCGAAACCGCCAATTGGCGCGCGGAGATGATGCAGCACCCGAACGGCGCCTACAGCCTGACGGATCAGATCCTGACGGTGTCGGACCTGGAGCCGGCCACGACGCGCTGGGAACGCTTTCTGGGGCGGAGATCCTCGCCGGTCGCCTGCGGACGCACCTTTAAGCTGGAGCGCGGCCGGGTGACCTTGTGTCGGCCGGAAATGGCGGGCGTCGCGGTTTCCGGGCCCGTCCCGCCGGCGCCGTTCCTGGCGGCCTACGGCATCGGTGTGAGCGATCTTGCGCCGGTGCTCTCCACGCTCGAAAAAGCGGAAATCGAGCCCGACGACGTGGCACCGGGCCGGGTCTCCGTTCGCTTTCCGCCTGCGCTGGGTGTTGGCATGATGCACTTTCTGACCAGGGAAGCCGAACCGCCGTGGCTCGCGGCTCCGTAGCGCGGTGCGCCTTGGCGGCCCATTCTGCCGTTTTAGATCCGTTTCCTTTTCTCGGACTTGCGGAGCGGGTCTAAGTTCTGTTTCGACGCGTTTCCGGACGGCCAACCGGTTTCCACTTGGCCTGCAAACGCGTTCTGGAACAAGTCGATCGTATTTCGTGGTAGAGCGGACGGAGGCAAGACCCGGTTTCCCCGTGTCCGCGATCCTGCTCGAGCCAACCGGAGCTACAGATGCCGATCATCAACCGCTTCTCCGATCTCCTGCCGGAAATCACCGCCTGGCGTCACGATTTCCATCGCCATCCCGAGACCCTTTACGATGTCCATCGAACGGCGGCGCGGGTTGCGGAGTTGCTCGGCTCCTTCGGTGTGGACGAGGTGGTGACCGGCATCGGGCAAACGGGCGTGGTCGGCATCATCCATGGCCGCACCAAGGGATCCGGCCGGGTGATCGGGCTTCGCGCCGACATGGACGCGCTGCCGATAACGGAGACGACCGGAAAGCCCTACGCGTCGACCGTTCCCGGCAAAATGCATGCCTGCGGCCACGATGGGCATTCCGCCATGCTGCTCGGGGCGGCGCGCTATCTCTCCGAAACCCGTGCCTTCGACGGCACCGTCGCGGTGATCTTCCAGCCGGCGGAAGAAGGCGGTGCCGGCGGCAAGGCGATGCTCGACGATGGGCTCATGGAGCGCTTCGGAATCGAGCGGATCTTCGGCCTGCACAATCTGCCGGACCTTCCGCTCGGCACCTTCGCCGTGCGCCCGGGGGCCTTCATGGCGTCGGCGGATCTGATTGAGATCGTCGTGGACGGGGTTGGCGGTCACGCCGCCTGGCCCCACACGACGGTGGATCCGATCCTGGTCGGCTCCACGATCGTGAACGCGGTCCAGTCGGTGGTGTCGCGTTCGGTCGATCCGCTCAAGGCGGCGGTGGTGTCGATCACCCAGTTTCATGCCGGAGACACGGACAACGTTATCCCGCAGCAGGCCCGTCTCGCCGGAACCGTCCGCACCCTCGATCCGCAGGTCCGCGACCATGTCGAAGCACGCCTGAAGGAGCTGGTGCCGGCAACGGCCGCCGCCTACGGCGCGACGGCGACGCTTCGCTACGAGCGTAACTATCCCGTCGTCATCAACGACACGGACGAAACCGCTTTTGCCGCCGAGGTCGCGGCTGCGATCGCCGGGCCGGAGCGGGTCGGCACCGAGGCGGCGCCGATGATGGGCGCGGAGGATTTCTCCTTCATGCTGGAAGCCCGGCCGGGCGCGTTCCTGTTCGTCGGCAACGGCCCGGGAGCGGCCTTGCACAATCCCGGCTACGACTTCAACGACGAGGTGATCCCCTACGGCTGTTCCTATTGGGTCAAGCTCGTCGAGACGGCGCTACCGGCGCAAGCGGCGGCCTGAGGGTCGCGATTCAAACTCCGCTTGTGTGTTTGATTTGTGGTTTGCTTGAGCGTCGGAAGGCGTGGCGAGGCCTCCCGACGCGGTCAGGCGGCCGTCACTCCGCGGGTCGTGTCTGTCGTGACGCGACCGAGGATGAGTTTGGCCCT